>SLOU01000025.1 GCA_007132385.1 Balneolaceae bacterium | reverse complement strand
TATTTTCCGTTTTGATTTAACTGACTGCCTGCAGCAGCCGGAACTGCATTATTATAAACCCACTCGTGAAGGCCGACAGGCTCAATACCATACCTTTCAATCAAAAGAGTTGCATCAAAAGTCATATCACCGGTTTCTGCAAGAACTGATGAGCGAATGATCCTGCTGATTCCGGAATGGAAAGGCCTGACAGCTATCGACAAGACCTTCAGCATTGATAATGGTATCTTTTTTATTTCAGGCTTTTTTCCAATCAGGCCCGCATACAACTCTACCACTTCTCTGGAAGAATGATTTTCCTTACCTCCGATTTCTACAGTTTCACCAATCAAAGATGGATGTTCTAGTGCCATCAAAACAAATCTTGCCACATCTTCAGCCGCAACAAAATTTCTTGGATTCTCTCCTTCTCCATACAGAGTTACCCTGCCTTTTTCAATCACATGTTGTCCAAGCAACATATGAGCATGAGTTTCCATGAATGCCGTGGGTCGTAAAATTGTGTAATCCAGACCACTTGCTTTCAGATATTCTTCCACCTGAAATTTATATCTCCAGAAATCTATGGGATGGTCACTGCTCGCACCAAAAGCTGATATATAAATCATATGGCTTACTCCAGCCTGAATAGCTGAATCTATCAGATTGATATGTCCTTTCAAATCGATTTTTTTACTCGAGTTTTTACCCCATCCAATCATTGAATGTACCGATGCTACGACTTTATCGACTCCTTGTAATGCTTTTTGAAGCGATACTGAATCGCAAAAATCTCCTTTGATTACTTCAGCACCATGACTCTCAAAGGCTTTTAGCTTATCGGGTGTGCGGGTCAATAATCGCAAACTCTCCTGACTGCCAAAATAACGTCGTGTAACTTCAGCCCCAAGATTACCGGTTGCTCCCGTTATCAATACCATAGCTTATTTTTTTAATTTGCGTAGTCATTCAACATGATAAAACGGTTTCAACATGAATCGTTCATATAATACACTGACGATTATCAGCATGCGATTATACAAGTTTTGCTACAACACAATAATTGCAGATAACCCTGGTATCTTGCTGTCAATATTTTCTATGCTGAAATCACGGGCATCAAGCATCCGCACCGCATGATCTTCAGGAACCAGCTCATTTCAGAACAAACATATCTTAAAATGAATATATAAGGGGTCCAATATTTCTAATGAGGCTCTTCCACGAAGAAATGCTTCATCTTAATGCCCTCTTATAGGTTAAATATTTAATAGAAGGACTCTCTTTAGTTTAATTAATTAATCCTGTAATCGCTTCCATTTAAAATTTAAATTTTTTTTTCTGTTTACATTTGACTTACTCGAAATTTGGTGTTAACCTTCTGACCGTCATTAAGAAACTTTTTGTATAAGTTTATGTTCCATTTGAATCATATTTGCAACGCGTTCACAAGCATGTACTGCTGTATGTGCAATTGTTTGTGTATGATGCTTTCCCCGGCAGGTTGTGGATATGTTGCAAGTGACTGAATATAACTAACAGTTTTCAACTAAAACCCACTACCTGTCGCAGGTAGTGGGTTTTTTTTATGTCAAAAAAAATTCACTGCCTGTGTCAGCAATTAGTACTCTTTAAAATCAACCAAAACTTAAAAAACCTAGTTTACTACAATGCCTGACACATTAACCCTTGATAAATTCCTTGTAAATACCGAATGGGCGGCTCAAAATTTAAATAACGAGAACGTACGCTTCGTGGAGGTTGACGTCAATACGAGATCTTACGATTCCGGACATATCCCCGGAGCTGTTGGCTGGGACTGGCAAAAACAATTACAGGATCAGCTTCAAAGAACCATTGCTTCAAAAAAAGATTTCGAAAAGCTGCTCCGAAAATCAGGAATTGGCAACGATACAACAATTATTCTCTATGGCGACAACAATAACTGGTTTGCAGCCTGGGCTTATTGGCTGTTAAAATATTACAATCACGATAAGGTAAAACTTCTGGATGGCGGCAGGAAAAAATGGGAAGCTGAAAACCGGGAATTCACTACTGAAATTCCGGATTATCAGGAAACCAACTATACAATCAGTGGTATTAACAAAAATCTGAGAGCTTTCAGAAACGATGTAGCCAACCGGCTTGGAAAGCAGAACGTAGGACTCGTGGATGTTCGGTCACCGGATGAATTTAGCGGTAAAATACTGGCTCCTCCGGGCCTGAATGAACTTTCCCAGCGGCCTGGCCATATCCCGGGTGCCAGCAATATTCCCTGGAGCAAAGCTGTAAATGAAGACGGTACTTTTAAAAGTCTGGAAGAACTGAAAAAAATCTATGAAAATGAAGGTATCACTCCGGATAAAGAGATCATTGCCTACTGCAGAATTGGAGAACGTTCAGCACACTCCTGGTTTGTCCTGAATGAACTCCTGGATTACCCGAATGTATTGAATTATGACGGGTCATGGACTGAATGGGGTAATCTTATCGAAGCTCCGATTGAGCGATAGGTTAATTTTCATAAACATCTGAAACACAAATAATGTCTAGAAGAAAACGAACAAAAAGCAAAGTAGAGAAGATCAAAGAGTCCAGCGACTATCTGAGGGCTCCGATTACTGAAGAGTTGGGGAATGAGGACCCCAACTTCAGTAAGGATAGTTATCAAATATTAAAGTTCCACGGAACTTATCAGCAGGATGATCGTGATCTGCGTGAAGGCAGAGACAAGCACTGGATGTTTATGATCCGGGGACGAATTCCCGGCGGCAAACTGACTGCGAACCAGTATCTGGCCCTGGATGATATTGCTGACAAGCACGGCGACAGTACGATCAGAGTTACCACCCGGCAGGCGTTTCAGCTTTACGGTATCATCAAGAGCAACCTGAAACAAACGTTTCGTGAAATTAACGATGCCATGATTACAACCCTCGGTGCTTGTGGGGATGTTGTCCGAAATGTCATGGCTACTCCAGCTCCCGATATCGACGGCAAACAGGAGCAGGTCCAGGAAGTTGCCAACCAGCTCTCCGACCGGCTTTTACCTGCTACCAATGCTTATCATGAAATCTGGCTCGATGGAGAAAAAACCTATTCCGGTTCTGAGCCCAATCAAAACGGGAACGTTGAACCGATCTACGGAAAAAATTATCTGCCAAGAAAATTCAAGATCGGCCTGACAATACCGCGGGATAACAGTATCGATCTCTATACACAGGATATCGGCCTGATTGCCATCTTTAATGATGAAAACAAGATTGAAGGATTCAATGTTGTTGTTGGCGGCGGACTTGGGATGAACCACAGAAAGAAAGATACATTTCCGCGCCTGGGAGATCATCTCGGCTACATCCCGGCAGATCAGGTTTACAATACGGTAGAAGGTATCGTAAAAGTGCAACGCGACCTGGGCAACCGGATTAACAGAAAACGAGCCCGGATGAAATACCTGATTGATGAGATCGGAATTGAAAAATTCAAAGAAGAACTGGTAAAACGGACTGGTTTTGAACCGGAGCCATATCGCGAACTTCCCAAATTTGAACCTGATCTTTATCTCGGCTGGAATAAACAATCGAATGGCAAATGGTTTCTTGGCGTGTCTATCGAGAATGGCCGAATTAAGAATGAAGGAAAATTACAGATAAAAAAAGCTTTCCGGAAAATTGCAGAAACCTATCAGCCCGGATTTCGGCTGACTCCTAACCACAATGTGCTCCTCACCGATGTTTCTGAATCGGATAAAGATAAAATTGATAATCTGCTCAGAGATCATGGTGTTTTACCGGAGAATGAATTGCCGAACCTGTTGAAAAACTCCATGGCATGCCCCGCACTTCCAACATGCGGATTAGCCATCACGGAGTCGGAACGAGTTTTCCCCGATGTAGTGAGGAACCTGCAAAACGTATTGGAAGAGCTGAAGCTTGAGAATGAAGAGATTTCAATCCGGATGACCGGATGCCCTAACGGTTGTGCCAGGCCTTATGTCGCCGATATTGGATTTGTCGGCCGCTCGCTTGAAAATTACACTGTCTTTGTTGGCGGCAATCCGGCCGGTACCAGGCTTGGAAAGATCTATAAAGACCTGGTCCCCCTGGATAAACTTGTCGATGAAATCAGGCCGCTACTCGAAATTTACAAACAAGAACGAAATCATAACGAACAATTCGGTGACTTTTGGGCAAAGCATGATTTTTCTAAAGCGCTCCAGGAACCCGTTTAATTATAGATGAGACAACAAATACAAATAGACAATACCCGGACCGGCCATGGCCATTATCATGGACGTGTGTATATAGCCGGTGCCGGCCCGGGAGATCCCGACCTGATTACAGTAAAGGCACTCAAAGCTTTGAAGAACGCAGATACGGTTGTCTACGACCGGCTGGTAAATCCTGAGTTACTGGCTCACAGTCCTGAAAATTCCGAACACATATATGTAGGAAAAAAACCCGGTAAACCTTCCGTATCCCAGGATCAAATCAACCGGATCCTGATTTCCAAGGCACAGGAGCATAAAATTGTGGTGAGATTAAAAGGCGGTGATCCATTCATTTTCGGTCGTGGAGGTGAAGAGTGTGAAGCATTAGCTTCGGAACACATTCCATTCGAAGTAATTCCGGGCATCAGCAGCGCTTTATCGGCACCTGCATTTGCCGGAATACCATTAACCCACCGAAATCTTGCCAGATCATTCACGGTAGTCACCGGACATACCCTGAAAGATACTCATGTTTTTCAGAACTGGGATCATATAGCACATGCCGATACCCTGGTAATTTTAATGGGAATGAAAAATCTGCAGAAGATTGTAGAAACGTTAATCACATTTGGACGTCCGGGCGATACCCCTGTAACTATTATCCAAAAAGCGACTTTTGATGATCAGCAGGTTGTAACCGCAACACTAAATACCATTGTTGAAAAATCTCAACAATTCGGGTCTCCTGCAACGATTGTCGTTGGTGAACTCGCAGCGATGAGTCATGATCTTATATGGTTTAACTCGACTGAACATTCCGGTCAACAAAGAAATTCAACCTACAGAAACAGAATTGCCAAATTTGCAGGGTGATAGAATACTGAATCAATCAGCTAAAAAAGAAAAATGAACCATCAACAGATATTAACTGCCAAACAACCGGATTCATACATTAACTACGGACAAATTGATGTACTGAATGATATTTTTGAAGGAAAACATCCCGATCGTGTTCTTCAGTGGAGTTTTGATACCTATGGTTCAGAAGTTGCTCTCGGTACCGGTTTCGGACCATCCGGTGTTTTTTTAATGCACCGAATCTATAAACTTGGACTCGGTATTCCGGTTTTCTACCTGGACACCAATCTCCTTTTTGATCAAACGTACAAGCTTCGCGACAGGCTGCAAGAGAAACTTGGCATTAAAATCACCCAGGTGACACCTAGCCTTACGTTAGATGAACAGAAAGAAAAATTTGGAGATGAGCTCTGGAACCGGAATCCTGACCAATGCTGCTACATCAGAAAGGTGGAGCCACTGAAACGATATCTTTCGGACAAGAAAGGTTGGATCACCGGCATCCGCCGCAATCAGTCTGATACCCGCAAAAATACGCGGATTCTGGAGTATGACGATATTAACCAGGTTTTAAAGCTGAACCCACTAGCCGAATTGACTAGTGACGAGATCTGGGATTATATCAATGATCACGAGCTTCCTTACAATCCACTGCACGACGACGGTTATCCAAGCATCGGCTGTATTCCTTGCACAAGCCCTGTAAAAGATGGCGAGGATGAACGGAACGGCCGGTGGAGAGGTGTCGACAAAACAGAATGCGGTATCCATTTTTCCAAGACAAATGGGAAAGTGGTACGTGGTCCATTACCAACAAACGGTCATTAATACACGACCCTGACGTCACATTTTATTATGAAAGTTTATCCTGTATATCTGAACAGGTTACATGAGAAGAAAACCGTATTAATCGGCGGAGACCATGAAGCTGAACGAAAAGCCAAAGAACTTCTAGAATGTGACGCCAACATCACCCTGATCAGCCCGGAAATTACACCTGAAACAAAAAAATTGGTTGATGAAGGGCAAATTGAATGGATTTCACGCTATTACCGGGAAGGAGATCTGTCAGGTGCCTTTCTTGTCATCGTGGCTGAGTTTCATGGAGATATCAACGAAAGGGTTTACAGAGAAGCCGATGAGAAAGGGATATTGGTAAATGTGATGGATGATATTCCCCATTGTACCTTTACATTCGGATCCCTTGTCAAACGTGGGCGGTTAACCATTTCGATTTCAACAAGTGGTGCTGCCCCCACGCTTGCAGTACGTCTGCGTCAACGGTTTGAAAAAGAGTTTGGCCCCGAATACAAACCATTCCTGGATTTTATGTATCAACTCCGTAAACCGATGGCCGCTCAATATCCGGATTTTGAAACACGAAAGGATTTATGGTACACATTGATTGATTCCGATGTTCTTGATCTGTTTCGACAGGAAAATATTGATGAAGCACACAAAGTTGCCGGAACGATTGTCGGTGACGAGGTCGTTTACAAGGCACTTGGAAAATCTCAGCCTCGGCCCCTCAGGAAAGTGATCAGAAAACTGATGACAATCTTCAGTTAATCAAAGCTGTTTATCACCCATTCTCTGCTTGAATTCTTAGTGTCTTGCCAACAAATACGTTACGGGAAATAATCTTTAATCCACAAACTGGAATGTTTCCCCATCGAACATCCCTTTGTCACTCATCTTCAGGCTGGGGATAACCAAAAGTGCCATAAACGAAATCAACATAAAAGGTGCGTGGAGTTTGCTGCCCATATTTTTTGCCATAAAGCTTAATTTTTCATATTCAGCCGCTACTTCACGGCCCGGTCTGTCGCTCATAATCCCACCTACCGGTAATGGCAGAATTTCTTTCTCACCAGGTCTGACAGCTGCTATTCCCCCTTCATGTTCCATGACCAGGTTTACCACATCACTCATATATTGATCTGAACTTCCAACAACAATCACATTGTGAGAATCGTGAGCCACAGAAGAGGCTATGGCACCTTCGGTAATGCCAAAGTTTTTGATAAATCCAGTGGCCGGTTTTGCTTTTTTATATCGATTCACGACGGCAACTTTCAGAATATCCCGCTCCGGATCGGACAATACTACCCCGCTTGATTCCGGTAATCTGACCCTCTCTTTGTCAGTAACCAGTTCTCCGTCTCTCGCCACAATTACCGGATGATCCTTCCTGCCTGCAACAACTTTGAAGTCGCCCGGCTCCGTCTTGTATGCGGAAAAGTTATTGATTCTTTTGACCGGCACTCTGGGTATCAGCACCTGGTTATTTTCAAACACACATTGTCCATCGATCCAGGTTTCCAAAACAAACATGGTTTCCGGGTCATCAACGACAATCAGGTCAGCCGGATCTCCTGTTTGCAGAAGCCCGACATCCAAACCGTAATGCTTCACCGGGGCTGCACAAAAAGCATTCAGTGTGTCGAAAAGTTCAAGGCCGCGGGTAAATGTTCTTGATGCAAGTTCATTCATATGGTTTTTAACAAGGTCGTCCGGATGCTTGTCATCTGTACAAAACATGATCTTGTCCGGGTATTCGCCTAAAAGGGAAATCAGTGCATTGTAATTTTTTGCAGCACTCCCTTCCCGGATCACGATTTTCATACCGTTTTTCAATTTGTCAACTGCTTCCTCTTTGGTATAGCATTCATGATCGGTTGTGATGCCGGCAGAGGCATAACGGGCTGCTTTTTCACCCTTGAGCCCCGGGGCGTGTCCATCAACCGGCTTTCCCCGGCTATGAGCCGCTTTAATTTTTGCCATAACCTCTTTCTCCCGATTCAGAACACCCGGCCAGTTCATCATCTCCGACAAGTAAAGAATTTCGTCGAGATCGAGAAGTTCTTCCACATCCCGGACAGTAAGCTTTGCACCGGATGTCTCAAAAGAAGTTGCAGGTACACAGGAAGGAGCTCCAAAATAAAATTTAAGCGGTACTTTATTGCCGTTTTTGATCATAAACTCGACACCTTCCTTTCCGCAAACGTTGGCTATCTCATGCGGATCTGACACCGTGGCAACCGTTCCGTGCCGAACAGCGAGCCTCGCAAATTCCGAAGGCACAAGCATTGAACTTTCGATATGAACGTGTGCATCTACAAATCCGGGCAGAATGAACTGACGCGGTACATCATCAGTTTCCCGTATCGTTTTGATTTTTCCATTTTCAATTACAACTGCACCGTTATAAAAACGCCGATTTACGACATCCAGAATGGTTCCTTTTACTTCGGGCATAAGAGTATTTGAGTTCAGGATTTATTTGATGCTCGGATTTTAAAATACCAATGTAATCAACTGAATTTTGATATGAGATCAGGATACTGGCATCTGCCTGTTGTCGGAATTCACAGCTCCAGCCTAAATAAATTACCGTCGCCATCAGCCGGATGAAAACCCATCTCCTGCAGGTATCGCCGGTGCTTTTCGTTTCCCGGCTTCGTGCGAATCATGGTAATCCCCAAGTCACGGAAAAACCCGCGTTTCTCGTAATACAGAAAGGTACCGATTTTAAAATCCCGGTATTGCGGGATCACAAAATCCAGTTCGACGTTAAGGATCCCCTCTTCATCTTTAGGATATTTACCGATAAATATGCCGGCCGGGACCATATCTCGAAGTACCATCAGGATCACGTCATCTTCATTCGGATTGTATGAAAAACCGGGTTGAAAATCAGAAATATCATCCCGGTAGAAAGAGAGAAAGTGAGTCATATACTCATCCTCCGGAGAAACCTGCAACAGTTTAAAGTACTCTTTCGAAGTGTAAATTTTGCCCAGATAGTAGATATTTACCAGTACGATGAAAGCATTAACTCCCGCTACCGGGATCGAGTTGATGAGAATACCATATATAACAAATATAATCGCTCCAAGCATATTAATAATTCTGAGCTTGACGATCTTGCTCATCATCAATGAGACCGCCACCAGAACAGAAGCCAGGTATCCAATCAGTTCGTATATGAAATTCGACTCCATGTATCTTCAGTTATTGAACTCTATCTCGGCCAGTACAGGTAAATGATCGGAGGGAAAATGAACCATATAATCACGCGATCATCCCGGCCAAAGAAATTGAAAGCATCAAGGTTTCTGCAATAACCGCCATCCGTTTTTCGAGAGTAATTGCTTTTTGATCCATGCCGGCCGGTCGGTCGTCAACCCGTCGATACCCAGCTCAATGGCTTTTTGCGCATCGTCCAGATCATTGACGGTCCACACATAATATCCCAGGCCGGCCTCACGGATCAGTGCGACATCTTCTCTGTTCGTAGCTGGACCTACAAATCGAAGGTTAACACCGTCCAGGTTTGCTTCTACGGTTTTCTCAACAACTTCTTCCATCGTGGGCGACCAGTTACCGGCATCATCCTGGCTGAACCCTTCCAGCCAGTAAACCGGTGTACGGGGCCTCAGCCGCTTGGTCTTGGCTGCCAACTCATATGAAAATGCAATCACAACGATCTGATGGGGGTGGTGACCAGACTCATCAAATATTTGCAGCATCGGTTCGACAATCCCGGTTCCGGATTTTACATCCACAAACATCCGTTTGCCTTTCGGCATCGTCGCCAACGCTTCGGCCAGGGTTGGAATCTGTTCTCCTTCCCAATGCGGGGCTTTCCAGGCCCCGTAGTCCAATTCACGCAGCTCGGCCAGGGTCATCTCCTCCACATGACCATCCACACCGGTGATACGCTCTGTATTCGGGTCATGTTTAACGACTATTTCGCCATCTGCCGTCAGAAATACATCGAATTCAACCGCATCCACATCCATCTCCCACGCCAGTTGAATGGAGGCCATTGTATTTTCCGGCACCAGCCAGGATGCTCCGCGATGGGCTATATATTCCGGTTCCCGGAGTTCCTGATCATCTGTCGTTTGTGCAATAGCAATTTCCCTGGCGGGCAAAATCAAACTGAAAATGATTATACTTCCTGTTACGAATATTTGATTTAGTGACATGGTATCCCATAAAGTTTAATTAATAATATCAAATCGGCCACAAACCCATGTGTAACCAAAGAACCGTTGTTTGAAAAAAGTCATTGTCATTTATTCCCGAATACAACCTTCGGTTTATTCCTGGACTTCAAAAGTGGTAATGTGATACCCTTTAATAATCAATCCAGGAATCTGAATCTGTATCCAGAGAGTACCAGTTTTCATCCGTTTTATTCCATTTGAATCTGTGGATTGGGGTTGGTTGCGACCCATTCTCAAAATTCGGTGTAGGTGCGAAGAGCCTCGTTTTGACCGAGGGGAAGAGATTCAGTTTCACAAGATGAGAAAATTAAAAAGTAAAATAAGAGTGGAAAATAAAGTGTTATGAGTTTTGAAAAGTTGAAATTCTTTACAGTTATCAATTTATAGTTCTGGAAAGCGACATTAAGCTTTCATTTGTTATACCTCTAACATTTGATTTGTAATTTAAACCTCCCATCCTTGTCTATATGTACGGCCTACAAACTGATTGGCTTCTTCGAGATTGGTTATTTTCATATTTTCACCGTCCCACAGCAATTTTTTTCTTCCATAATACTCCATATCCCCCTGGCTGTTTTCTCGACGTAGCATATATGCACGGATTGCCAGATTACCCATCAGCACGGCTTCGGTCATCGGGCCAGCATAATCGAATGAGGATGTTAATGCCAGGTGTTCTTGGCTGCCATAACCAGCCTTACAGGCATCAATCCACTTTCGATGATGGCCATATTCGGATTCATCCAGATCTTCTGTTTCCGGACCAAATTCGGTAGTTCCGTCATTCAGATAAAGTTTAGGCATCAACGGAGAACTGTCGTTTATGTTAGTGGTGATTACCCCGTTTTCCCCGATAATGATGACACCATTGGCACTATTCGGCCCACCCATGTCGTGATCAGCAGGAATTACTTCGGGTCTCGGCGGACGGATCCCTCCATCGCTCCAGGTCATCTGGATAGGAGAGTTCGTTTTCTCTGTGGCTTCAAAGTGGAGGGTGATGAATGATGATGCCGGGGCACCTTCAGGTTCATATTCTGGCGTCCACATTTGTGTGTAAATGGTGCCCACGCTACACTCGGCATCGATCGGATGACCCAGATTAAGCACACGATAGGGGATATCAATCAAGTGGCAACCCACATCACCCAAAGCCCCCGTACCGTAATCCCACCAGCCTCTCCAGTTGAACGGGTGAAGATCGGGCGTGTAGGGACGGTAATCGGCAGGGCCCAGCCACAAATCCCAGTTTAAATCATCAGGTTTCTGGCTTTCATCCGGTTCTGGCATTGGAAACCCCTGAGGCCAGACCGGGCGGTTGGTCCATACATTTACTTCAGAAATAGCACCCAACACACCGGAATCGATCCAATCATGAACCATTCCCAGATACTCGTTGGAGGCTCCCTGGTTGCCCATTTGAGTCACAATTTGATGCTCTTCGGCCATTTCTGTCAGTAATCGTGCCTCGCGGATGTTGTGTGTGAGGGGTTTTTGTACATACACATGAAGACCCCTCTCCATCGCCATTTTTGCAGGTTGGGCATGTGTATGATCTGGTGTTGAGATTGTAACGGCATCAAGATCTGGTTCCTGGTCCAGCATTTCCCTGAAATCATGATATCGATTCGCATCCGGAAACTCCTCAACAGCGCTTGATGCAGATCCGGCAAAATGTACATCACAAAGAGCAGCTACCCGCTCGCGACCATTTACTGAAGCGTTGGAAATATCACTGGATCCTTTTCCGCCGGCACCGATGGCTGCTAAATTTAACCGGTCGCTGGGCGCTGTGTATCCAACTCCACCTAGCACATGCCTCGGAACGAAAAAAAACGAGGATGCAACTGCACTTTTTTTAATAAAGCTTTTACGAGAAATAGATGTTTGTTTTTTATCCTTCATGGTAACTATAGTATTATTTAAAAAATGAGTGCAAAAAAGATGATTATTCATCGCAAAGACCTGTACCAATATTCAATGCCTCCTGCGGATCATTCAGGTCTGAATAAACTCTACTCCTATGTATCCTGTATATCCGGTTTCAACATTGGCTTCCATGATGGCCGGATAATAGAATTCCCGGTCTGGTCGATCTCATTGCGTCGTGAAATTTTTTAAGACAATTCATCTTTTAGTTTCCGAGTGTTGTAAGATATTCAACCAAATCTACTTATTCCTGTTCGGTTAAACGGCCTGCAAGGCAGGCATCCGGGATTGATTCAACTGTTCCCTGGACTCGATGTCCTCAATATCATAGCGATGCGTAAATCCTCCGGGCAATCGTAAAACAAGCTCCGTAGATGTTTTACTTTCTATACTCCCGGAAACCTGTGAACCTTTAAATTAATACAAAATATATCTTTTATAGCCAAGAACAACTCCTTTTTTGGGTTCGAGTATCGAATTGAGCGTTCTGTGACAAAGAGAAAATCTTATCCAGGATTTACTTCTATTAAATCTTTTTCGACACAGGGTTGTTTGATACCCGACCGTCATTAGATTTGCATTTTATAAAGAGTTACTGTTACATAGTGTAACAATAAAAATTTTCTTGCTGCACAACGAATATACAAAACACTAACCAAGCCGGTACTTGAAGAATGAATGTGGTTTCAGAAATATACTTACAAGCTCACCTAATCCGGCAGATGACTAAACATCTCATTTAAATTTTACGATTTATGAAAAAAACACTATTAATAGTTCTATGTCTTTTTGTTTCACTTCAAACTTTGAATGCGCAAACCCAGCGATTCAATGCCGAACAATACATTGACGAAGACGGAGATACATTAAATTACCGGATCGCTTTTCCCGATTTCAGTGGTTCTGAAATTTATCCTGTCGTCATCTTTTTGCATGGCGGGGGTGAAAGGGGTGATGATAATATCTCACAGCTCAAATGGGGAGTAAAGAATTTTGTCACTGACCATCGTCTAATGACAAAAAAAGCGATCGTAATAGCCCCACAAAGTCCGGAGAATCGAACCTGGGCGAATTTTGAGGGTCAGTATGGCAATAGTGATGATCCGTTTAGGCTGGCTGATGAACCCTCAAAACCTTTACGGATGACCATGGAGGTTCTCGATCAGCTTATTGAAAACTTTGCGGTTGATACCAATCGAATTTACATCACCGGTATGTCAATGGGAGGGTTCGGCACTTGGGATGCGATCGCTCGCTGGCCTGAACGTTTTGCCGCCGCAGTTCCTGTATGCGGTGGCGGCGACCCAACCACTGCCGATCAAATAACCGATGTCCCGATCTGGGCTTTTCACGGTGCTGACGACCCAACAATCCCCGCCGAGAGGTCACGGGAAATGATTGAGGCACTTCAAAATGCCGGTGCAAAACCTGGTTATACAGAGTATCCCGGTGTGGGACATTTTTCGTGGCTTCAGGCCTATACAGACGAAAACATGTTCGCCTGGTTATTCAGCCAAAGAAAGAATGATTAACCATTATTTATTCGGGAAGGATTGAATATCGAATTCAATCCTTTCTTTAGAGGTTGATTAACGTACTAGCTTGTCAAAATCAATCGGCTCGCCTTCCCAGTACCAAATCCCGTCTTCTTTCCACAGGATACGATGCTGACTTCCGGGAACGTGCGGTGCAGACTCTTCAGGCAGCCATCGGGCATGTTCTTCAATAATACCTGCATAATCCGGATTATCAGCGAGGTTTTTCCACTCATGGGGATCTCGGTAATGATCATACAACTCTTCCGAGCCATCCGCATACCGGGTGTAGCGCCATCGTTCGGAACGTACACTGTGATTACCGGGATTCGAAGTTGTAATAGCCGGTCGCTCACGGGGAGCATGCGGATCCTGCAACTGCGGGACAATAGATATTCCTTCCAGGCCCGGCTTCTCTGGAAGTCCGGCCAGCTCGGCCAGTGTTGGATAGACGTCCAGCGACTCCACCGGTCGCGATGAGCGGGCTCCGGCCGATACTCCCGGACCGGCAAAAATCAATGGAACGCGGGTCGAGCGCTCCCACAAGGTATTTTTGCCGGTAACACCTTTTTCACCCAGGTGATAACCGTGATCCGACCATAGAATAACGATGGTATTCTCGTCCAGCTCCTGAGCTTCAAGCATGTCGAGAACCCTTCCAACCTGGGAGTCAATATAGCTGATTGTTGCCAGGTATGCCCGCACCTTCGGCCGCCATTGCTCGTGTTCCAGCAGCCAGGACAGGCGCGGCTCCGGAAGGTGCCAGTGCAGCTTCCAGGCAAAATCTGGTATGTCGTCACGTTCAGCCTCCGGGGCAGGGGGCAAAACGATCTGATCTTCTTCCGGATACAGGTCAAACCATTTTCGTGTGGTGTAGAGGGGCACATGGGGCAGCCAGAAGCCTACAGCCAGAAAAAACGGATTATCTCTCTGTGAGGATCCGAATTCTTCAAGCCGGTCAACTGCCCAGGTTCCAAATTGATAATCATGAATCAGTGAATCCCCTTCCTCCGGATAGACTCCCCAGTCGAGCAGTGGATGATCAACCATATCCAGAGGCTCCTGAACGATTTTCTCATCCGGGTGTGGACCGGAAAAACTGACTTCGGTCCCGTCTTCCTGGAACGCCACTCTATTGGAAGCAGGGCTGTGGAAGATTTTACCGACGGAGTAAGTATCATATCCATGCGTTTCAAAATATTCGGGCATGGTCACCAGGTCCGCGGTCGACTCGTTATCCTGGTAAAGAGGTGCAAGCCCATAAATTCCAGTTGTTGAAGGGCGAAGACCCGTCATAATGCTGACGCGGGAGGGATTACACACAACCGCCTGTACATGATGATTGGTAAAAAGAGTACCACGATCTGCCAACCGGTCAATGTTCGGCGTCTGGACCTGAGGGTGAGTATGGAGGGCGCCGATCCAGTCATTGAGATCATCAATGGAAATAAACAG
>SLOU01000228.1 GCA_007132385.1 Balneolaceae bacterium | reverse complement strand
GATTATGAGGTCATTATCATTAATGACGGCAGTACCGACAACACCCTTCAAAAGTTGATCGACCATTTCAACCTGAAACCGATCGATCGTCACGTACCTCAGCTCATTCCATCCAAGCCTGTAAGAAAAGTCTACAGTTCACGTCAATACCCAAATCTTTTTGTGATAGACAAAAAAAACGGACGAAAGGCTGATGCTCTCAATGCCGGAATTAATATGTCACGAAAAGATCTTATTTGTGCTGTTGATTCCGACTCCCTGCTCGAGTCGGATGTTCTCCAGCGTATGATCATGGCATTTACTGAAGATCAGCGAACCATTGCGGTCGGTGGTGTGGTTAGAGTAGCTAATGGCTGTACATTTAAACACGGTGTTATCGACAAGATTCAAACTCCCGGCAGTTACCTTGGACGCATCCAGGCGGTGGAGTATCTTCGTGCATTTTTGTTTGGTCGAACTGGCTGGGATTACCTGGACAGTTTATTGATTATCTCCGGAGCTTTTGGGGTTTTCGACCGTAAAGCAGTTATCGACGCCGGCGGTTACATGCACGATACAGTGGGTGAAGATATGGAGCTCGTAGTACGTATGCACAGGTATCACAAAGAGAAGGGTATTCCCTATCGTATTCGATTTCTGCCTGAACCTGTATGCTGGACGGAAGTACCTGAAGACAGAAAGGTTCTCAGCAGACAGCGAAACCGTTGGCACCGCGGACTGGCTGATACCCTTTTTCGCCACAAGGTGATGTTGTTTAACCCGAAATATGGCCGTCTTGGAATATTTGCAATGCCATTTTTCCTTTTTATCGAGCTATTGGCTCCTGTTATTGAATTGTTCGGTTATTTTGTTTTTATCATCAGTTTTCTGGTTGGGGCGATCAACTTTACCTTTTTTCTGCTGTTTTTATCAGCCGCTATCCTGTTAGGTATAATCATGTCTATTCTTGCGATTTTAATTGAGGAACTGACTTTTCGGCGTTACGAACGAGTCCGGGATGTTGCCATCCTGATTCTCTACGCCTTTCTGGAAAATCTGGGATACCGCCAAATCCACTCTTGGTGGCGTTTTCGAGGATTGATCGACTATTCCAAGGGCAATCTCGAATGGGGTGAAATGACACGTTCGGGTGCAATCGGCCGACGGTAACCCGATACATATTTCCAATCCGGTTCAATGTGTACCCAATTCGTTAAGGAAAAGCCTGCATCACATAAACCGATCTGGGGTGATTTTATTTGGAAAGATACAGATCCTTGAATTCATAGGGTTTTCTGAATCTTTCATCGTCAAAATTATCCATAAAGTAAATACTTTCGCCGGTCGATTTCATTTCCGGGCCCAGTTCTTTTTTTACTTCCGGGAATTTATCAAATGGGAATACCGGTTCTTTAATAGCCCAGTTTTTGAGTTTGGATGTCAGATCAAAATCTTTCAATTTTGCCCCAAGCATTACCTGAACTCCGATTTTTGCCTCCGGTCTCTCAGTAGCTTTCGCAAGAAACGGTATAGTCCGAGTTGAACGCGGATTGGCTTCAAGTACATAAACCGTATTTCCCTTGATCGCATATTGTACATTGAGAAAACCAACGATTTCCATATTGGATGCGATCTTTTTTTGATACTCTTCGATGGTATTCAAAACCTGTTGATTCAGGGAATAGGTGGGCAATACGGCCGTAGAATCGCCTGAGTGTACACCAGCCGGCTCGATATGCTGCATGATGCCTGCGATATGTAATTGCTCCCCGTCATAGACCGAATCAACATCTACTTCAATCGCTTTGTCAAGATATTTGTCGATCAAAAAGTCGTTTTCCGGATGGCTCATCAGGATTCGCTCGACATACCGGCGTAATTCCTCCTCTTTAACAGCAATCCGCATACCCTGGCCTCCCAAAACATAACTCGGCCGAATTAGCACAGGGTATCCGATTCTTCGTGCGATCTCAACTGCATCATCAGCCGTTCTGGCTGTTCCGTATTCTGGAAAAGGGATACCCAACTCTTTTAAAAATATTGAAAATGAACCTCGATCTTCAGCGAAATCAATCTTGTCAAATTCGGTACCAAAAATATTGATTCCTTTTTCTACAAATTTTTTGCCGAGCTTCAAGGCTGTTTGACCACCAACCTGAAGGATCACACCTTCCGGTTTTTCATGTTCAATGATATCGTAAACTCTTTCCCAAAACACGGGTTCAAAATAGAGTTTGTCGGCAACATCAAAATCGGTTGAAACCGTTTCAGGATTACAATTTACCATGATTGCTTCATATCCCATTTCCTGGGCTGCGAACACAGCATGGACACAGGAATAATCGAATTCTATCCCCTGGCCGATACGATTTGGACCACTGCCAAGTATCAAAACTTTTTTCCTGTCCGTTACTTCACTTTCATTTTCTCCGTCATATGATGAATAGTAATAAGGTGTTTCTGCAGGGAATTCAGCTGCACATGTATCAACCAGCTTAAATACCGGTTTCAGATCCATTTCATACCTTTTTGAACGCACTTCTTCTTCTGTAACACCGTTCCCGCTTTTGCTCATCAACCAAGCGATTTGGACATCTGAAAAGCCTGCCTGTTTCAATTCATACAACTCATCGCGGCTGATTTTTTCCAGGTTCTGTCCCTCGGTCCGATTTTCCAGGGAAACCATGTACCGGACTTGCTGCAAAAACCATGGATCAACTTTCGTAATATCTGCTATTTCTTCAACAGAAGCTCCCATTTTGAATGCATTCCGAATTTGCAGGAATCGATCCCAATATGGCCGCAAAAGTCGTTCCCGTACAGTTTTCCTGTCCGGATCGTCATACCCATCGGCACCAAGGCCCGAC
Source organism: Balneolaceae bacterium (assembly GCA_007132385.1). Classification (GTDB taxonomy): domain Bacteria; phylum Bacteroidota; class Rhodothermia; order Balneolales; family Balneolaceae; genus SLOU01. The sequence goes on along the minus strand of SLOU01000228.1, from coordinate 12,191 downwards.
CGACCGATTTCGAGAGATTGCCAGGCCTTGTTCATTGCTTCAGGGAAAGTCCGGCCAATCGACATCACCTCACCAACCGCCTTCATTTGAGTAGTCAATTCCTCATCAACTTCTGAAAATTTGTCAAAATTAAACCGCGGTACTTTTACCACCACATAATCGATAGATGGTTCAAAACATGCAGAAGAAACACCTGTTATGGGGTTGGGCAACTCATCAAGTGTATATCCGACAGCAAGTTTAGTAGCAATTTTGGCAATCGGATAGCCGGTAGCTTTTGAGGCTAAAGCAGACGAGCGACTGACCCGGGGGTTGATTTCAATTGCCACCAATCGTTCTGTCCCGGGTTCTACAGCAAACTGAACGTTGCACCCTCCCGCAAAAGTCCCGATTGAACGCATCATACGTATTGCTGCATCTCTCAGATTCTGAAACTGTTTGTCCGTCAATGTTTGTGAAGGAGCAACAGTAACCGAATCACCGGTATGAACACCCATCGGATCTACATTTTCGATCGAGCAAATGATAACAACATTGTCATTTGCATCCCTTAATAATTCAAGCTCAAACTCTTTCCACCCAAATATACACTCCTCAATCAACACCTGGTGTACCGGACTCAATTCCAGGCCTCTCAATACTTTTCGTTCAAACTCATCCTCCTTCCAGACGATGCCACCCCCTGTTCCGCCAAGTGTGAATGAAGGCCGTATTACGATCGGCAGCCCACCCAATTCCTCGACAATCTCTTTCGCATCAAGCAACGACTCCGCTGTCCGGCTTCGGCATTGTTCGATGCCAATATCTTCCATCAGATTACGAAACAACTGACGGTCTTCCGTAATATTGACTGCATCCAGGTCTACTCCGATAATCTTGATATTATTTTTTTCCCAAAAATTTTCAAGATACAGATCCCTCGCCAGATTCAGAGCGGTCTGCCCTCCCATAGTCGGAAGTACAGCATCCGGTTTTTCCAATTCAACAATCTCTTTTATGGATTGGGTAGTCAACGGTTTCAAATAAATCGCATCGGCCATCATCGGATCCGTCATAATGGTGGCGGGATTGGAATTGATCAAAATCACTTTATATCCTTCATCCCTTAGAGACCGGCAGGCCTGGGTTCCGGAATAATCAAATTCACAAGCCTGACCAATTACGATCGGCCCGGAGCCAATAATCAGAATTTTTGAAATATCGTCTCGACGTGGCATATACTATCTGTTAAGTATTGTGTAGTAACTATTAGGATTACTGTTTGTCGCACAGGTATTATTCAACCGGTTCTTTTTTACCTTCTTCCACCATTTCCATGAATTGATCGAAAAGATAGCGGGAATCGTGCGGACCGGGTGAGGCTTCCGGGTGATATTGTACCGACATTCCCGGAAAGTTTTTGAAACGAAGTCCTTCAATGGTGTTGTCATTAAGATTGATATGTGTTACTTCTACTTTACTTTCATCAACCTTTTCTTCATTAACAGCAAATCCGTGGTTTTGAGTTGTAATTTCCACCAGTCCGGTTAACCGGTTCATTACGGGATGATTTGCTCCACGATGGCCAACAAACATTTTTTTTGTATCAATCCCTTCTGAGAGTGCCATTAACTGATGGCCCAGACAGATTCCAAACAAAGGTTTACCGGTTGATTTGGCATATTCCACCATTTTGAGACCGTAATTTGATGAAGCCTTGGGGTCACCGGGTCCATTACTGAAAAAGAATCCGTCGGCATTCCAGGCTTTAACTTCTTCAAGCTTTGCTTCGGCTGGGAAAATTCTCAGAGTACAGCCTTTTTTTACAAAATTGTCAATGATACTCTGTTTGATTCCGTAATCAATTGCGGCAATTTTATAAGGCCCCTCCGATGGAATCGTCTGGGCCTCTTTTCGTGTGACACGAGTTGCCAGTTCAAGCCCCTCCATCTCTTGCCAGGCCTTCGCTTTTTCAATCAGCTCGTCGGCGTTCTGAATTTCAGAAGAGATCACAGCATTCATCACCCCTTTTGTGCGGATAAGGCGTACCAGCTTCCTGGTGTCAACACCTGTAATACCGACAACCTGATTGCTTTCAAGGTAATTTTGCAGACTTCCGTCAGCTACCGGATTACTGTAATCCCATGAAAAAGAACGTACGATTAACCCGGCAATCATTACCTGTCTAGCCTCATCATCCCGGGGCATGGTTCCATAATTGCCGATGTGCGGATACGTCATCATCATGAGTTGTCCGTAATAACTCGGATCGGTGAAAATTTCCTGATACCCGGTCATACTTGTATTAAAACACAGTTCTCCACCGACGGTACCCTTGATGCCAATTGCATGTCCATATACAACCGTTCCGTCGGCGAGTGCAAGGATTGCTTTGTCTTGCGGATAGAGAGTCATAGTTCTAATATCTTCGATTTTTTTTGAAAATTCGGATGCAGACACTTGCGGTCAAAAAAAATCCGACTACGGATTCCGTGTCGGACATTCGGAAAAGCTTACACTGTCTATGTTGTGGAGAGTTTCTGATTATCTCCTTCATCAGGCTCGTTTTAAATTCCCGCAAATTTAAGCAGAGCTGGGATTAGTTGAAAGCAAAATTTTGAATTACTTTTTTAAATGATCCATTTGATCCCTGCCCTACATTTTTCATTATGGCAGATTCATTACTGGCTCACTATGTAATAGGTTGGAGCCTCCGGACCTACCGGCATTCCAAGGCCAAACACCCATACATAAAAAATAATGATCCAGCCAATCAGAAAGAAAATACTGTATGGCAGCATCATTGCTATAATTGTGCCTATTCCGAGATCTTTATCATATTTATTGGCAAATGCAAGGATTAGCCCAAAGTAACTCATCATTGGAGTGATGATATTTGTGACCGAATCACCAATCCTGTAAGCAGCCTGTATGACTTCCGGACTATAACCGATGAGCATCAACATAGGTACAAAGATAGGGGCTGTAACAGCCCATTGAGCGGAGGCCGAGCCTAACATCAGGTTCACCGAACCAGATACAAATATGAAACCGATGAAAACAGTCGGCCCTGTCAGGCCAATATTCTGAAGAAATTCAGCCCCTTTTACAGCAAAAATTTGTCCGAGGTTGCTCCAGCCAAAATAAGCGACAAACTGGGCTGCAAAAAAGACAATGACAATATAAAGCCCCAGTGTGGCCATCGCATTCGACATCCCTTCAATAATATCACGATCATCTCTCATTGTACCCACAACACGCCCAAAGACAAATCCGGGGATCAAAAAGCAGATGAAAATCAAGGCAACAATTCCATTTAAAAACGGTGAATTCAGCATTTCACCGGTCTCCGGGTTTCGAAGAACTCCGTTTTCCGGAATGATTGTCATAGCCAACGCGATAAACATCAGCAGAACAGAAACACCGGTCCATTTCAACCCGCGAATTTCATTGCCGGTGAGTGGCTCCATGGAACCCTCATCAGAGATATCTTCCATCGCCATGCTTTCATCATAAGTCCCGAGTTTGGGCTCTACGATCCGCAGAGTAACAAATGTACCGAGGGCCGTAATCAAAAATGTGCTGATGAACATAAAATAGTAATTCACTGCAGCGTGAACAGAGTAGTCCGGATCGATAATCCTGGCAGCTTCTTCGGTAAGTCCGGCAAGTAACGGATCAATGGTACCGATCAACAGATTGGCACTGTATCCGCCCGAAACGCAGGCAAAGGCACATGCCAACCCCGCCAGCGGATGACGGCCCATTGAATGAAAAATCACGGCTGCAAGCGGAACCAATACCACATAACCCATTTCGGACGCTGTATTGGAAACCACAGCAGCGAAACAAATTGTTATCGTAACCAGGTTTTTGGGTGTCAAAAAAAATCGTTTGATTTTTTTTGGAATTGCCAGGATTCCAGTCCCAATTTCTGACTTTTTAGGCTTGAAAGAAGCTGCTTTTAAAACCATCCCGCGGATGCAGGCACTAATCAATCCCGAACGCTCCGCAACTCCAACTCCAAGAAGGGCAACCAAAACAACACCCAAAGGGGCAAAATTGGTAAAGTTGGTTACCAGATTTTCAATGATCATTCTGAAACCATCGGCATTCATCAGGCTGACAGGCTCAATAATTCCATCAGCAGCTCTACCGGGTGCACCTTCAGGTCGAGGATCCTCTGCGGTCCAATTCAGCCATTCTGCTACACCACTCAGTAAAACAACACCTGCTGCAAAAAGAGCAAAAAGTGTTACCGGGTGGGGTAATAGATTACCAAGCCATTCCACAAAATCAAGGAAACGGGTAAACCAATCTTTTTTATCTTGATCCGGACCGGGTGGGGATGGATCTTTGATCTTTGGATTTTCACTCATGGTCTTATCAAATCAAAATTAATTTCGAATCAGAATCTTACCTTTATCTGCTTTTAAAGAAGCCGAGCATGTTAATGAATGCCGGATGAATATTAAAATTGTCAAATCAATATAAAAAAGGTGAATGTAGTCATTAAACGATCGAGTTGATACCACTTTACGACAGGAATGCCGCCCGTTTTCGGGTGAGGCAATGAATCAGTTTCTGGCAAAAATTGCCAAACATAAAGAAATGAAGTGAAAAAATATTCCATTCAGTTATTAAGAATTTAATTTTTTATCTTCAGTCAATGGCAAAAATCGCTTTCAATAAAAGGACAGGATAATGGCAAAAGTTGAAGTCGTAATGCCCCAGATGGGGGAATCGGTAATGGAAGGAACCGTTATTGAGTGGGTCAAAAATGTAGGTGACAGTGTGGAAATGGATGAAACCCTGCTTGAAATTTCCACCGATAAAGTGGATACCGAAGTACCCTCACCGGAAAGCGGGATATTAGTTGAAACGCTGGTGGGAGAGGGTGATGTGGTGGAAGTAGGCAAACCGATTGCCATTATCGAAACAGATCCGGATGCTGCTGAACCGAAAACGAACGATTCAGGTGAAACAAAAGCGAAGGAACCGTCCAAACAGAAACAGGCTGCCTCCACTGCGAACGCAGCTGCCGGACAAAAGGAAGAAGTAAATACGAAAGCAGGTGATTCCCAGTCATCCAAAGCTAAACCTTCAGATGGAGAAAAAGGAAAAAAAGTTGAAGTCGTAATGCCCCAGATGGGGGAATCTGTTATGGAAGGGACTGTCATTGAATGGATTAAAAATGTGGGCGACAGCGTGGAGATGGATGAAGCATTGCTTGAAATTGCCACTGACAAAGTGGATACTGAAGTTCCCTCACCTGAAGCCGGTATCCTGATTGAAATCATGGTTGAAGCCGGAGAAACAGTGGAAGTGGGCCAGACGATTGCAATCATTCAAACCGGAAGCGCTGCTGCGGAAAGTACTTCAGTATCAGATCGTTCAGATAAAGAAACCGTTTCTGAGACTACAACCGGAGACCCGGCATCAACGAATGGTACCCAAAAGAGTGAACCGGTTGCTGCAGGCAGTACCGAACCGCAGCGGATAGGAAGTGACGGACGCTTTTACTCTCCCTTGGTTCGTTCCATTGCCAAAGAAGAGGGAATCAGCCAGGAAGAACTTGAGAGTATTAAAGGAAGTGGCAAAGATGGGCGTGTTTCCAAAGAAGACATTCTGAACTACATCGAGAAGAAAAAAGCGGGGGAAATCGAAACACCGGCTAAACCTGTAAATCAAGAAACTGCGAAACCGGCACCCGATGGTACGGTTTCCTCACGAGACAAAATTTCCGCTGGTGAACTCAACATACAACGGCCTTCTCAAAATGTTGAAATCATTAAAATGGACCGGATGCGCAAGACAATCGCCGATCACATGGTCCGTTCGAAGCAGATCTCTGCCCATGTTACCACCTTTGCCGAGGTAGATGTGACAAAAGTTGTTCGATGGCGTGAAGCCAATAAAGCAGGGTTTCAACAAAAAACAGGTGTAAAGCTTACCTATACTCCAATTTTTATCGAATCGATTATCCATGCCATCCAGGAATTTCCACTGATCAACAGTTCGGTGGACAACGATGAAATCATTGTAAAAAAAGACATTAATTTCGGATTAGCTGTCGCTCTCGGGGAAGGCGGTAAAGGAGGTTTGATCGTTCCCGTAATCAAAGAGGCACAGGAGAAAAATCTCGTAGGGTTGGCCAAATCCGTAACAGAAGTGGCAGTAAAAGCACGGAATAAAGACCTGAAGCCTGATGATCTGGTCGGTGGAACCATCACGCTCACCAATTACGGTAGTGTTGGAAACCTGATGGGAACCCCGATCATCAATCAGCCGCAAGTAGCTATAATGGGAACCGGAGTCATACAAAAACGTCCGGTTGTCCTGGAATCGGACAACGGGGATGTCATTGCTATCCGCCATATGATGTATCTTTCAATGAGTTATGATCACCGTATCATAGATGGTGCTCACGGTGGTGCTTTCCTCAACAGGATCAAACAGCTTTTGGAAAACTTTGACTCAGACCGAACCGTTTAACCGGGTATAGTATATACCTTCACTATTCCCGGCAGGAAGCAATTACATGGGGAACACTCTAAAGTTATCCCGTTCTAAATCGAGCTGAACTTCGCTTAATTTCAAAAATTTTAAATGCTTGTAACTGGATCAATTAGTGAAATTCGTAATACGGTAAAACTTTGGAAAAGGGAAAAACTGAAGGTCGGTTTTGTCCCTACTATGGGTGCATTGCACGACGGACATTTATCCTTGATCCGGCAAGTCCGTGAACATACCGATCGAGTCGTAGTTTCCATATTTGTAAACCCGGCGCAGTTCGGACCGAATGAGGATTTCGAGCGTTATCCCAGACAGATCGAAAAGGACTTGAAAATGTGCCGCAAGCAAAGAACCGCGGCAGTTTTTATTCCGGATACTTCAATAATGTATCCTGAGAAACAGTTTTTAAGTATTCAAATAGACAAACTGGCTGACCATATGTGCGGTCCCGAAAGACCGGGCTTTTTTGAAGGTGTAGTGCTTGTCGTCAATAAACTATTCAATATAATTAAGCCTGATATAGCTTTTTTCGGCCAAAAGGATATTCAGCAGTTTCAAATTTTAAGCAGTATGGTTAAAGAATTTAACCATGAAATTGAATTACAGATGGGAGAAATTGTCAGAGCCAACGATGGCCTGGCCTTGAGCAGCAGAAACGCATACCTCAGTAATGAAGAAAGACTTAGAGCACCCTCACTCTACAGATCCCTTCAATATATTGAAAAACAGGTAAAATCCGGTATCGATGAACCCTCATTGCTTATTGAGCACCAAAAAAATGAGCTGGAAGCAAAAGATTTTAAAATTGATTATATTGGTTTTTTCTCGTTTGAATCGTTGAAGCCGGTGCAAAAGCTCAAATCCGGTCATCGATATATATTAGCGGGAGCTGTCTATGTGGGAGATACACGCCTGATAGACAATTTGTTATTAGACTACCCATAAAAAAAGATACAGGATCCGGAAGCAATGAAACTGACAATGTTTAAATCAAAACTGCATCAAATGCGGGTTACAGAAGCAAACCTAATGTATGAAGGCAGTATAACCATTGATCAGGAACTACTGGAGTTAGCCGGAATCCTTCCATATGAGAAAGTACAGGTGGTCAATATTACTAATGGAGAGCGCCTGGAGACATATACCATTCCGGGTGAAAAAGGCAGCCGGGTATGTTGTCTGAATGGGGCGGCAGCTCGTTTGAACCAGGTAGATGACCGGATTATAGTAATCACTTATGCAGAAATGAGCCCGGAAGAAGCAAACCATCACGAACCGAAAGTGGTTATCGTTGATCATAATAACGATCCGAAAAATATTCTGAACGAATCGCTTCCAACCCGGAAGTTTAATCTGGATACTGGAATCGTCGAACCGAACTGATGCCTCCCCAGGCATTTATCTATTTATTGATCACTTTTGGAGTGATCTTTTTCCTATTCCACCTGAAAGAGTGGGAAAATTGCGGGAAACCGGCCTCTTCCATCCTGCCACACCCTGTTATTACCCGGTTTAAAGTGTACTCTATCATCCTCTGGATATGTTCTATCGGACTTGCAATTCTCTACAGCGATGGACTGGATGGATCTGCTCTGCATCTTGCAGCTTACTTGGTTTCCACCCTGCTGGGTAATGTGGGACTTTTACTCAAAATGGTTACCCGGCATGTTCATAGCAAATCGATCTGAAAAGCCGGTAGTTAATTATCGGGCGTGTCGACACACTCTTTCGAAATACTATCGAATAGCCGGCGATTGCAATCTAACCTGAAATTCTTTAAAAACCAGCCGACACCACATTCTATATTCTATTGGATCGATAAATTTTTATATTCAGGCAGTTTCTTTCATTTCGAATCGGTTTTGAGTATTATTGTACCCGATTTTTATCTAACTAGACCGTTGATTGTAAGTTAATTATCCTATGAAAATTCATGAATATCAGGCTAAAGAAATTTTAGAAAGTTATGGCGTCGCTGTACCTGCCGGAGTTGCTACCGACTCGGTTGATGATGCTGTTGAAGCAGCAAAGAAAATGAAAAAGAACGGTACCGAACTTTTTGTCGTAAAAGCCCAAATTCATGCCGGCGGACGTGGAAAAGGAAGAACTAAAAAAAATAATGCAAAAGGAGTTATTCTCTGTAAAAGTATTGAAGAGGTTCGGGAGGCGGCAGAATCTCTGCTTGGAGATACACTGGTCACGATTCAAACCGGGGAGGCTGGTCAGGAGATCAAAAAGATTTATGTTACCGAGGGAGTGGATATTGCCCAGGAATTTTATCTGGGAATTCTTCTCGACCGCGCCAATAGTAAAAATGTCATCATGGTTTCGACAGAAGGTGGAGTCGAAATTGAAAAAGTGGCTGAAGAAACACCGGAAAAAATAATCAAGGAGTGGGTTGAACCGGGAATGGATTTGCAACATAACCAGGCCAGGCGGCTCGCATTTGCCCTGGGTTTTGAAGGTGATGCATTCAAAAAGGCCGTTAAATTTATTTTGGCCCTTTATAAATGCTATGATGAGACGGATGCAAATATGGTTGAGATTAACCCGTTGGTGAGAACGAGCGATAATGATGTTTCTGCTCTTGATGCCAAATTTACTTTTGATGAAAATGCCATGTACAGGCAGAAGAAGTATCAGGAATTACGCGACATTGCCGAAGAGGATCCAACCGAAGTTGAAGCTTCCAAATACGGATTGAGCTATATCAAGCTGGACGGAAATGTCGGCTGTATGGTAAACGGTGCCGGACTTGCTATGGCAACAATGGACATTATCAAGCTATCTGGTGGGGAGCCCGCCAACTTCCTCGATGTCGGCGGCGGAGCAAACGTGGACACCGTAAAAAATGGATTCCGTATCATACTTGAAGACAAGAACGTGAAAGCGATACTGATAAATATTTTCGGCGGAATTGTTCGTTGCGACCGGGTTGCCAATGGCGTGATCGAAGCTATCAAAGACCCCGATATTGCTGATAAAGTTAAAAATGTTCCCATTATAGTCAGACTGCAGGGAACCAATGCCGAGGAAGCTAAAAAAATTATAGATGAAAGTGATCTGAATGTCATCTCTGCCGTTCTATTGAAAGAAGCTGCTGCAGAAGTTTCCAAAGTACTGGCTGCCTGACATCGAAAAGTACTGGCTTCCTGACGTCAAACTGGCCCTTATTTATTTGTCTGACTCAGATCCAATTTAAATCCATAGCAAAAGCCTGGATTATAAATTCAGATTAACGGGTTTTCAGGTTTCATCAGTGAAGATGAAACCTGAATAGCTATTCATTCACCGGCAGCAAACGAATGAGTGTACCTCCCGATTCAACAGCTATATAAATAAAACCGTCGGGAGCAAGGCGAATATCCCTGATCCTGCCCAGATTATCTAGCATCTCTTCCTGATCAAGCAGCTCTCCATTTTGATCGAGTTTTACCCGGTGCAAGTACTGTGGCCGCAATGTACCTACGAGCAAATCTCCTTCCCAGCCAGGGTATTTATCACCATACACGAAATCCATCCCACATGGAGCGATAGAAGGCGTCCAGTGCAGGAAAGGTTGTTCCAGGCCAGCCTGTGCCGTATCAGGGGTAATCGGTGTGCCGTTGTAGTTCACACCATGGGTAATTTCCGGCCAGCCGTAATTCAGGCCACCTTCGATAATATTGATTTCATCCCCTCCTCTTGGGCCGTGTTTATGTGACCAGATTTCACCGGTTACCGGGTGGCGTTGCATCCCCTGTATATTCCTCAGCCCATAAGCATAGATTTCCGGTTTTGCATTCGGGTCGTTTATAAACGGATTATCTTCCGGCACACTGCCGTCGTCATAGAGCCGGATCACTGTTCCAAGATGATTCGACAAATCCTGTACCCGATCTCTGTTCCCCCGGTCTCCGATAGAAACATACAGGTATCCCTCATTATCGAAGGCGATCCGGCTGCCAAAATGCCGGCCGCCGGTCACTCTGGGTTCGGCCCAAAACAGCTCTTCCAGGTCAACGAGTTGATTGCCTTCCAAACGAGCCCTGATCAATGCTGTATTCGATATACCTCCCTCGGCTTTCGAGTAGGTGATGTAAATCCATCCGTTGTCTTCATAATCCGGATGCAGCACCACGTCCAATAGCCCTCCCTGGCCACCAGCACGGACGTCAGGCATACCTGCTACCGGATCATCGAGCAATTCTCCGTTCTGCACAAGCCTCAAACGACCGGGGCGTTCCGTAATCAATACCGAACCGTCGGGCAGAAACGCAGATGCCCACGGGACCTCAAGGCCGGTTACCACTGTATCGATCATAAAACGCTGATCTTCTGTTTCAAAAACAGGAAGATCATAATCGGGGAGGGGGAAATAAAAATCATCTCCGTTTACCGGTTGATAATTCATCGACGTTCCGCTGTGCTGAACATGGGCCTCGGTACAAGAAAGGAACGTTATAAGAAGCAGGGAGATCGAAATTGAGAACATCTTCATAAGACTGGGAATAAAATTGATATGATTGGGCTTTATCTTCCTGATTTTACAAAATGTACATATTCATCAATAATATGCAACAGGAAGAATATATCAATTATCGGTCAAAGCCTGAATTTTCATATTCCTGATCTCTCTATCCAGCGTCATTTGCCTGATCAGCTTTTGCTTCATTTCCTCCAATCTTTGTTTCCCAACCGTCAAATATAACCTCATATTGATCTGCAAGATCAAGCATCCGGATACACAAACGGTCGAGTGGTTCATCATTTGGGCCGAGTGATCCACTCGCAGTGCAAAGCCAGCAATGTCCTGATCTGTGCCTTCTAAATTCAATGCAATATCCATCACGTTTCAATAAAGCGGCGAGTCTGTAAAGGGAGCCTTCCTCGTCTGAAATAAATCGAAACAGGACAGGTTTTGATTTCTCAGGTCTGGAATCGAGCAGATCTATGATCTGCAAGACTCTCTTACTTGGTATAGAATGATTAACTGACACTGTTTTTACTAATTTTATTTACGCCCTCCAGTACTCTTTTGATCTCTAATAGTATGATCCGCCAGCCAGGAAAACCTTACAAAAATCTCTTAATTTTTTCTTTATGTTGATAAACCATCAGCAATCTCTTCATAGTAATCTTCATAGACTTTGACAAGCTCAACGATATCAAATTTTTCGGCGCGCTTGCGGGCATTGACAGCCATTTCCTCATACAGTTTTTCATTTTTAAGTATCTTGACGGCGTAATCAGCCATACAGTCGATATCATCCAGGTTACAAAGATACCCTGTCTCCCCGTGAATATTTACCTCGGGGAGTCCCCCAATATTGGAACTGATTACCGGAACACTGCAACTCATTGCCTCAAGTGCGGCCAAGCCGAAAGTCTCACTACCGGAAGGGATCAAAAAAAGATCAGCAATGGAAAGAACTTCTTCCACCTGCTCTTGTTTCCCTAAAAAACGCACTTTGTCACAAATATTCAAATCTCTGCAGCGACGTTCAGCTTTTTGCCGTTCAGGCCCGTCACCTACCATCAAAAGCTTTGCTTCAATGCCGCTTTGAAGAATTTTATGAAATACACTCACCACTTCCGGCACCCGCTTTACTTCTCTGAAATTTGAAACATGCACAACAACTTTTTCACCTTCCGGGCAAATAGCTTTTTTGAAATGCTCTTTCGGTGTTCTTTTGAATCTTTCAAGGTTTTTCACT
>SLOU01000173.1 GCA_007132385.1 Balneolaceae bacterium | reverse complement strand
GATTTACAGAAAAAAGCCCGGGAATATTACGACTGGATGGTGGAAATAAGGCGGTATTTGCACCGCAATCCGGAAGTCAGTTTTAAAGAATTTGAAACAACAGAATTTATAACCGGTAAGCTTGAGGAAATTGGAATACCTTTTGAGCAACCATTGGAAACTGGTTGTGTAGGTATATTGAACGGGAATAAAGACAAAGACAGCCGGACCGGACGGGTCATTGCCTTACGGGCGGATATTGATGCACTGGCGATGCAGGAGGAGGGAGAACACAAGAAAGAATTTATGTCGGAGCGGCCGGGTGTTTCCCATTGCTGTGGACACGATGCACATACCGCGAATCTGCTGGGAACAGCCAGAATATTAAAAGACATTTCCGATCAAATTGATGGTAAAGTGTTGCTCATTTTCCAGCCGGGAGAGGAAAAGTTGCCCGGAGGCGGGAGGCTGCTGAGTGAGTCGGGATTTTTACAAAAACAGGGTGTTCAGGCAATCTATGGATTGCATACACTGCCTCTCAGGCCACCTGGGATGATCGCAACGAAAGGTGGCCCGATGATGGCACGTCCCGACGAATTTGAAGTGGAACTGATCGGAAGTGGCGGGCATGCCGCAGCTCCGCACAGTACGGTTGACCCGGTTATCATGGTGGCAGAAGCGGTTCAAAAATTTCAGACAATCGTTAGCCGAAATGTAGATCCGACTGAACCGGCAGTGGTTACCATCGGTAAAATTGAATCGGGATCCACATATAACGTGATTCCGGAAAAAGCGATCATGATGGGAACGGTCAGAACTTTCAGCCGCGAGACGGCCTACCTGATTCGTGATCGGATGGACCGTATTCTGAAAGGTATAGCTGAGGGATCAGGCGGATCGTACAATTTCAAATTTAATGAAGGGTATCCGGCTGTGACCAATGATGAGGCGCTGACAAACCGGTTGATAACTCTTGCCAGGGAATTGGAAGGGGATGATTCGGTGTTTGAAATGGAAAAACCGATAATGGCTGGTGAGGATTTTGCTTTCTACCAGGAACATTTTTCCGGAGTCTTTTTTTTCCTGGGAAGCGGCAGTGAAGAAACCGGCTCTACATGGAGCTGGCACCACCCCAAGTATAATGTCGATGAACGATGCTTCCTGACTGGTGCACCTCTTATGGCAGCACTGGCAATGAAAGGATAAATGGCTATGTACGCTTTTGACAATATCAGAGGAGATCAATTCATACTCACTGCTGAGATGATGGATAAAGGGATCCGCGCATCTCGTGAGAGTGAACGAAAACGCATTATCCTGCCGATCCACCGCTCACAGAATGCACAGGTACAACGGATGCTTAACTTTCTTCAGCCGGGTACCTATATCCGTCCGCATATGCATCCACTCGATCATGCAACCGAGAGCCTGGTACTGCTAAGGGGGAAGATCCGCTTTTACCTTTTCTCGGAATCAGGGAATGTTGTATCGGCAGAAGTGCTTTCAGCCAATTCGATTGAGTGTATGGTCGATATTGAACCTCGGTTATGGCATGGTTTTCTTGTCAAAGAAGCCGATACGGTATTGTTTGAATCTAAATGTGGCCCGTATAACGCCAGGGCAGATAAAACGTTTGCCCGTTGGGCTCCGGAGGAGGGAAGTACCGAAGCGGTCTCATGGATGGAAAAACTGGAAAATAATGAATGAGTATTTTTTGTGTATGTTGGACAGCCAAAAGCAGCGGAGCGGTGGCTATAAATTTTTTTCGGGTGATGTTGTAATCCTGCTTGCACCTAAATATGTCTTGTATACGGAATGTCACAGACAGTGATACCAATTCAGGTCTGCTACAAGCCACCGCGCTTCCACCATTCAGTATTCATACCCGGCTTTTAACCTCTTAAAGCATCCTTATCCGGACGGATTGTGATCACCGGTTTGCTTACATATTGGGCTACTTTCTCTGCCGTGGAACCGAGGATCAGGTGGGCAAATCCACTTCGACCGTGGGTGGCCATCACGACCAGGTCAGCATGATTTTCAGCATAATCCTCAATCACATAGTGAGCAGAAACCCCTTTTTCAATTTTGGTGTAGAGAGGAATCGTACGGCTTTGATTACCGTCAGTGATGATCACCTGGTCTTCAAATGTAACACCTGTTCGCTGGATGTGAATCTTATCGATTTCCCTGTTGGCCAAATATTGATTCAGCCTCTCAATGATTGATTCGTAAATCGAAACAAACTCACTTTTATTTTGTTTTCGCGGCATATCTTCCGACAAGCTGCCATAAAGTTCCATTACATGATATAGGGTGATTCCGGAGTTGTAGATATCAGCCAGTTCAACGGTTATGGGAAATGCCGCGAAAGATACTGTTGAACAATCCGTCGGCATAAGTATATTGTCAAGCTTATTTTCATTTAATCTGTCATCAACTGTAAAGACCGGAATTTTTGAATTGCGGATTATTTTTTCAGTTGTACCACCCCGGAGCAGTTTGGTGCCGTGTTTACCTTTTGCACCCATCACGATCATATCATATCCATTTGTGGTTGCATGCTTCAGAACCGTATCTGAAATTTTCCGGTCAATCTTCACGAAATACTGACCTTTTTGGTCTTCATTGAAATAAATTTCCATAGCTTTTTGGGATAATTGCTCAGCTTCCCGGATAACCTTCGGGTATATCTCCTTATCCACGTCAAGGGGGGTACTCAGTTTTTTGAAACTTTCATTCAAATATTTGGCAGTGGGTATTACATGGATCAGATCGATGAGTGCATCAAAGCGATTTGCTATTTTTTGAGCTACGGGATAAGCGCTTTCAGCATCATTTGAGAAATCTGTGGGAACCAGAATTTTTTTAATATTGAGCATATTGTCTGATTATTATGGGTAATCTGATTTTTGTGTAATAGTCATTAAGTGGTTGCCTGGCAGTATTTATATAATAGCTTAATGTGGAGAATTCAAAAAACCGATATGTCTATTTTTTTACCCTCAGGTAATCGATACCGCTGACAAGAATCAAGCCTGTTATCAGTCCGAAAATCCCTCCCCATAAACTGTATTCGTTCCGGCTTTTCTCACCGGTTAATTCCGGTATAAACGGTTGGGCAGTCACCATTGTCCGGGTGACGGTTTCGACTTCAATTTTTTCTGGGCCGGTTGTTTCATCTTCCGGTGAAACGATCTCCCCGAGGCGCAAATAACTGGGCCTGTTGGTATCTTGCGTTTCTGCTTTAAGAGATTGCACCAGAGGGTCAGATATTTCGTATAATTCAATTCGGACTACATCTTCCCGGAAGTCTCTTTCCTGGTATGGCCAGATTACATAGAGGGAACCGATCAAAAAACCGATCAAAACCATAAGTGTTACCATATGGTAGTGTCGAAGCAGCCAGGACAGTATCCTGGAAAAAAAGGCAAGGCCAACCGCTCCGCCCAGGAAAAGCGGCAGCAGAGCCCATGCAGCTTCCAGGGTTTGTTCGTTCCCGATCAGCCCCAGGTTTGAAAGCACATAGTCGTATTTTCCGAGGATAAGCAAAATATAGGAGCCTGAAATACCCGGTACTATTAGTGCACAGAAGGCAAGAATTCCACTGGAAAAGACAAACCAGAATGTTTCGGGAGTATCAGTCGGAACCAGAGTTACCACCCAATACCCAAACAGTGTACCCAAAACCAGTGGTGTAAGTGTTTTAAATCCGCGGTCTTCATGCCTGATCTCTTTGAGCAGTACAAACACTGACCCGAGAATCAAGCCGAAAAAGAGGCCGTAAATCAACTCCGGGTCTGTAAACATGTAGACCTGCAAAGGGACAATCCGGGTGAAGAAGATAACTGCAGTCAGTATTCCGCAAAAAAGTATTAAAACAAATCTCCAGTGAAAAGTTTCGAAAAGTTCCTGGATGCGGAAGGTAAACAGTGAAATGATCGCTTTTTTGTTCACGCTTCGTACCGCATTGATCAACCGGTCGTAAATTCCGGTAATCAGGGCAATTGTGCCGCCACTCACACCTGGAATAATATCAGCAGAGCCCATCAAAAAACCCTTTATGGCAAGCCAGGGGGTTTCCGCCCACCGAGTTTCATCCGGGATTTCAGTTGGTTCGTCTGCAGATACACTTTCGTTATTCTCTTCTGTCAATCCTGTAAAAATTTCTCGGTTAACCTTGCGGTGCAAGATTACGGAAAACAGGAATGAATTGCATATTTAGAGGCAACCAATTTTACAGAGTGACTTTAATTTCTTCTAAGTCCAAAAATTCTATTGACATTAAAGCCAAACCTGAAATTTCCATCCAGAAACCGATGCTCGTTATGAGCCATTATAAAAGCTTCATTGTGCCATTGAGAGCTGGTGAAAAATATCTGAAATATGTGTCCACCGGAATCAATATTTAGTGCTATAGCCATAAGATCATATGTGCCGGGGTTACGTTTGCTTAGTACTGGTAGATATTCAGCACTCAGTGCAAACCGGTCGTTGAGTTCATAAGCGGCAACAATTCCGAGTCCGAATAGCCGATGCTGTTGATTAGCGGAAACTAAATTGAAATGTGCAAACATCGGACTGAGTTGAAGGCTGAGTTTATTGAACTTTCGAGCTGTCATCACCGATATGAAATAGCTTATTCGGTCTGAAAATTCCATCCCGGAAAGAGTACTGATACCGGCAGATGCTTTGACCGCCAGATCTAAAGGTGTGCTTCCGGTGGTTGTTTGGCGGAGGATGTTGGATTTAGCCCGTAAATCCACAATCTTCCTAAATGTCATACGTCCGATTCCAGCCGAAAAAGTGTCGCCAAATCCATATTCCAGGCCAAGCCGGGTATTGGCCCCGTCATCCAAACCAAAAAACTGATCCGGCCCTCTTCTTACGAGCCCGAATGTATGGAGCACTGAACTGTTCAAACTGTATTTTGAAAGATTTCTTACAGTACTGATCCCAATATTGGTTGGCGCCCAGAATATGTCAGCTACAGGTTCATCCAGTTCAACACGCTCGCGTTGTAGTTGAGCTTTTGCAGTATCAGCTAAAAAGAATAAAATGAGAGTGATCAAGGTGAATATTGTAAAATAGGTGGGTTTAATTTTCATGGGATATCTGATTGTTCATCTTCCGGTACTGATTCAAGTACTGCTTCGATTCGTACCTCCATTTCGTCCCGAACACGATAAAAAAGTATACCCGGAGGTTCGATGTCATAATTAGTTATGTCTATGATCCATTCAGCTTCCAGTTTAAGGTTGCCGCCTTCGTTTTGAAGAGTGCCTTCAACCTTTTTTTCCCTGGTTATTCCGTGAATGGTAAAATCTCCGGTTACGGCCACAGACTGTTTGTCTGAAGACTGAAAATCGAATGAAGAGGTTAAAGAACCTGTGAATTCGGCAAAGGGATAGTCATCAACTTCAAGTGTGCGGAACATATCCCTGTCACGCCTGTCGATGCCGGTTCTGAGAGTACTCAGGTCGAGGTAAAAATCGACCAGGTTTACTTCCGGGTCGATCAAACCGGTCAGATGATCTGATCGTCCGGTAAACGTATGCAAGGGCACGCTGGATGTAAACTCGGCATACCCGGAATCGGTAAAATAGACAACGTTTTCCTCACTCGGATCGGAGTATATGGTAATGAAAAGCAGGAGTATTGCTGACAGATAACGTACCATTAATAAATGTCGTCATTATAGTCGTCGTGATCTTCATCACCACCATTTGAACCATTGTCGTTATCATCTTCATTACCGTTATTATCTTCACCAACCGTAATGGTCCCCGTCATTCCACTTAGAAAATGCAGCGTACAAAAATACTCATAGGTGCCTTCCTCTTCGAAAGTGTGGGAAAACGTTTCTCCCGGAGATAATGTACCGCTGTCAAATTCTCCGTCCGGTTCCCCATCAACACCACTGGTGACGGTATGATCCATGTTGTTGGTATTCGTCCAGGTAACCGTGGCACCCACTTCAACGGTACGGTTGGCAGGTTCAAAAGAAGTTGCATCCATGTTGACTTCATCAGTTGCAGGTGGTGACTGTGATGGTGGATCTTCACCATTGTATTCTGAATCCGTGGAAGAATCACAACCGGCAATCATAAAAAAGAGTATCATAACCGCCAGATAAAATGGGAAGATGCACCAATACTTCTGTTTATTCAGGGTATCTGTTTTATACAATTCAGCCATAATCCTTTCATGCTTTCAGATTAAAGTTTGAAGTTGAGAGATATCAAACTCCCGAAAGAGTAGAGTTTTACATTTCCCCAGCCGATTTCATTTACCGGAATTTTCAGATAAGGCTCTGCACGTAAACTCCAGCTTGGCAAAAGATCTACCTCATAGCCCAATGAGAGGTTTGCGTTACTTATCAGGTGGCGTGCACCCGTGCGGTCATTCCATGACTCTGTTTGTCCGGGGTTGTCAATGTTGTAATGGAATTGGTATTCCTCATTCAGCATAATATAGGAGGACAGACCTGCGCTGGCGTACAACCTGGAATTTTCAAAGTGAAGAAATCTGTAGCTGAGAGTAACGGGTACATCAAGAATCAAACATACAGCATTGGTTTCAGAAGGGTGTATACCCTGATTAAAATAATAATCTGAAGGGGTGTATTCATCGCCAATTGCCTGGTAGCGGACTTTTGACTGAACAATGCCTGTTGATATACTTAAATTCTGATTGATCTTGTATTCCGCGGTAATACCCAGGTTATATCCGGGATTGGTAAAATTGGCAATCGAACCAGTTGTACTAATGTCGGGTCCGGCAATAATACCCAATGACAGCCGGCTGATTGATCTGGCGTCATCTGCCGTTGAAAAGGAAGATTTCCCGTATAGATCATCAGGATAAGATTCGGAAACTTCACCGGTTTCTTCTTCAGTCTCGGGTTTTTTAAATAGAACTGATTCAGTCTGTTGAATGGCAGCCAAGCGTTCCAGTGAACAACCGGCGCAGGGAAGTACGGAATCAAAACGTTGATAATCCCGCGTGTTGATATATTCAATTCCTATAAACCCATCTCCCGGTTCTACTGCAAGATTCTCCGGTGTTTCATGTTTGTATGCCAATCCGTCTGAGCCTGGATCGGGAATATTGAAAAGATCTGTTTCCGCACCAGGTATATCATCGGTTGGAATGGCGGAAAAACGGTCGGCCCGATCAGGATCACCGTCAACGCCCCGCTCACCAGGGATTTCTGCCGGAGATAGAGGGCCCTCTTCGGGGATTGTGATTTCACCAGGGAACTCCTCGATGAGTCCGGGCACTGTTTCACTTTCATGTTTAAACAGTTGGGTGAAACTGTTCAAAGAAATCTGCTGTTCGATAACCAAATAGGAAAATAGAGACAGAATCAGGAGTGAAGCAGCCGCTATCCAGTATAATTTTTTTCGCTGAAAGGTTTGTTGAGCTGAAGCTTGCAGCTTCTTTTCCATTTTCAGCCAATCTTCTTCTTTATACTGAATCTCGTAGTCCCCGGTTTTCTTCCGGAAGAACTGTTCAAGTGAGTCATATTTATGATTATCTGGCATACTGATGGGAAACAGTTAAAATTTTTTCCAGTTTGTCCTGTAAGTTCCTTTTGGCTTTTGAGAGATTGGATTTGGACGTTCCGACCGATATACCGAGTATTTCGGCAATTTCATGGTGTTTGAAACCTTCGATGACATACAGGTTAAACACCGTTCTGTATGTTGGTGATAATTCCTGAATCAGTTTTATGATCTCCCGGTAGGAAATACCGCTGATGATCGTTTCTGACGGATCTATTTCATCGCCAATCAACTCAAGGCTAACCGATGTAGGCAGCTTGCTGTTTTTTTGATAATGGTTAATAGCGGTATTGACGACAATTTTTCGAAACCACGGTTTAAAAGGCCGTTTAATGTCGTACCCCGATATATTGTCAAAAACCTTCATAAAGGCATCGTTGAGAATACTAACCGCTTGTTCACGGGAAGTTGTATATCGCAGTGTGATGCTCATACCATAGGCATGGTACTTCTTATAAAGCTCTTTCTGGCTTTTTCTCTGCCTTTTGCAGCACCCGATAATGATTTCTTTAAACAATGAAGTTTATTTTATCCGAGATCACATCTGCTGTTAATATTGGTTACCTACTTTACTATACAGGATATTTTGCAAAATGGTTGCCTGATATTACCAACAACCTTTATGAGAGCAAAAAAATAGGAGTTAAACGGAAGGTAGTGAATAAATATGGCCAGTAAATATACGGGAGCAGAGCTCGGCCAAAAGGTCAACGTTTTTTTTCTTAAGATAACCATTACCGGTTCACCCATTTAAGGAAGGGGAGAGCGGGCGCGGGTGAACCGGTGTTCTGTGAAACGGCCGAAAATCAACCCGTCACTTATAGAGTATATCAGCACCCTTTCCCAGGGATATAAGGGACTGATAATTCTCCAGCTCGTTTTGAATATTTTTGTCGGTTAAATCCAGAACCGTACCTTTTTCAGCGGCCATATAGGCAGCCTGAACAAGACGGGTGATTTCCAGTCCGTATTGAAAGTCCAGCATGGCATGTTTGTTATTGGCAAAAGCGTTGACCATATCCAGAATTTCACCCGTATACCCGTATAGGTCGGCTTCGTTTGGATGGACGGCCAATAATCCTCTTGTAGCTGTTGATTTTTCAAGCGCTGTTTCGGCATCTGCCGCTCCTTCGGCCGCTTCATCACCGATAAAAATTTCAAGAGGGGAAATTAGAGTATTTATCTCCATTGCATAACCGGGACCGAGTCCGTCCATCGCCACCCGCAGGCCCTGTTTATCGTACATCCAGGAGTCGGTAAACTGTCCCTTGACAATTTGTCCGGTTTCCGGATTTTTAAATGAAATGATACCGGTAGAAAAATCTTCGGCCGGTGTTTTGGCATAGTCAACGCCGAACTTCTTTTTCAACTGCTCCCGATATTGGGGTTGGCCCCATTTTAGAAGGCCTGTATCGGCCTGAACAGCAACTGGTTGAAGAAATCCGGGATCTTTTCCTTCAGGAGTCAGGATATGCCGGCAAGCCGCGATACTATGGCAGCCCATGTCAGAAAGAACTCCCCCTCCCTGCCGGACGGGGTCCCAAAACCAGCTGCTGTGTGGACCGGCATGTTCTTCTGTACTTCGGGCAAGGAAGAATTGCCCCATCGCACTTTGTTGAGGTCGAAGTTGCTCCAGTGCGTTATTAATTAAATTCATATGAAGCTGGTTTTCAAAATAAGCTGTTTTCAACCCGGCCTTAACTGACAGTTCAACCATTCGTTTAGCTTCGACCACTGTTCGTCCAAGGGGTTTTTCACAGGCTACCCCGGTCAGCTCTGCCCCTTCTTGAACGGAATCAGCTATTTTTTCCATTATTTCCACACGTGTGAAATTGGGTGATAATATCATCACAGCATCAGATAGATTACAGACCTCTTTTACAGAATCACATAAAAATGGATCACCCAGTCCGTTTTGTCTGGCATATTCTGCGAGTTTGGGTGCATGGCTGCGTTTGTAAATGGCGCTGATCTCACAGTTTCGTACCTGGATCATGGCTTTGGCTAAAAATTGAGCAATGAATCCTGATCCGATAAAACCGATTTTGAGATTTTTCATATGTACGTGTAATTATTTCAGGTTTAGAGAAATCCGAAACTCATTGGTATTATGTAAAAAAGAAGTTTCTGATGTAGAAAACCAGACAAATGTCTTGCTTAATTTGTATTACATCTTGTTTGAGTGTATCAATCCTTTATATTTTCCGTATAAAATATTCGTCTTTATTTTTTTTAATCCAATAACGAATCAACTGAGTCATGTTTATCAAGCAACAGGTTAACAGGGGTATTTCTTTTTCAATTTTCCTGTTATTTCTCTTTCTTATTTCATCGGTTTCATGGGCGCAGAACCTTGAAGCTTTTGAGGAACGTGTCACTGAGTTTACACTGGAAAACGGGTTGCATTTTATCATCGTTGAACGTGACATCGCACCGGTAGCAAGTTTTATGACATTCGTGAACGTTGGCAGTGCCAACGAACCGGTTAACCACACAGGCATTGCCCATATATTTGAGCATATGGTGTTTAAAGGTTCAAAAACGATTGGCACTACCGACTGGGAGAGCGAAAAAGAAGCTATCGAGAAGATGGATAAAGTCTACAGGGCCTGGCTCGAAGAAAAATATAATCCGAATCCGGATCAGGAAAAATTGGACCGTTTATGGGAAGAGTTCGAAAATTATCAGGAGCAAGCTTCACAATATGTCATTAATAATGAGTTTTCCCAGATTGTAGAGCGTGAAGGCGGGGTCGGGCTTAATGCATTTACGAGTGCCGACGGTACCGGATATTTTTACAGCCTGCCGCAGAACAAGGCAGAACTCTGGTTCAGCCTTGAATCAGACCGGTTTAAAAACCCGGTATTCAGGGAGTTTTATAGGGAGAAGGAAGTGATTTTTGAAGAAAGGCGTATGCGAACAGATTCCAGCCCGGTTGGAAGGTTGGTTGAGGAATTTATCAGTGTCGCTTATTCTGCACATCCATACAGGAATCCGATTATTGGCTGGCCGTCAGACATTACAGCAACGACTATCCAGGATACCCGGGAGTTTTTTGAAACGTATTATGCTCCAAGCAGCTTTACCATCGCCATTGCCGGGGATGTCGATCCGGACCGCATGAAGGAACTCGCTGAAACCTATTTTGCCGATCTGCCTGCTGGAGAACCGGCTCCGAAGGTGAAAACCATTGAGCCGGAGCAGCGAGGCGAGAGGCGTTTTGTCATAGAAGACGATAGTCAACCGTTTTTCCTTGCCGGTTATCATACGGTAAATCAGATGCACCCGGATTGGGCTCCACTGCAACTTCTTGGCTCGATCATATCCGATGGCAGAACCTCCAGGCTTTACAGGCGATTGGTGCAGGACGAACAGCTTGCTTTGGATGTGGCAGCATTTAACGGCTTTCCGGGAACCAAATATTCGTCGATGTTTCTGACACTTGCCGTTCCGAACAGAGGGGTTCCACTGGAGGATATTGAGAACACGATCAACGAAGAGATTCAAAAAGTGAAAGCAGGTGAGATTTCCCGGGAAGAGTTGGATAGGGCAATTACCAATGCAAGGGCTGATCTTGTAAGAAGCCTGAATTCCAATATGGGGCTGGCACTTCGTCTAGCTGAAACACATGCACAACAGGGAGACTGGCGTCGTATTTTTACTTTCCTGGACGACCTGCAGGAAGTAACCCTGGAAGATCTGGAGCGGGTAGCCAACACATACCTGGTGAAACAAAACCGAACGGTAGGAAAAATCGTGAACCGTCAGGAAACTGAAGAAGTAGCTGCTTCAGAAGATAACCTATAAATTAAGATGGTAAAGAACATGAATGACTGGGATAAAATAGTGAAAAAACTGGTGCTTATTCCGTTGGTATTTCTTCTCGTTTCTGTACAGCTTTTGGATGCGCAAAAACGCTGGGACGAGATAGAATATCCGCCATTGAACAGCTTTGAAAAACCGGATATTGAGATATTTCAGCTCGAAAATGGAATCACTTTTTATCTTGTGGAGGATGATGAATTACCGTTAATCAATTTGCGTGTTCTGGTTCGGACAGGCGGGGTATTGGTACCGAATGAGAAAGCGGGTCTGCAGTCTATTGTGGGGACGGTAATGCGAACCGGAGGTACGACGAGTATAGATAGCGACGAGCTGAACGAGATGCTCGAAAACAGGGCTGCACAGATGGAAACGGGCATCGGTTTTACTTCGGGTTCGGCGACAATGAATGTACTGAGCGAGGATTTTGAGGATTTATTACCTGTTTTTGTGGATTTGCTTAAGAATCCGGCGTTCCCGCAGGAAAAAATTGATCTGGCCAAAACCCAGCAGAAGAGCTCGATTTCAAGGCGGAATGACAACCAGTCGTCTGTAGCGAACCGTGAGTTCAGACGACTGATTTACGGGCCTGACACGGTTTATGGCAGGAATGTCGAATACTCCACTATAGATAATATTACCAGGAATGATCTGTCTGCATTTCACAGTCAATCGTTTGTCGGACAAAACCTGATAATCGGGGTTATCGGTGATTTTAAGATGAATGAGATCAAACCGAAACTGGATGCAGCATTCAGCCCGATAACTTCAGGTGAAAAGCTTGAGCTGGAATTTCCGGAGGTGGACTATTCCTTTGAAAGCAGTATTAACTTTGTAGATAAACGGGATGTAAATCAGAGTTATATACTGCTCGGACATATCGGGGGTATGAGGGAAAATCCCGACTATGCCAAACTGCAGGTGATGAACCGGGTTTTGAGTGGTGGGTTTTCCGGCCGGCTTTTTCAGGTCGTACGGAGCGAAAAAGGCCTGGCCTATTCAGTCTTCGGTTCCTATGGAAGCAATAACTTTTTCCCCGGTACTTTTACTGCTGGTGTGATGACACAAAGCTCCACGACCGCCGAGGCGATTACTGCGGTAAAGCATGAGATCGAACGTCTTCAACAGGAATCGATCAGCCAGGAAGAACTCGAGAATACGATCGACCGGTTTCTGAATTCGCTTGTATTTGAATATGACAGCCGGGCCAGTGTATTGAATGAACGGATTAGTTACGATTATGCCGGACTCGACCCCGATGCATTCGACAAGCTGGTGGAGGAGATCCAGGCAGTGACGGTTGAAGATGTACAAGAGGTTGCACAGAAATATTTACGGCCGGATGCATTGAAAATCCTGGTTGTTGGCAATGGCTCAGAGATTGGTGACCAGCTTCTGCAGTTTGGAGAGGTAAACGAAATAGATATCACCATACCGGAATTTGCCGAGGATGAAGCTGCCCTGATCGGTGAATAATATTAGTGTGGAGGATGAGGTGATAAGGATGATACGGCCTGTCTTGCAGCAGATCTTATATGAGGGTTTTTACCCTTTGTGAGGATTGTTCGGTTGAAGATTCCCGGAATTGGCTTTGTCCGGCTACTCGAAGAAGTTTACGTGTGATGGAAACCGTATCAGCTATTTTTTCAAGTTTGACGATGCGGGATTCCCGGATCCATCTAATCAAATCAGATTTAATGGTAGTTCCCCACCGGCGGGCAATTGAGACACCTAACCTTTTGAGAGCAGATGCATTGCATAGTTGTTCGTATTGATTTTGAATGGGAATAATGAAAAGTTTTTTCTCCAGGTACATCGCTTCGGCTGAGGTCTCAAAACCGGCGCTGGTAACAATCCCGGTACAGCTTTCGAGTTGACGCAGAAAATCTTCATTACTGATAGGCCTGACGGTAATATTCCCCTTTGAATAAGATTTAGTGCATAACGGAGAAAATATATGCCACTCAACCTCCCGGATATCGTTGAAAACAGAAGCGAGTGTCTCATGATCAAAAGCAGGTAGATAAACGACAACCGAGTCCTGATGTTCCGGGTTCAGATCCCGTACTTGTTTGCGTATTACCGGAGGTTCAATAAAGGTATCGTATTGACGAAAATGGAATCCGATTGGATCCGTACATGGAGCAAAATATTTCAGAATATGTTCAGCAAATAGTGAATTTTTTTCAGGCCGGGGGCTACGGTCCGAAAGAAAAGCTGCCTGATGGCTCAGTCCAACACATTTGATTTTCGTACTGTTTGCAGACCAGGCTGTAATTGGCTCGTAATCGGAGATGACAAGATCGTAAGAGGCGACCGGAACCGAATGGATATCCTGTATAAAACGAACAGGACGTATTTTTAAAGCTGTGTCAAACAAGGACACACATCCATTCTTATTATATTCAAGGCTAATCCCCCTTTTTTTGATGATATTGTAGCCATGCAGGTTTAGTTTGTAGTTATATCCGCTAATGAGGATATCAATTTCAGCATGCTTATTCAATTCAGGTACGAGTTCTCGAGCCCTGCTGATATGCCCATGTCCCGTTCCCTGGATACCATAGAGTATTTTCATCCGATCAGTATTCCGTTTTCTTTTTTGTATTTCCTTGTCAGTAAATCAATTTTTTCATTTACAGCGAAATCCGATTCCTCGTATCTGTACATCGACCATTCATGTCCATCGTATTCGAGGGCTGTAAGATTTTCGATCCAGTCGCCCGAATTCATGTATATGACAGATCCCTTTTCATTTTCATAACCCCTTATTTTGGGTTGATGGATATGTCCGCATACCACATAGTCGTATCCTTCGCTGATCGCTAATTCCATGGCCGTTGTTTCAAAATCCTCGATAAAACGCACGGCTTTTTTGACGCTAAACTTGATTTTTTTGGATAGAGATAACTTGCCGCGTCCCATTTTAACCGAAAAATAATTGATCATTCGATTGAGCAGGATCAACAGATCGTATCCGTGACTTCCGATTTTGGCGATCCACTTGGTGTATTTCATAGTGATATCGAATATATCTCCGTGAAAAAACCATACTTTTTCACCGTTCAGATTTAAAACAAGTTTGTCACGAATAAAAAGAGGGCCAAGTTGCAGACTGGAAACCTTGCGGATCACTTCGTCATGATTACCGGTCAGGTAGTAGATATCAGTACCGTTGGTCATCATGTTCAGAAGGGTTCTGATGACAACCATATGTGTTTCAGGCCAGTAGTATTTTTTAAAATTCCAAATATCAATAATATCACCATTCAGAATCAAGGTCTTCGGTTCAATAGAATTCAGATATTCTGCAAGCTCTACAGCATGGCATCCGACTGTACCCAGATGCACATCCGAGATGACGACAATATCGAGACTGGTTTTTCCGGTGTGTGCCATTTCAAAGATGATTTTTGCACACAATTAAAGATCTGGCTGTTATCTTTTTATGTTCGGAATGTTAATTCTTTGTGAAATGAGTGTTGCCTTAATATTAAAAACTGAGATGCACGTAATTAAAGTATCCTAACGCAAGAGTGAATCAAAAAGTGGATATTTTTGTGAATAATGGTTTAATTAGGGAAAGTTCGTAATAAGCTGATGCAAAAGGTTGTTTTAAAAAAATATTTCATCATTAAAGAATTACTTGCTCAGGTTTAAATAAGTGGTTTTAGAGATATTTC
>SLOU01000043.1 GCA_007132385.1 Balneolaceae bacterium | reverse complement strand
GTCGGTCACTATCTGCCTGATTATGTTTTGACAAACGAAGAGCTCGAACAGATGGTTGAAACCAATGATGAGTGGATCAAAACAAGAACGGGTATCAGTGAAAGACGCCTTTTAAAAGATCCGGACAAAGCATCTGCCTTCATGGGAACTCAGGCGGCGCGGGAAGCTCTTGAACAATCTGATACTGATGCATCGGAAATAGATGCAATCATAGTGGCAACGGTTACCCCTGATTACATGTTTCCGTCTACTGCATGTCTTATACAGAAAAGAATTGGTGCTACGAAAGCCTTTGCCTACGATCTGATGGCAGCTTGTTCCGGGTTCATTTATGCCCTTTCAACCGGTACAATGATGATCGAATCGGGCAGGTATGACAAAATATTGGTTATTGGCGCCGACACGATGAGCTCCATTGTCGATTTTACAGACCGGACAACCTGTATTCTCTTCGGCGATGCTGCCGGTGCTGTCTTGCTTGAACCTTCAGATGATGAAAACGGTATTATCGATTTTATCAATCATACCGAAGGTGATGAAGAGTCGACACTCTACCAGCCTGCCGGAGGCAGCCTGCATCCTGCCTCACTGGAAACAGTAAAAAACAAAGAGCACTATCTCCGACAGGATGGCCGTGTGGTATTCAAAAGGGCCACGGAGGGGATGGCAGATGTTTCGGTTGAAATCATGGAAAAAAATAATTTATCTGCCGATGAGATTGACTGGTTGGTGCCGCATCAGGCAAACAAGCGCATTATCTCTGCCACTGCGCGAAGAATGGGGCTCTCGGAAGAAAAAGTGATGATTAATATCGAAAAATATGGAAATACGACCGGTGCAACGATTCCTCTTTGTCTGTACGACTGGAAAAACCGGCTCAATAAAGGAGATACCCTGATTTTATCTGCATTTGGTGGCGGATATACCTGGGGATCCGTTTATCTCAAATGGAGTATTTAATATGAGTATTGCATATCTATTCCCCGGACAGGGTTCACAGTTTACTGGAATGGGAAAGGATCACTATGATAACCATGAAGGCTTTCGAAAAAAGGTGGACCTGGCTGATGACATTCTGGGTTATCCTCTGAGTAAAATTATGTTTAATGGCCCTGAAAAAAAATTAACCCAAACTCAATATACTCAACCGGCTATCTTTCTTCATTCCGTAGCTTTGTTTGAAACTATGGACGCCAGACCGGATTTGGGTGCCGGTCATAGCCTGGGGGAATTTTCAGCTCTTGTTGCAGCCAGAGCCCTTCGTTTTGAGGACGGTATTGAGCTTGTTTCAATACGTGGACGGCTTATGCAGGAGGCCGGTGAAATGAATCCGGGAGCGATGGCAGCCATAATCGGTATGGACGATGAAATCGTGGAAAAAATTTGTGAAGAAGCAACCATGGAGACATTTAAACCGGTTGTCCCGGCTAATTTCAATTGCCCCGGACAGATTGTAATTTCCGGTCATACCAAAGCCGTGGAGGCTGCTGTTGAACTGGCCAAGGGCAGGGGGTGCCGTTTAGCCAAATTACTGCCTGTCAGCGGCGCTTTTCATTCGGAACTGATGAAACCGGCATATAATGGTTTAAAAGAAAAACTTGAACAAATATCCATTGAACAAGCAGAGTTTCCGATCTACAGTAATTATAGCGCCAAACCGACAACCGACCCCGGGGAAATCAGGACCAATTTACTGAACCAGTTGTTAAACCCGGTGCGATGGACTCAGACCTTGATAAATATGAATGAAGACGGAGCCAACACGTTTGTAGAAGTAGGCCCGGGGAATGTATTGCAAGGCCTTGTGAAACGTACACTGAAAAATGTAGAAATTGAAAATTATCAGTAGCTTAAATCAAATTGTTTAAATGAACCTGATTACAGCTTCATGAAATTAAATGACCGGATATGGATTTGAAAGGGAAAAATTGTCTTGTAACCGGCGGAAGCCGGGGTATCGGAAAAGCGATTGCCGGCCGGTTGGCTGATTTTGGTGCCAATGTTGCAATTACTTATGCCCGTTCTGCAGATGCAGCTAATGAGGTTGTAGATCAGATTGAGAAGAAAGGAGTGAAAGCCAGGTCATTTCAGGCTGATGCAGTGAAAGCAGACAAAGCGGAGGAAGTGATCGGTGACATCATCGAGCAATGGAATTCTCTTGATGTTTTGGTGAATAATGCCGGAATCACCCGTGACAACCTTATCCTTCGAATGACAGAAGAGCAATGGGATGAGGTTATAAACACCAATCTGAAAAGTATTTTTAATTATTCTAAAGCAGCGGCAAAGCCTATGATGCGTAACCGTGGCGGGTCGATTATAAATATCAGCTCGGTTGTGGGATTGTCCGGTAATGCAGGACAAAGCAATTATGCAGCTTCCAAAGCCGGCATCATCGGTTTTACAAAATCATATGCAAAAGAATTTGCGAGCCGGAATATTCGTGCTAATGTGATCGCTCCGGGTTATATCAAGACCGAAATGACTGACAAACTAAATGAATCGGTTTTGGAAGCTATTAATAAGGAAACCCCGATGGGCAGAGCCGGAGAAACGAATGAAATTGCCGATGTGGCCGTATTTCTTGCTTCTGATATGAGTTCATATATCACCGGAGAGGTGGTAAGAGTGGATGGCGGTATGGCTATGTAATTGTCTGCCAAGGAATTGAAATGCAATGTTATGAACGTGTATTTTATAGTCAGATATTGTATTTTCACATGAATTTAAGATTTTCAAGATAAAACTAACCCAAACATTCCTTAACAAAACTAAAGGTGTACAATGTCACAGGATGTAGAATCAAAAGTAAAAGCAATCATCGTTGATAAACTTGGAGTTGATGAATCGGAAGTTACTGCCGATGCTAACTTCACTAACGATCTTGGAGCTGACTCCCTGGATACGGTTGAACTGATCATGGAATTTGAAAAGGAGTTCGATATCAGTATTCCTGACGAAGATGCAGAAAATATTGCTACCGTAGGCAGTGCGATCAAGTACCTGGAGGAGAAGATATCTTAACAGCACACATACCTGGAACCCAATTGATATATGTCTGAACGCAGAGTAGTAGTGACGGGAATCGGGGCATTAACCCCGGTTGGGAATAACGCTCCTGATTTTTGGAACGGATTAATATCCGGCAAGAGCGGAGTTCGTCCAATCGAACATTTTGATACTTCCAATTTTCCGACAAAATTTGCCGGACAAATTGAAGAGTACGATGAACTGAACTACTTCGACCGGAAAGAAGCCAGAAGGCTCGATAAAGTCTCTCAATATGCACTCATTACCGCCGATGAAGCGATAAAAGACAGCGGTATTGATTTGTCTAAGGTAGACGGTGACAGGGTCGGTGTACTGGTTGGAACCGGTATTGGCGGGATGAAAACCTTTTATGATCAATCGGTTTCATTTCATCAGCACGGGCCCAGGGGGGTTTCTCCGTTCTTCATCCCTATGCTGATTCCCGACATGCCTGCGGGACATATATCTATAAGGTATGGTTTCAGGGGGGTCAATTTTTGTGCAGTTTCTGCCTGTGCGACCGGCTCTCATAATATCGGTCTGGCCTACGATTCCATTCGTTACGGCCGTTCCGATATGATCGTTTGTGGTGGATCGGAATCACCGGTTTGGCAAATTGGTATCGCTGGTTTCAGTTCGATGAAAGCACTTTCCACTCGAAACGAATCACCGGAGACTGCTTCAAGGCCCTTCGATAAAAACAGAGACGGTTTTGTTTTGGGAGAAGGGGCAGCAATAATGTTTTTGGAATCGCTCGATTCAGCACTCGATCGGGGCGCAAGAATCTACGGTGAGGTTGTGGGATACGGCTTTTCGGCAGATGCACATCATATTACCGCTCCGGATCCGGATGGAAACGGTGTTATTCTTGCTCTCACCAGTGCTTTGAAAATGGCCGGAATTAAACCTGAAAATGTGGATCATATCAATATGCATGGCACCTCTACACCCCTTGGTGATATAGCAGAAACCAATTCAATCAAAAAGGTTTTTGGTGATCATGCATATAGAATCAATCTAAATTCAACAAAGTCGATGACTGGACATATGCTCGGTGCCGCCGGTGCCGGTGAAGCCGTGGCGACTTT
>SLOU01000222.1 GCA_007132385.1 Balneolaceae bacterium | reverse complement strand
ATGCTGAAACCAATAATATTAACAGGAAAGAAATGATACACGTATTAATGAAAATAAATTTTGTATGCATATTTTAATTCTATTAAAAAAAACTATTAACAACAACAGTACTATTGGTTCACCAGGTCAGCTAATCCCTGCGAGTTGTATTCATTTTATTCCCTTCTTAAGACATCACAAAACCCCTGTCGACGAAGTGCCTTTTCAACCAAACAGTACACAATAAAAAAGGGATGGCCTCTTTCGTGACCACCCCTCTTCGAGACTTGTTTACTTCGTTTTATTTTAGATCAATTCAGTAATCTTACAAGAGATTACTGTGGATCAATCCACATACGTGTAGTGTAGTCATCTGGTCCCTGGTTGCTGATCGCGGCATCTAAATTAGTCGAATTTAGAGCACGTTCCTGCCGTGGATACATCAATCGTCGAGGAATTTCACCGTTCGTTATACCATCGGTACCAGGTCCGGGATCCAGGTCAGGATATCCAGTTCTTCTCCACTCAAAATAAGCTTCTGAGCCTTGACTGAAAAGACTGATCCATTTGTGGGTCATTATCTGCTCCAAGGCTTCTTCATCATCAGCAGATAATGTACCGTGCTGATCTACAAAAGCCAGAATTTGTGCTTCATCAGTAAGGAAATCACTATAAGGCTCAATTTCCAGTCCTGCACGTACGCCCTGCTCAAAGTATACTTCTGCATCAGCACGGGTTCCACCCCAACCGCGTAAAGCTGCTTCAGCCTGTAAGAACAATGATTCTGCATAGTGTAAGACCTGCATCCGATTGGCCCGACCATCATCAACCCATACCGCATTTGCCGGAAATGAAAACTGATCTGGTCCCAATGCATCGTAGTCACCGGCAGGAAGATTTACAGGTGCACCTACATATTCACAGACTGTAAAATCCGGAGCTATCGGATCAGCTTCACAACCTGCATCTTTCGAATCTTGTGTGGGTTCTGCAATCAAAGTTAACCGGGGATCGTCGAGATCTGTTAAGGTCTCTACCAAATGCTCGGCAAGTACAGCTTCCTGTGCAAATCCTGTTCGGTATTCAGCCAGGATTGGGTGTGACTGGAAACCAAACACATCATTTTCCGTCGTCAACATAGCCGATTCATCGTGATTTGAGATCAAGTCACCGTTCATCGCCTGGGTGGCATATTGTTCTGCCATACCTGGGTCTGCATTACTTACCCTGAGGGCCGTGCGTAATAGCAGTGTATTCCCATATCGACGCCATTTGTCAATATCACCGCCGTAAATAATATCCGCAGAACCATAAGACACATCTCCGTCAGTCAAACGATCGATATTTGTGCTCAGTTGTTCCAGCAGCGCCGGATATATTTCCTCCTGAGGATCGTATGCAGGGGTAGTGTTCAATTCCAATCCCTGAATGGCTTCGGTGAAAGGAACATCTCCAAGGGAAGCTGTTACACGATCCCAGATTCGAACTTCATAAATCCTGGCTATGGCAAGCCTCGATCGAACCAGTCGGTCCATTTCATCACCCTCTGATATATCTAACAAGAGTGCCTGCACTCTATCTATATTTTTCAGATAGTTAGGATAATGCCATTCCCACCACGAATCTTCATTACGAAGATCCGGCTGATAATAGTCTGGCATGATGTCACCACCGGTAACTTGTGACCAATGCTGAGCCCAAGACCCAACAGTTCTCGTCTGATTCCAGGTATAATTACCCAGTTCAATACCGTCATTACGTAAAACACCCGTCAGGACTAGATTCGGATCGATCTCCGTAACTGAAGTCGGCGGGGTGTTCATATCCTCAAAATGATCCGTACAGGCGGCAAACACCACGGCAATCAATGCCATGGATGCAACAAAAAGAGGAATTTTAAAAGAATAGTTCATAGAAACCTCACAATTGGTTTTCTTAAATAGGTTTTTTAATTCGTGTATCATGGTCATTTTCATTTACAATCCGACAGTTAAATTGAATCCGATTGATCGGGTTATTGGAGTAGACATAGCTTCCATTCCGATGGAACTTTGGGTAGTAGCTCCAGCGACATCTACATTGAAACCACTCGCCTCCGGGGCAATACCATCGGTTCGTTTAACTAAATAGAACAGATTTCTACCAACAACTGATACACGAAGCTGACTCAACCCTATCTGGTTGATTAAAGAGAGCGGAAAGTTATACCCCAGACGCACTTCTCTCATCGAGACATGGGTCGCATCCGTAAGATATTCCTCCCCTACCGATGCATCCTGGGCTGGAGTTATTCGATTCCAATAGTCCTGGGCAGTTACTTGTGTGGTATTTTGTTGACCGGTTGAAACCCACTCGCCCTGGGCATTTTGTTCAGCCACTACTCCATCAGCGACCAATGATCCATCTCTTCCTTCTACAGTACGATTGGTCGTGCCATAATAGACTTCATATGAATTGGAAAGAGCCCAGAATTCACCTCCCCACTGAATATCGATAAGAGTATTCAATGTGAAATTACGATAGCTGAAGGTATTTGTAATACCACCAGTCCAATCAGGTTGAGCATTTCCGATTCGGAATGTACCCTCTTCACGTATGGGCAATCCATCCGGGTCAATCATACGATTACCGTTATCGTCTCGCAAATAACGGGCAACATCCGTATAAATAGCACCAAACGGTTGTCCGGGATCAGCATATACAGATACATTCCGCTGATTTCCAAGCTGCAGACGATCAACACCTTCAATCAGTTCAACGACTTCGTTACGGTTCCGTGCAAAATTAAACATCACGTCCCACTGAAACTCGCCAGGTATAATCACTGGAGTTGCTTCCAGTAACACCTCTATTCCACTGTTTTGAATTTCACCGGCATTGATATTACGCGAGAAATAACCGGAAGCTTGTGAAACCTGAATCGGCAGAATCTGATTTTCTGTAACCGAGTGATAATAGGAAGCATCTATTCGGAATCGCCCGTCAAGAAAACGGAGGTCCGTACCCACCTCATAGGATGTAGTCAATTCATTTTCCAAATCCACGAAAGGTATCGAACCCGTGAATGTGGCTACAGGCTGTCCGGCAATGGTATTACCACCCGGGCTATATGTTCCTGACAGTTGATAGGGTGAGCCTGAAGATCCGGCTTGTGCCCATGAAAGTCGAAGAGAACCGAAATCGAGTAAATCTGAATCAATGTTGAACGCATCAGACCAGATGAAACTTCCTGTCAATGAAGGATAAAAGAATGAGTTAGCATCTGATGGCAATGTGGACGCCCAGTCGTTTCGTGCAGTCCAGTCCAGATATAACCAATCTCTCCAGTTAAATTGACCGAAAGCAAATACTGATTGAATTTCTGTCTCACTCAGGCCATAGCTGGTATTTTGCTGTCGCAAAAATTGAATCGTATAAATATTTTCTACTGTCCAATCTGAGCCACTGAAGCCAACATTTTCAAAAAATGTACGCTGCCAGTTTCCTCCGATATTGGCAGTAGCAGACAGATCTTCAGTTATTTGATGATTTGTCATCAAAAGAGCTTCGACGTTTGTTTCACTGTTTCGCATAGCATTTTGCGACATTCCTCCATTAATGTTTACGCGAGTTCCACGCACATCATGATTGCGACGCTTGTCGGTATAAAAGTCGGATCCTACCCGTGCCTGAATACTTGCCCAGTCGTTTAATTCAAAATTTGCCTGAACAGAACCGATGATACGTGTCCTTGTATCTTTATTTGGTGTATTGTTGATAATCCAATACGGTTGTTCGGTAAACGTAGCATTCGACCAGTGCCGTGTATAACCTGGCTGAAGGATATCTGAACCGTATCCATGTATAAAATCTTCATCCGGTCCAATCTCATATTGTATCATACTTTCATGAGTAACCTCTCTCGGCATTCGTCGGAACTGATAGAAGTGGTTACGCTGCTGGTCGGCAAGTCCCGGCCGGTTAGCTGTACTCTGATCCGTAAAATTTACCCTTCCTTGTATATTCAGTCGATCACCAAGTTGTCGATCACCGCGGAAATTGATCGTATAGCGTTGAATATCATTGGTAGGGATTATACCCTGATTTTGGATGTTACCAAGAGAAACTCGGAATGATCCGTTTTCATCTCCACCACTGAGGGCAACTGATGTATCAAAAGTTTTTTCTGTTT
>SLOU01000067.1 GCA_007132385.1 Balneolaceae bacterium | reverse complement strand
GCCGTAGAACTGGCCCTTGCCAATGGGGATATTCTTCAGACAGCCCGTGATTTGGGTATCGATCAAAGTAATCTTCGCAAATGGATACGCAAGTTTCAACAAGACGGGATCAATGCATTCCCGGGAAGTGCAAATCCACGGGATAAAGAACTGGCTGAACTTAAGAAACGGCTGTATAACCTTGAGCAGGAGAATGCCATCTTAAAAAAGGCCATAGGTATCTTTGCTGCTCGCTCCCGCTGAGATACCGGTTTATTGATGGATTGGCGAGCCTTTTTATCTTCTAATTTGTCCAGGTCTTTGCTAAATTTATCAAGAAAAACAACCTTCATTCACCACCCAGTTTTCTCATCACCGTTTCCCTGGATACGGTCTTGGATCGGTCAGCCTGCTTCATCAAAATGGTGAGCCCCAAATCCTCGATCTCTTCATCCGAGAGGCTTTTGGATTCAAGGCCCATTTTTTTGACCAGTTCTTTTATCAGCTTCAGATCGCTGCGGTTTTTGCTTTTGATGATGAGTGCATCCATTCTATTAATTTTCCATTCGTATAGTGTTAGCCTAATATACAACGCACACTTTCTACTTACAATTGCTGCTTGTCTGTGAGTCTACCTGCAATTTCTTTACTTGAAACTAAAAATTTTAGCGATCCGGAATTGGCTGGTTTCTAACTGCCATTTTCCAACATATTCCTTCAGGATTAACTGTCATTTCTTTTCAACTTTTGAATTTTTTTGGTGAAAAACCCGATGGTATCTACGAGGTATTTCCGGATG
Organism: Balneolaceae bacterium; assembly: GCA_007132385.1. Classification (GTDB taxonomy): domain Bacteria; phylum Bacteroidota; class Rhodothermia; order Balneolales; family Balneolaceae; genus SLOU01. The sequence continues at coordinate 14,388 of SLOU01000067.1, read as the reverse complement.
ATCTCCAACTCTTCAACTGAATATGGATCATAAAATGCTTCAAGATCCTCCCGGAGCGGTTCAAAAACGGGAGCCAGTCTCTTCATGGCTTTCTCCACATGAGGTACAACCAGGACTTTACGCCGGTCATCCGGATCACGTTCCCTCTTTACCATTCCCTGTTCTTCGAGCCGGTCGATAATTCCCGTCACAGCACCGGTGGTCAGGCCTGTCAGTTCTGCTAGTCTGCCGGCGGTCATTTCTCCTTCCTGAAAAAGCAGATCCAGATATTTATGATCGCTTCCCGATAATCCGGCCTTTTCTGCTATGGTTTGATGGAAGATGACGGTAACCGTGGACATTTTTCGCCCGGCTGTATTAATCTCCTCAATTAATTCCTGCCTGTTCATTTTTTTCTTTGCCATTTATACTGATTTATTTATCTTATTTGATAAGAAACTTAATTACAAATATAATAACTTGGTAAGTAAAAATAGTGAATTCTGATGAAAAAAGCATTGAATCATGCAGGAAGAACTTAATAAATCGGTGGAGAGTCCTGAAATCCTGGTCTTCAAAACGTCATTACAGACGCCCGTTGAGGTTCGTTTCATCTCTCAGATGCTGAACGATATACCGGGCATCAGGGAGTGGATTGTGGATTTGGATGATTGGGAAAAGATCCTGAGAATCGAAACCGATTCTGTGATGCCTAATGACATAATCACTGTCCTTCGCAAAGCAGGCATCCATTGTAAAGTATTGGCAATGCATAAATTGTCATGTAAAGAACCATAAACTGTTAATGTTAACTTAAAAAAGGATAAAAATGGAATGGTATAGCTGGACGTCCCCTCTTGGGCTGGGCTTGTTTATACTCAGCGTTTCTTTTGCCTTCTTCGTTTTGACGTCATCGATCTATATGCTGACAAAGACCGGAGAAAAGGGAAAACAGATGGAGCACATAGAATAAAGGTGGCTTTCGGTGCCATTACCTGGTACCGAAAGTTTTTTAAAACTGACCGTCAAAGCATTAAAATTTAATATTAAGCAAATATGAACATCGGCAACAAAAGAAAATCTTCAGCCATTATCATCGGAGCGGGAATTGCTGGTCCGGCAATGGCCATACAATTACAGAATCTTGGTATGAACACCGAAATCTTCGAATCCCGGCAAGGGCATGAAATAAATCAGGGGCTTTTCCTTGGAATTACACCCAATGGTTTAAACGTGCTCAGGGATTTTATAGATATTGAAAAATTAAAGGAAGAGTATACACCCGGAAAAATGATTTTTTTAAATGCTCAGGGTAAAAATATCGGGGAGCTTGATACAAAGTATCAAAAAAAGAAGTATGGAGCTGAAACCATTCAGGTAAAGAGAGCAGCAATCAGCTTCGAATTAAGAAAGAAAGTAGCCAACCGGGGAATCCCTTTACACTACGGGAAGAAACTGGTTCAATTATTTCAAAATAATAATGGTGTTATCGCCCGTTTTGCAGATGGAACAGAAAAAAAAGCTGATTTTCTGATTGCATGCGATGGAACCCATTCGGTTTGTAGAAAAATACTTTTTCCAGATGCTCCAAAACCGGTATATACCCGTCAGCTTTCAACCGGTGCTTTTGTAAAAATGGATGATATGGATCAGCATTTTGGAGCAATTCATATGACATTCGGAAAAAAAGCCTTTTTTGCCTGGGCCGTTTCCAATCAAGGTGATATTTGGTGGTTCAATAATTTTTACCGGGAAAATGAACCCACTCAGGAAGAAATATCTTCAAAACTCCAAGAAGAAATGAAAGCCTATTTACTGAAAATTCATTGCGAAGATCCCGAACCTATATATGATATCATTGAAAAGACTGAAGAGATGTTTGCATATCCGGTTTATGAAATTCCGTCACTTCCCAAATGGTATAAAGGAAATATCTGTTTGATTGGTGATGCCGCGCATGCTACTGCACCTCATATCGGACAAGGAGCCTCCTTGGCATTGGAAGATACCGTTGTGCTTGCAAAATTTATCCATGAACAAAGCAGTTTAATCGAAGCTTTTGAAAAATTTCAGCAGTTGAGACAACCTCGCGTCGAAAAGCTGATTCAAACAGCACGAAAAGTGGGAAATAATAAGTCAATACCAAACCCTATAACAACTTTCTTCAGAGATCTATTTCTAAAACATTTTATTAAAATGGAAATTAAGAAAATGGACTGGATATATGGCTACACAGTAGATTGGAAAGCCCCGCTTCAATTATCTGAAATATATAATAATTGAACTATTAAACTGCGAAATTCCATCACATTCTTACCAAACCCCGATAACAGCACCTGCAAGGGTTAATGCCGCCACATGGTAGCCGTTGTCAATAAAGTGAAGAGGCAATTTTGTGTCGGAAAAAAGGCCTGTGTTTCCGGTAAGTGTAAATACAAACCCGGCACCAACGGCAAACCCTATACCCGCCCCCTGTGCAAAACCAGTGGCTCCGACAGCCTGAATAAATAGTGCCAGTGACAGAACGGCTATAAATTCCAGCAGAAACGACCAGAGATAAAGAGAGGGATTGGAACCCCCACCTTGTTCCATAATCTGCTCCTCCGTAATGCCGCGAATTTCCATCCATTTTTTTCCGAAAAGTACACTGTACCAGATTGCTCCAAGAATAAAATAACTGATGGATGCCACCAGTACTGCCCACCAATTTAATGAAAAGATAAGCTCAGCCATTGTCCTACCCTCCTATTTTATGTTTATGTTATGCAGTTAATACTGCTATAAATTTCACCCACTTTTTTTCCACGGTTTGAACACTGAAACCGAAATAATGAAAACAAATACAGCGATCTCCAAAATCAGCCCGTACCGGATGTATTTATGATTTCTTTGGAAAGCCTCACTTTCCAACGCAGAAGCGCCGTTCAATTCAAGCAGATCAATATTCAGCAGCATTCTGGTTTCCAAAAAAAACATCCCATACAAAATCAGGCAAACCACAGTAATAAACTTCACGGTAATCCACTTGTGTTTGAAAAAGCTCCCAGATGGCAATGCAAACGATGTGAATGGTTTGAGAAACCTGGCTCCCTTTCCCGTCAGTTTTTTCATTCCGACTCGCAGTTTACCATCCACCTCATGCCGTACTTGTCTGTGAGGTTTCCATGCCAGTCGCCCCAGGACTGTTTTTCGTAGGCATGATTTACTTTGCCTCCCTCAGCAAGTGCGTTAAAGATCCTTCGCCCTTCCTCACGGTCCTCAAGCAATACAGAGAGGGAAACATCCCCGCTTGTTTTCTTCGTTTGTTGCCCGGGGAATGTATCGCAGGCAAGTATGGTGTTATCACCGAACTGGAGGGAAGCGTGTAAAACCTTGTCCCGGTACTCTTCCGGGGCTTGCATTTCGGGTACGTCGTAACGCTGCTCAATGGTCATTTTTCCGTTAAAAATGGCTTTGTAGAATTCAAGGGCTTCCTCACAGTTTCCCTGGAAGCTGATATAGGGTACCAAGTTCATAGTCATGATGGACTCACCTTATCTGTTGGGTTCTTGTTTCTGTTCGAAAGCATAAATTAGAACAGCACCGAAATTACAGCTTGTACGAATTCGACAATCTGCCTGCCAATGCGGGTTGTATCACTTCCACAATTTTGAATTGTTCTTTCAAAAAGTTACCGGGACTGAGGCCGGTCAGTTGTTTAAACTCCCGGTTGAAGTGCGGCTGGTCGTAATATCCGCTGTCGAGGGCAACTTCGGTCAGTGTTTTGTATTTAAGTGAGTATATGGTGAATAGTGCCCTGTTGAACCGTCTGATCTTCAGAAAATGAGACGGTGTAAGGCCAACTACTTTGGCGAACTTTCGTTCAATGGTTTTGTAATTGGTATTGAATCGTTCGGCCAAGCCCTGAATTTGCACTGATCCGGTTTGGGCGAAAACTTCAAGACACTGCTTCACAAATCGATGGTCATCCAACCGTTCGGTGAACTTTTTGAAAAGATACTCTTCAATGATTTGCACCCTTATGTAGTTGTCACGAGCATGAAAAAGTTTCTCTTCAATGGCTTTATATTCAGGACCGAGCAGTTCCTCAAAGGTGTAAAATCCGTTTGCAAAGCGGTGGGCCGGAATCCTGAAAAATGGAAACATACCGCCCGGCCGGAACCGGATGCAGAAAAAATCCTGTCTCGATGTCTGGGAAATTTTCAGGGCCTCTTGGCGGATTCCAATCACGTGCGATCCCTTGATCAATTTTTTCTCTCCGCCTATTATCTGTTTGTAAGGATCTCCAAAATTGAACATCAGTTCTATGGTACCGTCCGGTATCAGGGATTCTTGCTCCCGGAATGGAGGGCTTTCGGCATATGCACTCCAGTAACACTCGATATTACCGGATAAAAGTGGATGCGGCTTGTACTCTTTGTATTCCATGGCAATCATTGAAATAAAACAGAGTTATCACAGACATATATTATTGATGAAAACACAAAATTAAAAATCTACTAAACTTATAATGAAGACTCAGTACTACACAGCTACTAGCATCGACGGATATATTGCTGATGATCAAAACTCACTTAATTGGCTTTTCCAGTTTGGACAGATCAAAAGCATGCAAGAAGACTACCCTCATTTTATTAAACAAGTAGGGGCTGCAGCCATGGGCTCTACAACTTATGAATGGGTCATTGAGCAAGAAGAAATGCTTGAACATCCAGAAAAATGGCCATATGAAATTCCTACCTGGGTTTTTAGCAGCCGTGAATTACCAACAGTTGATGGTGCCAACATCAAATTTGTAAACGGAGACGTAGTTCCGGTTCACTCGGATATGGCGAAAGCTGCAGGCGATAAGAATATTTGGCTCATCGGTGGTGGAGATCTTGTTGGACAATTTTACGAAAATGGAATTCTCGATGAGATCATTCTCAGTGTAGCTCCAGTAATGCTCGGCTCAGGCGCACCACTTTTACCGCGTAAAATTACTTCTCCGCCCCTGAAGTTAATTGATGTACAAAAACATGAAGACGTTTTTGCAACTTTAACTTATATGGTACAAAAAGAAACCCAAAATTAAGTGGTTTGGTGGTATAAGTGTTTGTAGGCATCATGTTGTAATTATTGATTGCAATGAATCCGACAAATATAACTATGTGTGGAATTTTTTAGCAGAAAGTGAAGTATAATTAACGAATACCTGATCCGCCTAAAATATTCATTTCAGCACCGTCATCCGGGAAACTATCGATCAGCGGCATCGCTTTGGAGATGAGTGCCCGAACCTCTTCCATTTGCAGTGATTTGGCGTGATTCTCTTTACTGTCCCAGACTTCATACACCCAAATCAGGGTATCATTGTTCACATCCCTGCCAACAATATATAGACGGCATCCTTCCAATGTGGAAACCAGATCGGCTGCCTTGAGCAGTATGGAAGCAAGCTCATCTGCTTTTCCCGGTTTTGCATTCAATGCCCCCGATTTGCCATACATGTTTTGATTTGTTTGTGACATGGTTTGATTTTCTTCAAATATCGTTTCAGTTTGCTGGCCGTATATAACGGTGCCCGGAACATAAACGACCAGGACCCTTTTAGATAAATAATGTAAGATCGATCTTCTCTAAAAGGTAATAAAACTCCGTTTTCTATCGCTTGATCATTGGATTCTTTGATCGCTTTATAGTGATGGGAATTTGGATTGATCCGCCTATGCATCTATCCAGAAAAAATCATAGCGAAAGTTTATACAAGATTTTCTGCAATAAATAAAGCATTTTTATTGATTCAATTTTTAAAAAACAGCTCAAAAAGACGTTACGGAGGGAATTTATGATTCAGGGTATTAATCATATCACTCTTGCTGTGAGGGATTTGGACAAATCGTTTACGTTCTATACGGAAGTGCTGGCTTTCCGGCCATTGGCCCGGTGGGACAAAGGCGCTTACCTGCTGGCAGAAACGTCATGGGTCTGCCTGACTCTCGACCCTGAAACAAGAACCGGGCCGCTTGATGATTACACCCACACCGCTTTCACGGTACCGGAAAAGGAGTTCCAACGCTTGTCTGAACATATCCTCAATTCAGATACAAGGCAGTGGCAAGAAAACCGTAGTGAAGGGGATTCGCTTTACTTCCTCGACCCTGACGGACACAAACTTGAAATCCATACCGGAGACTGGCATTCCCGACTTGCAGCGTGCCGGGAAAAGCCGTACTCCGGTATGGTATTTTTTGATTGAATTAAATGAAAAAATGAACCCATTTACAAAATTTCAAAAATGGTATGAAAGCGAATGTATTACAACGGATACTCTCATTCCATCGGCCTGTTGCCTGTCCACAACAGGTACGGACGGATATCCCAATGCCAGATTTGTATCCCTGAAGGAGCTGAAAGATGAACAGTTTATTATCACGGGACCAATGGACTCCCGGAAGGGGAATGAACTCAGGAATAAACCCAGGGCCGCATTAACATTTTGGTGGCCTGCAACCGGCAGGCAAGTGAGAGTGCAGGGGGATGTCCGGCAAATTGATATTTTCGAAGCAGACCGGTATTTCAGTGAGCGGTCACGGGAATCACAGATCGTATCATGGGCCAGTAAGCAAGGAAAGCCACTGAAAAACAATGACTCGTTGAAAGAGCAATTCAATCATTATTCAAATTTGCATGCAAACAAACAGGTTCCACGGCCTGAAAACTGGGGTGGCTGGGAGATTCTGCCAATCCGAATCGAATTTCTGGAGTTTGATGCTAATCGGTATCATAATAGGGTGTTATATGTAAAAAGTATAGACGGCTGGCACCCTCAGAACTTACAGCCATGAAAAAGGCAAAACTGAGAGAAATTCTGGAATTGAAAAACAAATAACAGATCTTATGGAGAATTACACTGGTGTAGTTTTCATTCACGGAGCCGGATTAGGAACCTATATTTGGGAAAAAGTAACACCTTATCTTAAAAACCCGTATCTGCTAACAGATTTTCCCGGCAGAGAGAAGAACTATACTATAAACAATGATATTCGATTAGGTGACTACTGCAATCATATCATAAAGCAGATCGAAAATTGGAAGATGAAACAGCTTGTCATCGTCACTCATTCTATTGGAGGCGTAATCGGATTAAAAGTAGCTGAACATTTTGAAAGTCGGGTGATGGGTTTTGTAGGAATTGCATCATCCATACCGGCAAATGGTGGATCATTTTTATCCTGTTTACCTCTGCCCAAACAATTGTTGATGGGAATCATCCTTCGGATTGCCGGCACAAAGCCACCCGATTCTGCTATTAAATATTCTTTATGTAATGACTTGTCATCAGACTTAGAGAAAAAGGTTATTGATAGTTTTGTACCCGAATCCAAGCATCTCTTTTTAGAAAAAAGTAATGTAAGTATCTCTAAGATCAATGCTCTTTATATACGCTTGTCAGATGACAATGAATTTCCTATTCATCTGCAGGATAAAATGATCCGAAATTTGGATCCTAAACGCATCATTACACTCAAGAGTGGTCACTTGCCAATGATGAGTATACCAAAAGAACTTGCAGAAGAGCTGAAAAATTTTATTCAAACCTGTGAAAATGATCCAGGCAAACCTGAACAGCCATGAAAGAACGTCTTATCGATCGGTTTTTACCGGAATACCAGTTTTCCAATACTCACCGCATGACCATTTATGCATCTGCAGAAAAAGTGTATAATTCCATTCTTGAACTTGATCTGGGAAAATCCCTATTGATCAGGATACTGTTCCGGTTGAGGGGGATGCCCCGTTCGGCCCTGAGCTTTAAAGAGCTGGAAAATACCGGGTTTTCCGTTTTAGGTGAACAACCTGGAAGTGAATTATTGCTGGGCATTGCCGGTCAATTTTGGAAATTGAAAAGCAACATGCAAAAGGTGGATTCGACAAACTTTATTTCGTTTCATAAACCCGGTAATGCCAAGGCTGTGTGGAATTTTTATCTCAGCGAAGCCGGAGGAAATGGGACAGTGCTTTCTACGCAAACCCGAATTTACTGTACAGATCCGACAAGCACCCGGCGATTCCGGTACTATTGGTTTGTAATTGCCCCCTTCAGTGGATGGATTCGGCGGGAGATGTTGCGGCTGATTAAGGCTGCATCAGAAAATAAAACATGATGCTTTCAACATAGGTGTTCATAAAAAAATAGTTCGTCTAAAATGATCTCATAAGGCAATAGTTTGGAGCTCCTCATGATTCTGAAATGTGAAATCGATTTTGACGTGCAAAGTGTGCTGATTATAGTCTTTGATTCCGTACAGGGTTATTTTTAAATAAATCTGTTCCGGATTTCCGGGGTCGGGACACGGCACTGATCTCTTTTTCCGAACCACCTATATCTGTTGCGTGCAATGTAGTTGTATACAGGATCTCTTAAAAATCGTGGAATAAGGATAAATATCCAGGCCAGTTTGACCGGACCTTTTAACTTTTTTGCAATTTTCAGAGCAGCGGCTGACCGGGTATATAACCGGTTGTTTTCAAAAAAAATAACTGTTTTAACCTCTTCAGGGGAAAGATTGTAGTTTTTTAGAAAAACCTCTCCTTTTTCAGACTGGATTGCACATAATTTAAAATATCCTTCCGGGTCGTGATCTATCACAAAATTAATGCTCGAATTGCAAAGATTACAAATCCCATCAAAGAAGATGACGGGATCAGGTATATCTTTTCTTTCGATCTTTGTGTTTAACTTTTTATTCACCGGAGACTAATTAAACGTGAATCAGCATATAGAAACATGAAATTTCTACAATTATTACATGACCGGGAAACCAAGACATCTCATGACAATCATATTGTAAGAAGCAATAGTCAGGTTATTTGACTTTAATTAAATCGGTATTCAAATAAAAACCGCAGGAACCCTTTGTAAAAATAATTACTCCCTCATACGGTCAAGCAATGTTACCAACTGATCAAGCTGTTTAGAATCAAGATTCTGAACGATCTTTTTGTTCATCTCAGATACCGGTTGATCCATCTGACTGAGCAGTTTCAGGCCTTTTTCGGTAATCATACAGTTCACCACTCTTCGATCTTTTTTGGATCTGATACGCCTCACCAGCTTCTTTTTTTCCAGCCGGTCGATCATTCGTGTGATACCGGGTGAATGCACAACCATCCGGTCAGCCAGCTCAAGAGTCGGCAGCCCTTCGTTTCCGGCACCCCGTAATATGCGTAGCACATTGTACTGAGCAGAGGTAATGCCAAACGGTTCCATAGCTTCGGTGGTAATCCGGTTGACATGGTCAATGGTTTTTAACAAAGTAATTACCGCTTCGTCTTCAATAGTCCTTTTGGCTTGCATACGTTTAGATTTGTCGGTGACCTGTTCTTGAAAACGAATCGTATCGTTTTGTCAAATGATCAATCATTGATATATCAGGTTCTGACCGATCGCCAAATCTACTTAATTTTTATGACAATGTAATTCCGGCTTCTTTTAACTGATCCGGTGAACGCAAATGAATCGTTGATCCATGAAAATCAGCATCTTGATCTGAAACCAGCCAGGCCGCATATGCTCCAACGTCTTCACCTGTTATAGTGCTGGACGGCTGGGTTTGCCGGTTGCGGATAAAGGCATAAGACATCAGTTCAATCACCCGGGCATCCGTACCTTCCAGTTCTTTGGCCAGTGATTTAAACAGCATCTGCTGTGCGGCAGTTGCTATAGAGACCAGCCCGGAGCCTTCCCAGGGGTTGAGGGCAAGCGGACCGTTGATAAAAACAAACGTCCCTCCGTGATTTTTTAAAACCGGCAAGAATGTACGCGCTACTTTGAAGTTAGCCATTAAATAGCCATCCATTACACTATGCAGATCGTCCAAATCGACTGTTAACAATGATGGAGCAGGAATAAAGTACCCCAAAGAAGAAATAACTGCGTCGGGTTTGCCGACTATATCTGTTATTTGGTTCAAGAGTTGCGTTGATTCGCTTTCCACACTCAGGTTTCCTTTTAATGTGAAGAGTCGATCCAGGTTTGTGCCACCAGGGTCCTTAAGGTGATTTCGTAAACCTGTTAATTTTTCTTCTGATCTTGACGGAACAACTACATTTGCCCCCCTTTCAAGCAGGGCTCTTACAAGAAATGATCCGACATTACCGGTTCCTCCGGCTACCACTACATTATTTTCGGTTATCGTTTTCATGGTGAATACCTCTCATTTAGATTTAATGGTTTTTACAAACTAATTTTAGTTTACTAATTAATTGTTGACTAGTCAAGTATAATATGTAATCTCTTGTTTTCCAGGCTGATGAACAAAAAAGGAGGTATAAAACTACATCCCTGAGTGATATCACAAATGCCACCGGCCTGACCAAAGGTGCCATCTTCAAACATTTTCAAAATAAGGAAAGGCTAGAAGAAGAATCGTTTGACGAAATGGTACGAGTGATAGTGAATGAACTGGGACAATAATCAAACCAAGTAAAAAAGAAATTTCTTGATATTGCAGAATCCTTTTTTCAATTCATTTGGTTACCGCCTGATGCCTAATGCCATGTAAGATTCGGGTAGTGGGAATTCCAGCATCTTACTGGAATGATCCGGAAAACCTCAATCCCTTTCAGATTTTAGTTTCTTACCAGAAACCTTATGTAGGTTATAATCTTATCTAACCCTGTTTACCTTCAGTATAGCGTATTTACAGAACTGTAATATATGTAACGCAAATGAGGTGTTCTTTTTTTACATAACGTATTAAAGCTCAATTAGTTAATGGAACATTATTTTTCGGTTGAGCATATAATCCGTCACATCAGTGATCTAATGTTTGGATACTTATTGTGACGTATTCCAGACGAGTGGAGAGAATCATGGATCTTTCAATACATGAAAGCAGAGTCCTCGATTTCAATTTAGAAACTTATAGCAAAGAGGAGATTGAACGGCATTTAGAACCTATTTTAAAATTGGCAACAGAGATTTGTGGTGTGCCGTTTTCACTGGCAAATCTTACGGGCAAAAATGGACAGAAAACACTGGCCACATATGGGGAATGGGGTAATCAGAAGATTTCAAACGTTCAAGGAATTTGTGGAAAGCTGGGATCAGATCAGAATATTGAAATCATCAATAACATCCGGAAATCAAAACAACTCTTTCAAATAGAGAATTAGAGACGGTCAACTTTTATGCTAGTGCTCCGCTTAAAAATGGATCAGGGTCCAAATTGGGTTCATTGTGCCTGTTTGATTCTGAATCGCGAGACCTGACCGAGTCGCAAAAAGAATACTTACAGATGCTGGCAGCTGAAACAGTTCATAAGCTGCACTATTATAAGCTAAATGACCACTTAAAAGAGAGAAACAGTCGATATTATTAAAAAATTCGGCAGATATCACATTTATGATTCAACATGAATCTGGGAAAATTATTGATATGAATAGTGATGTAGAAAAGACCCTCGGATATTCACCCGAGCGTTTGCTGCAAACCCATTTTGTCAATTTGTTAAATCGTGATGAAGATTCCACTAATGCCGCTGAGGTTTGGTTTTCTTCGGAAAATAAAATAGACGGACGCTATTCAATACATCTCCGGCTTATAGACAAACAGGGTACAAAACGATGGTTCGAGTGTAACTTTACCACAAAAAATGACTTGTGGTATTGTTCTGCACGAGATATAAATGAAGAAAAAGAAGCTGTGAGCGGAGTTTATGCACTCAAGGAGAAATTTCAAAAAGTAGTGGATGTAGCTACAGATTTGGTATACGAACTGGATTGGGATTCCGGTGAGCTGCTCTGGGGTGATGAACTGACCGATATTCTTGGATATCCAAATGAAGAGCGGTTTGTGGACTACGACTGGTGGCTTGACAAGATCCACACGGATGACCTCGAGCGAGTGATTCACGATGTCTCATCGACGGTGGAGGGCGATGCTGAGAAGGTGAAGTTGATGTACCGAATCAAGACGTATAATGGGTCGTATAAATATGTAATGAACAACAAATATGTAGACCGCAAAGAGGATAGGAGCCCGGATAAAATTATCGGGGCGATTGTGGACATCAGTGATCTGAAAGAGACAGAAGATCATGCAGAACGGCATCAGATGCTGCTGGAAGAACTTGCGGATCAGACATCCACAGCGATATGGGTGAGAGATAATAAAGGAAAACATCTATATATGAACCAAAACTTCAGATCTCTTTTTGACTTTGGCAAAACTATGGAAATCGGTAAGACAGTGCACGAACTGTTTGATGAGGATGAAGCTCATCAGTTTTCCGATAACGATCAGAAAGTTCTGAAGTCAGGAGAGTCTCATGAGTTTGATGAAAGCTTTGAGACAAAAATGGGGAAACGGTTTTACAAGACCAATTTATTTCCGATAAATGAAGACAAGTTAGGGGGAGTTTCAATAGATATCACGGATGAAATAGAGATTCAGGATAAGCGGGTCAAGGAAAAACTACTTGATAGTATGAGCCGGATAAAAACGATGGCAAATATTCATGAACTTCTCTACCAATCGTCAAGTTTTACCAATTTGAAGATGGATGAAAGTATCCGGAAGCTCATTGATGGTACAACCTCGTCCTATGGGGTATCAGATTTGGATATAACATTCAATCTCGAACCGATAGTTCTTAATATCAACCTGGCGATTCCTTTCTCGTTACTTATAAACGAAGCTGTAACCAATGTGCTAAAACATGCATTTAATGAGGGGGAATCCGGAACAATGACCGTTATTCTGTTCGAAAGGAATGGTAAAACCACCTTAACCATTGAAGATGATGGAAAAGGACTGCCTGATGACTTTAATCCGAAGGGCAGAGAAGATACCCTTGGACTGAAGCTAATCGAGACATTGGCCAGCCAGTTGAAAGCAAATTACTCGTTTATATCACTTGATAAAGGAGCTCAATTTAAGATATCGTTCGAAAATAAGAAGGAAAAGGTGCAGGGAGTATATTTTTAAAATGAAGAAGTGGACCCGGCAGGATTTGAACCTGCGACCAATCGATTATGAGTGGATCGAAAAATCAGGTTTAAGGCACATAGAAGCCGATTTTAACATCTTTGTACCCACTAATGTACCAACTTTTTGATTCACCGATGAAGGGGGTTCATTTCACCTATTATCGAATCAACTTCTCAAAATCTTCTCCAACTTTTTAAATGCCGCTTCATGCTTTTGAGATCTCATTTTTTTCAAGTTTAACATTTTCCATTTAACCGCCGGCAGGTGTTGGATACCTTTAACCGGAAACAGATCCCATTGGGGTGATTTTCTTTTGAAGCTTAGCAAAAACTCTCGTTCGTCATCTGTAAAGTCTCGGTTCAATTTTTCTACTGCCTGCTTCCAGACATCAATCAATTCATCCAGAGATACCGGATCAAACATCATTCCCTCAAACGTCTCGTGATACGTTTCGTCAAGATTGTCTTTCAATTGCGGAGCAAGCAATTCAGAGATGGGCCGGTTATGACTTAAAAGGTAGACGAGAAAGGCTTGGCGGATCTTGTCTGTGAGTCCTTCATTTTTATATAGAAAATATACGTCAAACAGGTCACGCGGATGTTGTCGATCCATTGCGGCACATAGCTTCCCTCCATAAAGATCTTCTATTGAAAGCGTTTGGACTTTTACACTACGTCCAAACAACTCTTCCGTTTTTGGAGACAGTATCTTATGGACCGGCGGAAAAACGGTACCGCGTATGGTTGTATTCGGTTCAATTTTTACAGAAGCACCTCCATGGGTGATTATCAATCCAAACAGAAGCCCTTTTTGCTGTTTTTTTGTGATATAGTCATCCGGAAATAGGGATTGGCACCGATCAAAAATATTTTGCAAATGATTGTGGATACTATTAAGTGAGGTCTCCCTGTCTTTGACCGGTACATAGGTCAAATCAATATCCATTGAGAGCCTGGGCAGATCTCTGACAAATAAATTGATGGCCGTGCCTCCCTTTAACGCAAACTCATCGATCTTTGCAATCTCCGGCAGAATTTGCAGCAGAAGATCGACCTGTCTGTAGTAGATTGTATCTCTTATATCCATGAATCCTCTTCCAGTCTTTCCGGTACCGTGATCTGATATTTATTATTTAGTTTGCCACCCTTTACAACAGACCGTTTTCCCGAACCGAGATTGAACTTGTCTTTTTCCAAACGCTCAACCCATTGTAATTGGTTTTTCTCTGCCATATACAGACACAGACGGGTTACTTTTACAGAATTACACTTTTCCAGCAGTTCCTGTAACAAATAAGGTCGCAATGTGGCAAGTCCTTCCATGATTTGCCAGACATGCATAAAACCAGCCTCGGATTGAACATGAGAAAGCATCTCCAATATAGCTCTTTCCGGTGTTGACATCTGAATCGGTATTTGATTTTGGTTGAATTC
>SLOU01000017.1 GCA_007132385.1 Balneolaceae bacterium | reverse complement strand
TTCAAACAAAAAACTGGCAGTGACTTACCACTCGTTGAGTCATCAGAATATTTGAAACGAACCCCGTCTAAATCTGAGAATATGGACATCGAGCGATTTGAAAGAGATCTTAGTAAAGCCGGTTTAATTTTTTCGCATGAATTAATCACAAGATTCTGTGCATCCATACTCACCAAACCATTCGTCATACTTACCGGCCTTTCCGGTTCCGGGAAAACCAAGTTGGCTCAGTCTTTTGCTCAGTGGATTTGTGAGCATTATGATGCCACGCATGAAGCTGCTGATGGAAAAGAAGGTCGACAGAACTCAGACTTCAAGTCTGAACAGTATCTTATTGTACCGGTCGGGTCTGACTGGATTAACCGTGAGCCGTTACTCGGCTATCCGAATGCATTGAATAACAATGAATACATACTGCCGGATTCGGGGGTATTGCAGCTTATTTTCAGAGCGAAAAAGAACTCTGAACGTCCCTTTTTCCTGATTCTAGATGAAATGAATCTGAGTCATGTTGAGCGCTATTTCGCTGATTTCCTTAGTACAATGGAATCCAGCGAGGCCATCCCGCTTCATTCTGTTGAGAAGGGATTAAAACCGTCCAATTCTCCCGAATTTAGTGAGGATGACGATCATGACAGACAATCACTAATCCCAACAGATATAAAATTTCCGCAGAATCTGTTCGTCATTGGAACCGTCAATATTGATGAAACCACTCATATGTTCAGTCCGAAGGTACTTGACCGTGCTAATACTATTGAGTTCAGAATATCTACGTTGGAAATGGAAAAATTCCTTAAAAACAAGCTCGGCAATGTAACGGAGTCGCTGAATGGCAAGGGAGCTACCATGGGTGCATCATTCCTGAAACTCTATCAGGATCGCAAGCCTGAAATATTGGATTCTAACTCGAAAATAGTATTAAACGATTTTTTCAGGGAATTAAGCAAAACCGGAGCTGAATTCGGCTACCGTACCGCCAATGAAATCCGCATTCTTCTTCATCAGCTGGGTGTTCTCGCGGAGTCTACCGGAAACAGTTCTGAGGATCGTGATGACAAAATGGATATCGCGATCATGCAGAAGCTGCTTCCCAAGTTACATGGTTCCAGAAACAAACTTGTTCCCGTACTTAAAATACTGGCAAAACTTTGTCTCGAGCCAAACACATTCAAGGATGATTCGGAAATGGTGGCATTTGTAGATACTAAGTTCTTAAAAGATGCCGCATCTTCTGATAAAACAGGTCTTATGGAATCTGGAATGGTTCGTTACCCTTTGTCCATGGAAAAAATAATCCGTATGCACCGTAATGCAGTTGAAAATGGGTTTACCAGCTTCGCCGAGGCCTAATGAGAAGTGTTACCGGTAATATCACTGAGTCTAAGGACGAAGCCGTCATCCTGTTGGATGATATTGAAAGAGGTCTTACCCTTCGTATTGTACCGAAATCTGAAGGCACACTCCATCGTCTGGCTGATCCCACTCAGGCTGAAACGGAGCCCGAATGGCAACTTTACGAGGGTTGTTTCTATGATTTTGAGCTGTCTGATCCCAACTTTACACTTTCCGACGCCGGCGGATACGGCATCGTACGATCCCATTTAACAAAAAAGCATGTCGGGCAGATTTCGACGAATATCTACACTGGAACCATTGAAATTGCTGTTTTAAGCCATCCAGTTGATAAGCCTGTCGGAAAAGTCCACTTGGAAATTCAGTCGCTTAAAACCGGCTACCGGGAAGATTACCGATCCATGCTAGAGTTTATCACGGAAAAGTGTACTGACCTGGTCATGCAGTCCAGTGCCCCGACAACGCACTTTTTTGAACCGGATTACGGCCCGGAGGAGGAGAAACAACGGGCGCTTTATCAGCGCTTTGCCTTTATTAAGTCGGTTATTGATACCGAAGACTTCGCCGAGGCAATACATCGTGTGGTTACACATCCTGTAACCCGCTGGTCACATACTCAGGAACCTGTTGACATCCGGCGTATGAGGCGTTTTTCACGTAATAATCTCAGGGAGATCACCAATGTCGGAAACCGCTCAGAGGTTCCCGATTCGCACTATCTAAAAACCCGTGCCGGACTGCAGTCTGTGCCTGTACGCATTACCTCTTCCCGCAAGACAGACTCTTTTGATACTAGCGAAAACCGGTTTGTTAAACATGCGCTGGAAACTTTTCTGCAGTATTGCACAAGTATTCATAAACATGCAGGAAGCGCCACTGGGCTGCAGGCCGAGGCGAAGGCTGTCATGGTCCGGCTTGAGTCTCATCTGCATCACTCTCTTTTCCGCGAGATTTCGCGGGCAGAATCACTTCCGTTGAACAGTCCGGTTCTGCAGCGCAAAGAGGGTTACCGGGAGATTCTCCGTACCTGGCTGATGTTTGATCTGGCCGCGAAGCTGGTGTGGAAAGGGGGCGATCATGTGTACGGAGGCCGCAAAAAGGATGTCGCCACGCTTTATGAGTACTGGCTTTTTTTTCACCTACTGGATGTGTTTGTATCGGTTTTTGACATTCCGCCAAAAAGCTTTGATGAACTGGTAGAGATTTCTTCGAGGGGTCTGGATATAAAATTGCGGAAGGGACGTCATATTCCGCTTCGTGGAGTGTACAGGAATCCTGCCCGTAATCTGAATATCCGTTTCAGCTATAGCCGGTCGTTCCAAGGTTACACGGATTTCATGAATTCAGAACGGGTCTCGGGTTCGGGAAGCTGGACAGCCGACATGTATCCGGATTATACCTTATCAATGTGGCCCGAAAGCATAACAGAGGACCAGGCGGAATCAAACGAGCTCATAGTGCACATTCATTTTGATGCAAAGTACAAAGTCAAAAACCTACTGGGCCTGCTTCCCGCTGAAAACGCATTTAATGGTGCTAAAATCGTCAGATTTGAAGCAGATGGGATCAACTGGGATCAGATTTGCAAGGCGCTAACAAGTGCAGGACATGCGAGTCAGGCTGAGAGTGATAGCGTATTCCTTGAGAATCTGTACTGGCTGGACGATGATACCAAGCTCGATCTTTTCTCTGAAGAACAAAATATGTTGATTATTGAAGAGATAAAAAATCAGCTTCGTAACATTCAAAAAAATGAAGAACGAAAAGAATACTACAAGAATGCCGATCTTCTCAAAATGCATGCCTATAAAGATGCGATTCGGCGAACGGGCGGTGCCTATGTGCTGTACCCCGGGGCCAAGTCACTTGAACGCCGTGGTTTTCATGAGATTATTCCAGGGCTTGGTGCTTTTGCAGTAAACCCCTCAAAAGAGGCAGGCGGAACGGATGAGCTAAGAGCGTTTATAGTTGAGGTCCGGGATTTATTTATCAGCCGGATCTCCCAGCGTGAGAAGATGGCAATTCATACAAAGCGGGTACATGAGAAGGAATCGTCTGATGACGTAAAACTGGCTGCTGCCGTTCCGGAGTTCATTGATAAATCCAAATTGCTTAATCCAGATGAAACCTGGGTACTGGTGGGGTATTACCAGACACCTGAGCAACTGGCCTGGATACAGCAGACCGGGCAGTATAATTTCAGGGCAGATGCTAAACGCAGGGGGGCTTTGCCGATGAATGCAAAGACTGCCGGCGCGCGGTATTTGCTTTTGCACGGGAAAAGTGAGAAAAAAAGTTCGCTTTTATTCAAGCTAAACGGAGGAGGTCCGCACATAATGCTGAGGTCACAGCTGGAAGAGGACGGATATCCGCATGATCCGCAGGCAGCAGGGCAGGTCTATTATGTTTACAATGCCCTTGTGCTGGCCACAGACGTAGAGTTTGAGGGAATAATAGTCGATGTGACGAGATTGTCGGGTTACAAAGGTGGTCGACAGTCAAGCCATCCCTTCACCGTCAGCCTCACAGAACTGATGGCAGCCGTTGTAGATAAAGATTGCTAACAACGTAATATTTTTATAAATCATGTTGAGATCATAGCACCTCAATAAGAGTTTGTGTGGAGGTGCGATTAATTGTATAAACAACCAATGCATAGCCCTAAAAAAAATGCATTTTTATATGATGTTACTTTTTAATTTTATCGTCTTTATTTTGAAAGTGCTTCACTATTATCTCTAGTACCCATCACCGTTTTGCTTCTCAAAAAGCAGCTCAGGTAAGATAATTTTCACTTCACGTTCGGCTCCTTCTTTCAGCCAGT
>SLOU01000227.1 GCA_007132385.1 Balneolaceae bacterium | reverse complement strand
TCTGTCCAGGTCTCGATCATGAAACAGCCGCAGGCCAATACCGTTACGGTCATCGAAAACATCCAAAGCCGGCTGAATGAGCTTCAGGATTCGGGGTTTATCACACCCGATTATGAGATCGAAGTAATCCGGGATGATTCTTTTTTTATCATCTCCTCCATCGAATCGGTCACAATAGCAGCTATACTCGGTGGTCTTCTTGCGATGATTATCATCCTGCTTTTCCTGGGAAGTGTCCGGAGGTCTCTGATTGTGGCTCTGATGATTCCGGTTGCCATCGTCGCCACGTTTATATTGATGAATGCCGGCGGACTCACACTCAACATCATGAGCCTCGGAGGACTTGCTCTCGGTGTTGGCTTGTTGATTGACAATGCCATTGTAATGATCGAGAACATTTTCCGCCACCAAACCGAATTGAGTAAAAGTCCCAAACAGGCTGCACATGAAGGTTCAAGTGAGGTTCTGTCAGCCGTCGTTGCCGGAACCATGACCAATCTGGCCGCAGTATTGCCGTTCTTGCTCATCACGGGTCTGGCGGCACTACTCTTCCGTGAACTGATTTTTACCATCGCATTTGCCATTGTAGCATCCCTGCTGGCAGCAGTCACACTGGTACCGGCTTTGTCTGCAATGTTTAAGGATTCCGGTGAAAAACGAGGATTGTCCAATACAAAAATTATCCGGGGCTTTAACCGCGGTTTTGACCGGCTCCGGAATGGTTATGATACCGCATTGGCGAAAACCCTCAGGCGAAAATGGTTATTTATTATCGCTTCTATTTTGTTGTTGATTGGAAGTATTTGGCTAATTCGCGGGTTGGGCACCGAATTTCTTCCTTCGGTTGATGACGGCCGTATTACGTTTCGTTTCACCCTGCCATCGGGCACTTCTATCGAACCGACCAATGAAGTGGCCGACATCCTGAAGGAGACAATTGAAGAAATGCCGCACGTTGAGACGATGTATATGACAGTTGGAGGCTACTTTCGCGGCGGACAGATCTCCGTTCGCGGCGGGATGATTGACGGTGTGGTACAGCTTGTTCCTCACTCCGAGCGCAGAGGTTATCCCGCTGAAGAGTGGGTCACAGAGTTTCAGAACAGCGTTCGGGACCTAGGCCTGCCGTTTATTCAGCAGCGGGTACGCGGACCCCGTATTGAAGGGCTTCAGACCAGTCTTGTCGATGCGGATATCGCGGTAGGTATTATCGGTGAAGATCTGGATCGGCTTGATGAACTGGCTCGATCGGCATACAATCGCATGGAAGCAATCGAAGGAATCGGAAGCATACAGATCGGGCGGGATGAACGCATTCCCCAAATGCTGATCCGGGTGGATGAAGACCGCTCGTCACAACTTCAACTAACCTCCGATGCAGTAGCTAATTTTCTGCATGGAGCTGTAGAAGGTATTGTGTCTACACAGTATGTTGAAGGAGGATTTGAATATCCCATTCGTGTACGCTATTCACGTGATGTAACCGGAACCGTGGAAGGAATCGGTCAGATACCGATCCTGAATCAATCCGGGCAATCCGTACCGCTTGGAAGCCTGGTATCGTTCGAAGAAACCACCGGTCCGGCTCACATCGAGCGTTTCAACCAGATTCGTGTGGTCTGGATCAACTCTACTGTAAATCTGAATGAGGCAACAGTTGGAGAAGTTGGAAACCGGGTCCAGGAGGCCATGCAAGGTTTTACACTGCCGGATGGGTACAGCCTGATATATGCAGGTGAACAGGAAGCCATTGAAGAATCGGGTCGGGCTCTTCAACTGGCGATCATGTTAGCTATCTTCTTTGTCTTCGTGGTAATGGCCATTCAATATGAAAAACTTTTCAGTCCACTGGTCATTATTTTATCTCTTCCTTTTGCGTTGATTGGTGTTGCTGCCGCCCTTTGGATAACAGGCCTGCCACTTAGCGCCTCAGTACTGCTCGGGGTAGTATTTCTGACCGGTATTGTGGTTAACAATGCCATTCTATTAGTGGAGTTTGCAGAAAATTACCGTCAACAGGAAAACCGGACGTTGC
Organism: Balneolaceae bacterium; assembly: GCA_007132385.1. Lineage (GTDB taxonomy): Bacteria > Bacteroidota > Rhodothermia > Balneolales > Balneolaceae > SLOU01. Next base: position 2,181 of record SLOU01000227.1, on the reverse strand, counting down.
TTGAAGCCATAACAGAAGCCGGCAGGGTCCGGTTTCGGCCGATCCTGATGACCACATTGACAACCATATTCGGAATGCTGCCGCTCGCCATTGGATTAGGTGAAGGATATGAAATATTACAGCCTCTGGCAGTAACCGTTATCGGAGGGTTGATCGTAGGGACTTTTCTCACTCTTATGATTTTACCCGGAATGTATTTGGTACTGGATGATTTGTTTACCTTGTTTCGGTCAGATAATGAGCCCGAACATTAAGTCAGCACCTGGTATTGTTCAGGAATCTTCATAAATATCTCTTTTTCGATATTTATCTCCTTAAGCTGATGTAACTCATTTTCAATCTCTTCTGATTAGCCCGCATTTACACCTGCAAGCTCCTGGATAACAATCGGTGCTTTATATCTTGTTTAGCAGATTTACCCACCTGCATCGCCGTTGTATGTGGTTCCAGTTCGTCGGATCCGATCGTTGCCTCAGACTTCATTCATATCCCCGATCACTCAGAGCACCCTTGCCGTCAGCTAACACTTCCAGTTATCAGGGGTGTTCGGGACTTCCACCCTATAGCAACTACGCCCTGCCGTACGCAAAAAAAAACAGCTCTACTATCAACAGAACTGCCTTGGTTACAATAAGTTATAAATGCAAAAAAGTACATTTATAAGCGTCTATTGATTATTGGGATTCCACTACTGTATTGGCGTCGAAAATAACAGCTGTTTGAGCTAAAGTTCGGCCATTTAGTGAAGCACCAGTATTCAGTGTGATGCCGGTCATCGAAAGGATGATTCCCTCAAAATGCGAGGATGTGCCAGTGCTTGCTTCTCCGGCTACCTGCCAGAAGATGTTTTTGGCTTGTGCACCGCTACTCAGGGTAATAATTACATTGGAGCCCATGGTAACATTATCAGCGATCTACAAAATCCAGACGTCGTCTTCATCACCTGAAAAAGTTACATCTTCGGTGATCAGAACTGTATTACTCCATTTGTAGAGGCCGGGAGATAGTGTTTTGCCGCCAATTTCATCGGAATAAAGTTCAACAAAGTCGGGGCCTGTTCGTCCTGCAGCATCATCATATGCAGTGGTCATATCCTCAACTGCAGTTGTTAAATTCGCCGGTGTAGGATCAGCCATATCAGCGGCATAGATCCTTCCGCTTACCTGTTTAGATGTTGAATGCCCTGTTGCTGATGTCGCATTCAACTATAGATGCGGCCAAAAATAGTGAAGCCGTAATTGTGACATTAAAAAAATTATTTACTTTCATAAAATTGGGGTTATCCGATATGTCGGATTTTTGTGATATAATTAACACACCAACAAGGTATATCATCACATGACGATAAGTGTTACAACAGGTTGTACATGAGTTGTATGTATCATTGAATCTGAATCAGATGACTAATTCACTGCATGTCATTTCGTTATCCGTAGAATTTGCAGGGTTTCTTTGCAGTACAGGACAGGTCAGCAGAAATCCGCCAGACGGTTCCAGCCGGAGGCTGCCAACCAGGTATGGAGCCTGGATTATATGCATGATAGTCTCTGGGACGGACGATGTTTCCGGATGCTGAACGTGATTGATGATTACAACCGGCAGGTGCTCTGGATCGAAGCTGATACAGGTCTTCCGGCCTTGCGGATGATACGGGTTCTGGACCGATTGAAGGAAAGCCGTGGACTACCGGATATGATCCGGGTGGATAACGGTCCGGAATTTATCAGCCACAAACTGGATATGTGGTGCAAAGAGAACAAGGTGACACTGGCTTTTATCCAGCCGGGCAAGCCGACTCAGAATGCGTACATCGAACGACTAAACGGAACGATAAGAAATGAACTACTGAATGCCTATGTGTTCAAAACGCTCGACGAAGTGCGTGAAAAAGCCGAGCAATGGAAGTACGATTATAACCATAAACGACCCCATAAATCTCTCGGGTATAAGACACCCGTGGAGCTGTTAACGTAACCGAAACCTCTACTTTTGAATTTCACAGTTTTTAGGGAAGCTTACAATTGGAGTTGACCCGGTTTAATGGACATCCTTATACTTGAAAAAAGGAGTTCTATTATGCCAAAAACACGAGCACCCTATCCCCGGGAATTTCGGGGAAAAATGATTGAATTAGCCCGCAGTGGCCGTTCTATTGTTGAACTGGCAAACGAATTTGAACCC
>SLOU01000018.1 GCA_007132385.1 Balneolaceae bacterium | reverse complement strand
CCACTCATATGCGGCTGATAGAGCCGGCCACAGAGGCAGTATCGAAATCAGGACCGGTAATATCAGACAGTGTATCGCACAAATTCCGGATACACCGATCCCGAACCGGTCCCAAAGTAGTTTCGCTGTAATACTTTTATCAGTCAATGGATTTACTTAGCTCGATTTGATTCAATCTGGTTATATAAGGTAAATACATTTGCCACCATCTATTGTCTACTGCCTGCATACAGTCCATATATTTGTGTGTATGATTATACACACTTTAACCCGAAAAGAAAAGCTCCTTCTGAATAGCAATGCCTTTTATTTCATCGGTAGTTTTTCGGAATATCTCACTCAGATAAGTTAACAGGTTTGTATAGCCCTCAGCCGTCCTCAAATAACCTTAAAACACTGTAAATCAAACCAATCATCAAAACCGTGATCAGTATTGATAATAATTCCTCCGATCAGGGCAAGCCGTTTTTTCCCGATCAGCCCGGGAGAGATATCAGTGAGTCTTGTCAGTTTTTCATAAATAAACTGATAAGTCTGGTTGGTTACAGATACCAATGGTTCTTGATCACCTTCTATATCCATATTCTTCTTTCGAAGGTCCGATTCAATTTTCCATAATTGATAATCAAGCTCCGGGTCGGCCTTGCTTTCATTCTTCATTTTTTTCAAACTACCGGTAATCGCCTGTAAAGCCCCGCAACACCCCGATTTTTCAGTTTGACCTTTACGTTTCATATATCCGATTTCCCCCTGCGTGGTGACCCCAATATGCGGACCAAAGAGAATCATCGCGTACCCATCGTTCGGTACATGACTCAGGAACGCCTTCAGTCCGGTCAGACCCGCAAAGGGATAACCAGCCAGCCCACCGAGCTGAAACGGATTCTCGATCCCGAGATGCCCACGGAAATCGGTTGCCGAACGGATCACCTCATCACTGCAAACCGAGGTCGCCATAAGGGTTTTCTGAAGATTAAAGTGGAATTCGTTGCTTAATCTTTCTATACATGTTTCGGTAATACGGCTGCCCTTTTCAGCATTCGGGTAATTTTTTTTTATAGATTCTTTCATCGGCGATTACTTTGCTGTATAAACTTTACTTTTTATTTTTCCCGTAAACCTCTTCCGGATCAAAGGCAGGTGCATCTTCCACGAATGTCAGACGTCCGGTCTCCGGATTTGATATTTCCCTGTAAAAACAGCTCCGGTATCCCCGGTGGCAAACCCCTTCTCCTTCTACTTCCACTCTGAGCTGAATAACATCCTGATCGCAATCAACCAGTATTTGCTTAATATGCTGTACCCGGCCGGAGGATTCTCCTTTCACCCAAATTTTTTCCCTGCTTCGGCTGAAGTAAGTGGCTTTTTTTGTCTTCAGGGTCAATTTAAACGCTTCCCGGTTCATCCAGGCAAACATCAGAATCTCCCCTGTACCCGCATCACTCGTAATACATGGAATCAATCCATGCTCGTTAAAAGCAGGTGCCAGCTCAGTGCCAAGTTCAATCTGTTTTTTGTCTTTGCGTTCAGCAAACATCAGATCAAGTTCAAAGTTATTCGTTGTTGATAATTTAAAAGTTAGGGATTCAATATACGTTTCGCTAATGGTAATTCAGGGAATTGACTACCCGGTTGTTAGAAAATTTTGCAGCTAAAATCAGCCCGGATATCGCAGGATAAGACAGTTGGTAAAAAAATTGACTGCCCGGACGATCATCCTTTTTCGTTCCGACATTCACCGGTTGTCATGCCAATCGCTTTCTGTTTATGGGTTGTCCCCGCGTTTGGGTACCGGATCGTGGCCGCTGGTGCCCCACGGGTGACAACGCAACAGGCGCCGGATTCCCAGCCAGGTGCCTTTGACCGCCCCCCACTCGCGAATCGCTTCGATCATATAATGAGAACAGGAAGGAATATGCCTGCACGACGGTCCCAGCCATGGGGATATAGCTGCCTGGTAAAACCTGACCAGCAGTATTAGGAATTTCCCTGGTAAGGATGTCATTTCAGGGTTTGATTTTGAAGGTTGTTTTTCCACTTTTTTCATCCTTCAATAGAATACCTGCTGCTGCCAAATCATCACGAATTTTATCGGCTGTTTCAAAATCCTTTCTTGCGCGGGCCCTTGCCCGTATATCGATCAAAATTCCAACAAGCTTTTCAAGATGATCATCTTGTTTTCCCTCGATGCTTTTCAATCCCAGAATATCATTAATAAAAAGTCGGTACGTTTGTATCATGCGATCAAAGACCTCCCCGGAAAAATCACGCTCACTAAGCTGTTTGTGATAAAAGCTGTTGATTTTGGATGACAATTCAAACAGGGCAGCAAGGGTTTTTGCCGTATTGAAATCGTCACTCATCGTCTGAAAGCAGGCATCACAGTACCGGTTCACCTCATCGTCCAGTTCACCTTTCTCACTCCCTTCTTTGAAATCTAATTCCTCTGTCAATTTTAAAGCGTCCATCAATCTCCGGTACCCTTTATCCGCTGCTTGAAGGGCCTCATTGGAAAAATCAATTTTGCTTCTGTAATGGGATTGCAGCATTAGAAAACGGACAACCATCGGATGATAGGCATTATCCAGAAACGGGTGATCACCCTTAAACAATTGATCCAGGGTAATAAAATTCCCGGCTGATTTACTCATCTTGGCGCCATCAATCGTCACCATATTATTGTGCATCCAGTATCTGGCCGGATCACATCCAAAAGCTCCCCTGCACTGTGCTATCTCAGCCTCATGATGTGGAAACTGCAAATCCAGTCCGCCTCCGTGGATATCGAAGGTCTCACCGAGGTATTTGGTACTCATTGTTGAGCATTCAATATGCCAACCCGGGAATCCTTCACCCCAGGGAGAATCCCACCGCATGATGTGTTCAGGTTCAGCACGTTTCCAGAGTGCAAAATCATGAGGATTGCGTTTTTCATCCAGTCCTTCTGTTTCGCGGCTGCCGGCCTGAAGCTCTTCCAGAACCTTGCCCGACAACACCCCATATTGATGTCCTTTTATGTAAGCAGCCAGATCAAAATAGATCGTGCCATTTACTTCATAAGCCATCTTATTTTCAAGAATTTTCTCTACGAATTTGATCTGTTCGATAATATGTCCAGTAGCTGTTGGCTCAATGCTTGGGCGGCGGCAATTGAGTAAAATCAGCCCGTCATGATACCTGTTGGTATAATATTGGACGACTTCCATCGGTTCAAGCTGCTCAAGCCGGGCCTTTTTTGCGATCTTGTCTTCCCCGGAATCAGTTTCCTCGTTTTCCAGATGTCCGACATCAGTGATATTCCGCACATATCGTACCTTGTAACCCAAATATTCCAAGTAGCGATAGACCACGTCGAACGTTATAGCTGCTCTGGCATGTCCGAGGTGCGGGTCGCCATAAACCGTCGGGCCACACACATACAGACCTATGTTTGGTGGGGATATAGGTTCGAGTGTTTCTTTTTGACGGGTCAGGCTGTTATATAGATGTATCGGGAAACGATCGGCTTCACTCTTCATTCGGCTTGTTCGCCCTCAGTTTACATCTCGGTTTTCGTTTTAATGTAGTCGATGAACTTATCCTGGGTATGTGTTTGTTTGAATTTACCTCTGTATTCGGATGTCACCGTACTGCTTGCCGTATCCTGGATGCCGCGCATCGACACACACAAGTGCTTACTTTCGATAAAAATAGCTACATCTTCTGTATCAAGTGCTTCCTGCAATTCATTGGCAATTTGTAATGTCAGTCTTTCCTGAACCTGTGGCCGCCGGGAATAATAATCTACAATCCGGTTAATTTTTGAAAGTCCGATAACTTTACCACTGCTAAAATAGCCGACATGTGCCTTTCCAAGAAATGGTAAAAAGTGGTGTTCGCAAAAAGAGGTAACCTGTATGTTTTTTTCGATTACCATATCCCCATACATATATTTGTTGGAAAATTTTTTGGCAACCGGTTTGTTTTTCGGATTTAATCCATTGAAAATCTCTTTTACATACATTTTGGCAACCCTGTAGGGGGTACCCTTCAAACTCTCGTCTTCAGTATCCAGGCCAAGAGTATCCATGATCGATTTAAAATGCTTCTGTATAACTTCAATCTTTTCATTGTCTGTAAGGTCGAAAGCATCTCTTCTCAATGGAGTTTCTACGGAAGACCCGACATGGTCGTCTCCCATATCTTCATGAGCAAATTTATCCAAATCAACTGTATCCAGAATCTCTTTGTCGTTATTCATTTTTT
>SLOU01000062.1 GCA_007132385.1 Balneolaceae bacterium | reverse complement strand
TGATGAGCGTGTCATACGTGAAAAAATTCGTTATGCCCGGGAACGCGGCATCGGCGGCACCATCATCTGGGAACTCGGAGGCGGCCACCAATCGAATCAGCCGCAAGGACAGCGTGACAAGCTACTGCAAGCCGTCAAAGACGAGCTCTGAGTACCGGAATCATATTTTGAATCGCGACAATTTATTATGCAATGTGTTTCGACTGACCCCCAGGACGCGGGCAGCTTCTGAAATATTGTTATCGGTGTAGGACAAGGTTTGCCTGATGATCATACGTTCGGCATTTTCCATGGATGTACCGATCGGAATAGTAAGCTGTTCACAATCTCCGGTGTTGTTGTTCCTGGAATTGCTTCCGCCTGAATTGCTTTCACTGAAAGCGCATCTATTCGTTCCGTTGGTGCCGGCAATATGATCGCTGCTGTTTTGAAGATTTTTTGAACCGGTCATTTCGGGTTCCGAGCTGCAGATCGCCTTGGGCAGGTAATCGGTGTGAATTTCCGAATCGGTACACATAATGGCGCACCGTTCGATGGCATTTCGTAACTCCCTCACATTCCCCGGCCAGCCGTAGTTCATCAGATGGTTCAAAAATTCGTTGGAAAAATATTTTTCAGGAAGGTCATGCTCCTGCAAGAATTTTGAAAGGAAATATTCGCTTAACAAAGGAATATCGGAACGGCGGTCGCGCAACGGGGGAATATTCAGTTCAATAACACTCAAACGGTAATATAGGTCTTCCCGGAATTTGCCGTCGTTCATCATTACGGCGATGTCACGATTAGTTGCGGTAACAATCTGAACATCAGTTTGGGTCTCTTCAGAGCCTCCGACTCGTCTGAAATTTTTCAATTCAACGGCACGCAACAGTTTAACCTGAATTCGCTGACTTGTTTCTCCGATTTCATCCAGAAAGAGAATGCCATTATCAGCCTGTTCAAAACAACCTTTTCTTCTGTTAACAGCACCAGTAAAAGAGCCCTTCTCATGCCCAAACAGTTCGCTTTCCACGATATCTTCCGGAAGTGCACCGCAATTAAGTGCAACAAACGGATGGTTACATCTGGGACTGTGAAAATGCAGCAACCGGGCCAGCACCTCTTTACCGGTACCACTTTCCCCAGTAATGATAGCAGGTGCATTGGATCGGGCCACCAACTTCACATTCTGATATAGAGTCATCATCGAAGCATCCTGCGTGATAAAAACCGGTTTGGTCGTATTGCTTTGCATATTGTTGTTCTCCAAATTCTTGAACATGCCATTGTCTTTCATTACTTCTGTCACCAAATCATTTGTATGACTATCATATATTGGACTCTTTATCCTGTTTATCAATCAGGTTGTTTTTCAGTGCATACAAAGCAATTTCCACACTGGATCTCATTTTCATCTTTTCCATCACCCGTTTGCGATAAGTATGTACGGTCCGATTGCTCAGAGAAAGTTCCCCGGCAATTTCATGTACTTTAAAACCCAATGCTATTTGGCACATAACCTGGTATTCCCTTTCGGAAAGGTTGAAATGCAGCGGCTGGTGGAAATCGAGGTCAATCTGTTCGGTCAGCATTTCAGCTACTTTCTGACTGATATACTTTTTTTTCTTATTTACCACTTTATCAATGGCTTCTTCCAGGGTTTCAGAGATACTGTCCTTGGTCAGATATCCGCTGGCACCTAATTGTAAACTTTTGACAGCATAGTGATCAATCGGGTGCATGCTCAGTATCAAAACCGGAAGATCCGGATAATTCAGTCGTAGTAACTTCAAAGCATCCATTCCACTCATGCCGGGCATATTGATATCAAGAATTACCACATCTGGAACATTCCCTTGCTTTAGTAAATCAAACATTTCATTAGCGCTGGTTGCTTCACCGATGACTTTGGTTTTTAACTCTATGTTGCTCAACATCTTCTTGATACCTTCAAGAATCAACGGGTGATCGTCAACAATCACTAACTTGATCATATATCAGATTGATTACATTTATTGAGTTGTTCACAAGTTCGCGACTGAAAAGATCATTTGATATAAAAGCTAATTGGAAACTTTTGTGGTTTTTTTAAGTGCAAGCTCGTACAAAATATTTAACCTGTAGTCATAATTTATCATGGTATGATTGTCCTTATAAACTACAATGCTCTACCAAAATGCACTAACAATACACACCAGTTTTTATTACAATGAAAGCCGGTTAACGAACCAACTCCAGCTGATAACTCTTGTATTCTCTTGAATATGTCCTCTTGAATCACACCCTTGAATACCTGCAATAGTCAGCAGCTGGTCATTGCGAAACCTCTCTTGGCAATGGGTTCTTTTATTCTCGATAAATGTGTATCCAGAATGGTTTTACAACAGTGGTGATGTCCCTGTAAGAAAACAATGCCATCCCGGATGCTGCCGGATCAGTCAATCAGGTTATTCTGAATAGCGTATCGTGTAATCTCCACATTAGACTTCAGTTTCATTTTCTCTTTCAACCGGGAGCGGTACGTATGGATAGTCTGGACGCTGAGGGAAAGCTCGCTGGCGATATCTTTGGTTTCTTTTCCGGATGCGATCATGCACAAGACCTGATATTCCCTATCGCTGAGCATTTCGTGCATGTTCGATTTATTACTACTGTCCATCATCTGCGCCAGCTGCTCAGCCACGAGCGGACTGATATACCGTTTTTTTTGCTCAACGATCATCCGAATTGCTTTAATAAGCTCTTCCGAACCACTGTTTTTAGCTAAATAACCGGATGCGCCCGCCTTTAATACTCTTATAGCGAATCGTTCCTCCGGATGCATGCTCAGTATCAGAACCGGAACCCGTGGATAGTACGTTTTAACTTCTTTCAGAACATCCAGTCCATTTTTATCCGGCATACTGATATCCAGAATAACAAGATCTGGAAGTATCTTTTCGAGCATCTTCATCAAATCCGCCCCGCTTGAAGTTTCACCGATCACTTTGATTCCCGCATAACCCTGTGAAATAATCTTTTTCAGTCCTTCCCGGATAAACGGGTGGTCATCAGTCACGATAATTTTAATCATAATGCTCCTCTGAAATGAATTGTACGCCGTTTGTGTTTTTCTCTTTTTTTATTCGGTTTGGTAATCGGAATTTTCACTATGATCTTTGTTCCCTTTCTTTTTTCGCTAAGGATATTTAACTCCCCACCCAAAAAATCACATCGCTCTCTCATACCAATGAGGCCAAATGAGTTCGATTTTTTCATCTCGTCTCTCGAAACACCCTTGCCATTGTCCTGTATTTGCAGGAGCAATACATTATCACTTTTTTTAAAAGTGATAATGACGTTTGTAGCATCCGAATGCCGCAGAATATTAGTGAGGGCTTCCTGCAACACACGGTATACGGCTATTGCCCGGTTCCTATTTAAAAACCCCAGTTCTCCGGCATCATTTTTAAAAAAAACCTGCTTGCCCGAACGTTTTATAAACTCATGTACCTGCCATTCTATCGCATCATGAAGTCCCAAATTATCAATAACATCCGTACGGAGCTCCATAGTAATCCTCTGGATAGCCCGAATGATGGTATCTATGCGATTTTCAATCGTATTCAATTCGTGGCCCAAATCCGAGAGACTATTTTCGTCATATTTTTCTTTGGCTTTACCAACAGTCATGGCGATATCTATTTTCAGAACGGTCAGCATCTGTCCCAGATCGTCATGAAGTTCCTGGCCAATACGGGACCGCTCATCTTCCCGCATCTGCTCCCGCTTTTGTGTCAATTTTTTCAGTTGTTCGTTGTGCTCACACAGCCGTGATTCGGCTTCCTTTAATTGAGTTATATCCTGACAGACTCCAATTATTTTTACCGGCTTCCCTTTTTTATCGGCAACGACTTCTCCCCAGCCGAAAATTATTCGTTCAAAACCTCCCGGCAGGATGACCCTGTGTTCAATATTGAAGCATTTCTTTTCCCAATTTTTCTTTTCAATAATATTTCGGGTGATTTTTGCGTCTTCGGGATGAATACGATCCAGAAAAGTATAAATCGAAAGGGGCTGATCCTCATTCCTGAATCCGTATAAGTGAAACAACTGATCCGAACAGCTAAAAGTGTCATCTCCGACAGTCCATTCCCAACTGCCTATTCGCCCTAACTCCTGTGCTTTGGCCAGCTGTTTTTTACTTTTTTCCAGATTATTTTGAAGAATGATATGGTCGGTCATGTCCCGGGAGTTGATAATCACCACCGATTCATCGCCGGCTTC
>SLOU01000223.1 GCA_007132385.1 Balneolaceae bacterium | reverse complement strand
TACGCACCTGTAAAGACGATTACCAGGATAGATCCCAGCCAAAAACTGTCGAGCCCCATAAAATGGACATCCGGCAACAATACACTGAAAACAATTCCACCTGCAAAAATACCAACAGCAATTTTGGTTAATACATAGGCTACCAGCGAAATCCCCGAAAGCAATGCTCTTGCCATAGGTGAAAATCGTTTTTCCAGAAATTCAGGCATGGTAAACACCTTGGACCTCAGGTAAAACGGGACCATAACCCATCCTAAAACCAGCAAACACCAGGCGTGCAGCTCATAGTGAGCCATAGCTACACCATCCGTTGCTCCTGAACCGGCCAATCCCACCAGATGTTCGGAACCGATATTCGAAGAAAAGATCGATGCCCCGACAATCAGCCATCCAAGATGACGTCCGGCAAGGAAATAGTCCGTTGTCGTATCTGTCGGCTGCCGAATAACCCACCATGCCAAAACTGCAATGATCAGGAAATACAACCCGATGACAATCCAATCAAGTGCTGCCAATGCTCCCATAATTATTGTGGAAATTAGTTAATGGAATGTCGGCTGAATCCGTTACGAAGAAATTAGCCGACCCTGCATCATTGTAAAATGGCCTGGGTATGTGCATATAAATGGATACGATCCCGGAGGAGGTACGGTTATTGTCACATATACGATTTCGCCCGGTCGAGCCAACGGTGTGTACCCAAAGATTTTTTCGAGGGATTCTTCATCTTCAGGAATATACTCGTTTCGTTGGGCACGCAATGAAGCTATTCCAACCGGTTGGATATCAGCTTCACTGTTTACGAATACAATATTGTGAGGCATAGCGCTTTGCGAATTATCGTACCGGATGGTAATGGTTTCCCCGGCACGGGCATGTATTTCAGTGACATCATAACTCAAATCCGCACCGAATGATCGGATAACCAGTGTATCGCCTTCAGCAACTTCAGATACTTCGCCTTCCTCAAAATCCATATCTGCCCCTACATATGCCTCGGTATGCGTTATTTCATGATCTTCAGCCTGAGCTCCCTCATCCTCCGGTTGTTCCTCAACGTGGCCGGCTACATCCGCATCAAGCAGGTCAGGACGATCCCACTGTTGAGCAAGTTCTTCCAGGTAAGGATCAAATTCTTCAGAGAGTGTTGAAAATACTTCCCGTAACTGCTCTACGAGCAAATCGTCCATGACAGGAATGGCATCGTCCGGCCAGCCATCTGTGAGCCCTTCAAGAAATCCCAAACCGATCGCCTCATCGGCTGACTCCATGGCAAGCAATAATCCTGTTACCTGCTGCTCCGGATGATCTCCCAAAGCATAATGAAGTCCCACCTTTTCAAGAACCCGGGATACGTTGGTTTTAAAGGTACTGTCTGCATCTTCCGGTAATACTTTCTGCAGGGCGTGCTCTAAAAATGCGATTTCATTTTTGGCAGCAGCAGCGGTCGCTGCATCGCGAATCCATCGATCATTGGCATTCTCTTCAATTACAATCGTTTCGGCTACAACCCGGCCGGCCTGTACTGAAGCCGGCATTTCGGCAACAGCCAGCAAAGCCGCCAGACGAACCTGCGGATTCGTACTCATCATCGACCCGGTGGGCATTGTATATGACATTTCACCGGGAGCATCCGGGTTGGGTAAAAAGTCGGCCGACAGAATATGTTCCAGGACCTGCTCATTCCGTGGCAAAGTCATGAGTGCTGACCGTCTGACCGATGAAGCCGGATGATACAAAGCCGTCACCGCCGCTTCAATCACCTGATTGTCAGATCCATCCAGAGCCCCGATCCCATGCAAAGTCCAGAGCGCATGCAGGGCACCGGTGTTCAATCCAAGTTCGTCAACCTCCTGGTTTCGAACCAGGCCGATTAGCCTTTCTGTCACATCCTGCTCACCCCTTCCAACCAAAAGCCGCTGGGCTGTCAGCCTCCAGAATAAATTATCATGTGTTAACATCTCAATTAGCTCTGCGGGCGTAGCGTATTTCAGGTTTATGTCCTGTCGATGATCTGCATCTTTATGTGCTATACGATAGATCCGGGCATGATGACGATCCCTCAGTTCAGTTATATATGCATTGCCTTCACCGGTTTCAAAGTCATCGGGCGTCGGATTATGCTGAATCACCAGGTTATACCAGTCGAGAACCCAGAGTGCTCCGTCCGGGCCAACCTTGGCCTGAATGGGTGAAAACCACTCATCCCGGCTCGCAAGCTTGTTGTGAATATTATGAGCCGTATAGCTGCTGCCTTCCGGCTCCAGGATAAACTCTCCAAGCAAATGGCCGGTTGGTTCGGAAATAAACGCCCTTCGATTCCAGTATTCTTTTGGAAAATCACGTGCTGTATAAACATGAAAGCCGGAACCGGCCGTATATCTTCCATGTTGATCAACCTGGCGTACTTCTTCAAGAATCGGGAAAATACGGTTTGTATTGGCAAGCATCGGAAGCCTCGGGCGGTCTCCAAATCCACGGATCATATTGTAAAACCGGTTTGGAACAGCACTGTGTACAGGGACATCCCGGTTGGCGGTTGATCCGAAGACAATACCCTCTTCGTTAAACCCAAGACCCCAGGTATTATTCGAGGTATTGGAAATGTACTCAAGAGCAGACCCGTCAGGCAGAAACCTGAAAAATCCACTGCTGAATTCGTGTTCCTGCCCCCCAACAGTCCCTTCAAAAGCCGAATATCCAACTGCTCCCCAAACCTGGTTGTCAAAACCATAATGGAGATTATTCGGTCCTGCGTGTGTATCAAATGTTCCCCAGCCAGAAAAAAGAACTTCCCGGTGATCGGCTTTATCATCACCGGTAGTATCTTTGAAAAAGATAAAATCGGGAGCTTGTGCAACGACTACCCCCCCGTTGACGAGTACCAGGCTGGTCGGAATATTCAATCCGTCGACAAACGTTGTAACGTTATCAGCACGGCCGTCTCCGTTTGTATCCTCAAGGATTTTAATCCGGTCATTGCCTTCCCTGTCAGGCGTAAATTTATTTGGATAATCGACAGTTTCGGTTACCCAAAGACGCCCCTGTTCATCCCAGGTCATATCAATCGGGTTGATTACCTGTTCATCGGAAGCAAAAAGTTCAACCCGGAAATCCGGATCCGCAAGAATATGTTCAAGCGACTCTTCCGGTGTCAATGGATTTTGAATTTCCGTTATGGGATCCCCGGTCGTGCCCCAAGGCTCTCCGGGAGGATAATAGGGGAGTTTGCCTTCGCCAAATGTAATCTGGGGAAGGCTGAATTCCGCTTCCAGAGCCCAGTCGCCAGATGCCCAGCGAATTCCCCGGTCCAGGAGTTTTTGGAATCCTTCATTACTCCAGGTGCGTTCATCATGACCCCATGCCGTGTAAAATACTCTCCCTTGCCCATGATTTCGAACCCATGTCCAGGGCTCTTCATGATCCCCCTCCACACGGACAGATAATACTTTTTTATCAGGATTGTGCTTCATATGAACGTAGGTTTCATCCCAGCTTTCAAACTGAGGAACCCCCTGTTTGACCGGGTGATCGGAATCCAGGTGCTTTACACTGAAGGTAGCGTCACCGTGAGCTTTAAAAGCTCCTCCGACCAGATTGACAAAGGCATCGGAATCATTAAAGGATGCTGATGCGGAATGAATCGCAACCAGGCCACCCCCTTCATATATATATTGAAGCAGATCCGCCTCCTGCTGTGAACTCAGCCCGGAACGATTTCCATATATCATCAGGGCGTCGAACCGCCGGAGATTTTCCAGGTTTAAATCCTCTTGCCTGTCCGTATAATGGAAAAAGATCCCCAGTTCGGCAAATGGCGGAGTGATGTTTGCCAGGCGTTCAGCCGGCTGATGATGGCCGTCATCCCCGAGAAAAAGAATGTGAAGCCGGTCGCGATCTTCCGTATCCGTCAGAGATTGGTTTTGTCTGTCGTTAACCTCTTCCGGATTTTGTGAATTTGTAGTTTGAACCGAAGTGCATGAAAGAAAAAGAAAAGTAAATAGTATCGAGCAGACAAGCAGTGATGTGCCTGAATCTGACAAAAGATAACTTGTTATTTTTCGTCGAGGTAGAAGATTTTTCATGATTCTATGAGTTAAATAATCCCAGGATGCTGGAATAAATGATAATCAAAACTGAAAACTCCCAGACCCGGTATGAGAAGACAACCGTAGCAACCAGAACAACAGGTATGGCTCCTTTGCCGATTTCCGAATTCCGAATTCCGAATTCCAACCAGTAAGACACCGGGCAAAAGTATCGGCAAGTACGAAAAAAAAGCTAAGGCTGTCAGGCTCATAAGCAAGATTTGTTAACAGAGCAGAAATGTAATCCGGAGAATAAATTTAACCAAGCGTAAATTCCGGCAGTTTCATGATCTTCCCGCCGTTCATCGACGACTCATGAGCCAGCAGTCCCACACAGGTCCAGTTCGCGGAGGTAACCGCATTCGGGTATGGTTCCCTGTCTTCGGTAATTGCCGCCACAAACTCGTGGGCCAGGTGCGGATGGGAACCGCCGTGGCCGGCCCCCTGGATAAACGACAGGTGTGCCTGGTCTTCGGCATCATAAACCCCCTCCCGGGTGAACGGTTGAATCTCTTCCGGCAGGCGATGTCCGTAATCGGGAACATCGACCCGCTCAGGAATTTCCGGCTCCGGTTTTTTGGCTGTATGAATAACCGGCTTTTCACCTTCAATTAACGGCCATTCATACGATTTTTTCGAACCGTAGGCATCAAAACTCTCCCGGTACTGACGCGCCGTGTCGAACAGCGAACGATAGATATGGGCCGACACGTCTGCTCCTTTTAATTTGATATGGGCAGATTGAACCGCAAACGGACATCCCGACTTCTCTGCCAGATCATCGCTGATTTTGCCCGATCCAAAACAGGAGACATACTCGGCCGGCTTTTCCATCAAACCCAATACAGGGCTCACCACATGTGTGGCATAGTGCATCGGTTTCATATACTCCCAATATTCAGGCCATCCTTCCATATCCTGGGGGTGACTGGCCTGAAGGTACTGAATTTCACCCAGCTCCCCTTTTTCATACAACTCTTTGACAAACAAAAATTCCCGGCTGTAAACGACCGTCTCGGCCATCGTATACTTCAGCCCGGTTCGCTTGACCGTATCCACGATCTCCTCACAGTCTTCAATCGTCGTGGCCATGGGAACCGTACAGGAAACATGCTTGCCGGCACGCAGAGCCATCAAGCTGTGTTCGGCATGAAGCTGAATCGGCGTATTGATGTGAACAGCATCCACCTGGGGGTCATCCAGCAACTCTTCATAGGAAGAATATCGCGTTGCAATGCCAAACTCATCGCCAATTTTATTCAGATTTGATTCGTTGCGCTGGCAAATTGCGTACATTCTCGCATTGGGGTGGCGCTGATAGATCGGAATAAATTCTGCTCCAAATCCCAAACCTATGATTGCAATATTAACCTGTTTATCTGTCATAACTGCTACCTCATTTTAGTTTTTGATTTTATGTACTGATTCGCCCTCCTACTATTGAAAAATCGCAGATTTCCACCTATTCGTCCGGCAATATTCGGAATGCGTGCATGAACAGTGGCTGCATAAGCCATTTAAGGAGTACACAGAGGTGTTTCCCTTGTTATGATAAGAATTGCCAGCTTTTACACCAGCCGGGTTTCACCAGGTACGGGTATGGGGTAATTGCCGTTTTCATCCGGCATAACGGGAGGATTGTTATCCCAGCTCACATCATCCGATACCAGAAGCTCCTGGGAATTCATTGCATCATCCCAACTGATCACCTGACCGGTATAGGTAGCCATCCGTCCCATGATTGAGCACAATGTACTTTTGGCTCCTACTTCGGTGTCACTGATCACTTCACCTCTGCGAATTGAGGCGAACAATTCATCATGCTCCTGTTGGTACGGGTTCGGGTCATTACTTCCGTCGTGCTCGTAAATTGTGCTGCCAAACGACGAGGTCAATACAGCTTCATGGCCGGCATTGGTATAGATGCTGCCCCGCGTCGCCTGGAACTGTTCATCAACCCGGCTCATCGTATTGGGCTGATGCCGGCACTGACTGGCAATGACCGCACCGCCCGGATAGGTAAACTCTACAAAATGGTGGTCAAAAATATGGCCATGATCCTTTCCTTTACGCACTTCACGGCCGCCCATTCCCTGGGCCGAGACCGGATACTCGCCAATGAACCAGTTAGCGACGTCGATATTGTGAATATGCTGTTCCACAATATGATCGCCACAAAGCCAATTGAAGTAGTACCAGTTGCGCATCTGGTATTCCATTTCCGACTGATCCGGCTGACGCTCACGAACCCAAACCCCACCACTGTTCCAATAAACTTGACCGGAAGTTATACGCCCGACTTCCCGATCCTCCAGCAGTTTAATGGTTTCGCGATAGTTGTTTTGGTATCTGCGCTGCAAGCCTACAACTACATTCAATCCCTTGCGATCGGCTTCTCTGCCGGCTTCCAGTACGCGGCGTATTCCCGGTGCATCCGTTGCGACCGGCTTTTCCATAAATACATGCTTGTTCTGGTTCACGGCATATTCAAAATGCTTTGGACGAAAACCCGGAGTTGCGGCCAAAATAACCACATCGGCCAGATCGATCGCATGGCGGTAAGCATCAAAACCGGTAAACTTGTGTTCTTCCGGAACGTCTAGTCTGTCCGTATCTCCGTATCGGTTAGAAAGATTCTCGTAACAGTCATCCAAGCGGTCTCTAAAGGCGTCGGCCAAGGCCACAATTTTAACCCCGTCATCCGCCTGAAGAGCTTGGTTTGCCGCACCAGTGCCCCGTCCCCCGCAACCCACGACGGCCACTTTTAATGTATCATTTGCTGAATAAGCACTTGCACTAACCGGCAAGCTGCTAAGCAGCAATCCGCCACCCGCTGCATACGTTGCATTTTTGCAAAATTCTCTTCTGCTCAACCTGGTATTTTTTTTCTTATCCATCCATTTATCCATTTTACTACAGTGTGCTGTTCTTTTTAATAAACCCAAAAAGCCTCTCAACTACAATTCCATCATTTAAAAATCTTCCATCGCTTCAATCCAGTACTCTTGCATTTCTTCCCTGGAAGGGATTTCTGCAGGTCGTACGATCCGGAAACCTAAAAATTGTGCACTTGTGTGCCACCAAAGGCTTTTTGGCATTTGCGGATCGAGCATTTTCCAGCGTTCCTCAGATCCTCTTCTTTGTGCACAACGCTGTTTATCGGCATCATCCTGCCATGAACCACCACGCACTGACCGGGGGTAGAGTACTTCCGGTTTGAACCAGGGATTGACTGCCGGATCACCCTCCAATCTTTTAAAATAATCATCATGGTATTGATCCATAGTCCATTCAGCTACATTTCCCAACATATCGTGAATACCAAGTGAATTCGGCTCTTTGGTGCCCACTCTCTGATACCTCCGATTACTATTATCGCGATACCAGGCATAGTTGTCGAGTTGCGCCGGATTATTCCCGAAGTGATAGGCATCATCCGAACTTGCCCGGCAGGCGTATTCCCATTCGGCTTCAGTTGGCAATCTGTAAAAACGACCGGTCTTGGCAGTAAGCCATTTGGTAAACATAACGGCCGCATAATGAGTTATACTGATCGCTGGATGTCCTTCCCGTCCCATGCCAAAAGTCATATCTACATAGGGGGGTGTAGGTGTCGACAAAGCATCGGCATCAATATCGATGTCTCGAGAGGCTCCAGCCAGTTCTTCCCGCAGCTCTCCGATGACCTCGTTGGTAAACAGTTCATACTGCTCCCATGTAATTTCATATTTCCCCATCCAAAATGAATTGACCTGAACCGGGTGCCTCGGGCCTTCGTCATCCTCACGGCCTTGCTCACTCTCCGGGCTTCCCATTATAAATATACCTCCCTCTACCGGCACCATATCAATAGTAACCTCGGATCCGGGAATTTGCTCGGAATATTCCGTAAACGAAATCCCTGTTTTCTCACTCTGCCAAAATCCGGTGAGCAATAAAAAAAGAAAAAAAGCTGATGAAACAGTTATGATAATTTTTTTCCGTAAAGAAAAGAAAAAGTAAAAAACTTCAGTCATACTACCCGGAATATCACTGATTGATCTGTTTATTGGACGGCTTGTTCAGTTCGTTTAATTATATCCATAAACCTATAAATTATACAAACACGATCAAGTAAAAAAATTACTTTAACAATTTAGAGCTGTCGATCCTGTCATGGCTGACAGCCCAGGAGCTTCAGCAATCTGTTTCAAAGTTACATTTGAACGCACAGGGTCTCCATTTTTCACAGCCAATCTGATCGTACGTTTAACTTACAAGGGCAGGTTGTCGTGCTTCTTCCTGGGTACACTGTCCACCTTATTTTGGCAAAGTTCAAACGCCCGGATCAGCTTTTGACGTGTTTCCGAGGGCAGAATTACACTATCGATAAACCCCCGGGCAGCCGCCCGATACGGATTGGCAAATTCTGCCTTGTACCTATCTTCAAGCTCTTTCTGTTTTTTCTCCGGATCTTCTGCTTTTTCGATCTCCTTGCGGAATATGATTTCAACGGCACCCTTCGGACCCATCACTGCAATTTCGGCTGTCGGCCAGGCGATGTTATAATCTGCGCGAATATGTTTGGAGTTCATCACATCATACGCCCCCCCATATGCCTTTCGGGTAATCACAGTCATTTTAGGTACAGTCGCCTCACAAAACGCATACAAAAGTTTCGCACCATGTTTGATGATTCCTCCCCACTCCTGATCTGTCCCCGGCAAAAAGCCCGGTACGTCTTCGAAAACAACCAGCGGAATGTTGAATGCATCACAAAACCGGACAAATCGGGCTCCTTTGACCGATGCATCAATATCGAGTACACCGGCAAGCGATAACGGCTGATTGGCTACAATACCTACAGATCGGCCTGCCAGGCGGGCAAAGCCTACTACAATGTTATCGGCATAAAGTTCGTGAACTTCCAAAAAAGATTCTTTATCCATCACGCCATTTATCACATCTTTGATGTCGTACGGCTTGTTCGGAGAATGTGGAACGAGGGTATCAAGTTTTTCCTCTTTTAACGGATCGGCTTGCCTGGGTTCAACTGGTGGTACCTTCTCTTCGCAATTTTGTGGAATATAGGTCAAAAGTTCCCGGATCTGCTTCAAACAATCAGCATCATTTTCCGTGGCAAAATTGGCAACACCCGACTTGGTGCTGTGTGCCAACGCCCCACCCAGATCTTCGGAAGTTACCTCTTCGTGTGTCACGGTTTTCACTACGTTCGGCCCGGTTACAAACATATAACTGGTGTTTTTCACCATAAAAACAAAATCTGTCAGCGCCGGGCTATACACAGCACCGCCCGCACATGGGCCCATTACAGCCGAGAGCTGCGGGACCACTCCTGAAGCCATCGAGTTCCGCCAAAAAACTTCCGCGTATCCGCCCAGAGATGAAACACCTTCCTGGATCCGTGCTCCGCCGGAATCATTGAGTCCGATCACCGGTACTCCATTTTTGAGTGCCAGATCCAGAACCTTGCAAATTTTTTCAGCGTGTGTTTCCGATAGAGAACCGCCAAATACCGTAAAATCCTGGCTGAATACATACACCGGCCGGCCGTGAATCTTGCCAAAACCGGTAACCACCCCGTCTCCCGGGACCTTATTTTTCTCCAGGCCGAAATCGGAACTGCGATGAGTTACAAAAGCATCAATTTCCTCAAAACTCTCCTTATCCAGCAACAAATCAAGCCGTTCACGAGCAGTCAGCTTGCCTTTTTCATGCTGCTTCTCTATCCGTTTTTCTCCACCGCCTTTTTTGGATTCTTCCCGTAATCGTTTTAATCGCTCTACTTTTTCATTTTCATTGGATGCCATCAGGAGCTGGTTTTCGAAGATTTAAATTCGATAAAAAATGTATGCAGCCGGTCTGTGAAATCTACGGCAGCTTCATCATACAGATCAATCAAATTTCGGGAAAAAATCTCCTTCTCAATATACCGGGTTGCCGCTTTCCAGTCTCTCAAATTAACAATCGACCCCATAGCATCTTCAAATGCCTGTTCAGACCCATTAAACAGATCCTCAACAAACCGGTCGGCATCATCCCCCAGCCACTTGATAAGATCATCGGCACTAAATGTCTTGTTTTCCTCTTTCTCGATTTTAGCTAAAGCCGAAGCATAGTCAAAGTCACCCTTGTGATCCTCATCATCCTCTTCGCTGAATGCAAAATCTACAATCTCTCCTCTGTCATCTTCATCATCCTCTTCGCTGAATGAAATATCCACAATCTCTCCTCTATCATCTTCATCGTACTCCAACCGGTCATCCTCAAAATCCTCGTCACCTACAAAATTTTGCCAGATCGACTTCTCATCATCCTCTTCCTCTTCCGGCGGCTCTGTTTCACTTAAAATCGACTCGTCTTTTCTGTTTGCAATTTTTTTGTCACCTGGAGCCGGATGCAGATCTTCCTCTGCAGTTTTTGAACTTTTGGGGAAATCTGCTTTTTTTTGCAGATCCTGCTTTGCTTCCGCTTCCTTTATTACATCCTTTTTTTGCCCTGTGTCCTTTTCCTGATTTACATCCTGTTTCTGTTGATTATTCTCTTTTTCCCGGGTTTTCAACCGGCCGATCCGATCGTCCGCCAAATCGGCTTCTGACTCAGCAGCCGATTCGCCAAGCACTTCGTTCACTGCTTGCTTATCGATTTCATCCTCTTCTTTCGGCTCTTTGTATTTATCAAGTTCTGCAAACATTTCATTAAACGATTTACGCATCGGATCCTCGTCGCTGTCTTCTGAATCTTCGTCGTCATCAAGATCCTGATCCGTTGTTTTCTCATCAAACACAAACCGGCTGTACAAAGGTTGATCCTCCTCATCCTGAACAACTGCCTGTTTCAATTGAGAAACATCCAGGCCGAACTCAGGAGAATCTTCTTCTTTCTTTTCGATAACCGGTTCCTCATTTCGATAAAGAATTGCCTTATCCTCATCCATTTCCGACTCGTCCAGCATCTCGGGAGAAGAAAGCACTTCGATCAGGCCCGACCTGTCGATGGATGAATTCATTTTATCAAATTTATGCGCCATGGCCGGACGCTTTTTATCCTCAAAAAAGATCCGCAGAAGATTCGTATCGATTGTATCCCCCAAAAGCTCAAATAGCGGTTCGAAAAGATGTGCCCAGTTCAGGGCGTTATATTTACTGACCAGCTTCTCGTCAACCGTGCCAATTATTTTTTTGCATTGTTCAAATGTGATCGCTTCAAGATTCTTTCGATAAAGATATTTGACCGGTGCCAAAGCAAGATGCTTGTAAACTACAATCACCTCTGTTCGTTCTTCCAGGGTTTCCCGGTCCAGTGCCTTGTCGGTACCAAAAATTATTTCCGGGATTCGCTTTCGGGGTTGAAGAAGCATATCCAGCGAATCCGACACCGCATTTTCCACTATACTTGGAGCATAGGCGTAAGGCATACGCGATTCCTCACGAATCACTTCAATAAACTGGTCCCACGCTTCTCTGACTCGGCTGTTTTTCAGGTCTGCCCATTCAGTGTAAGGCAAAACAATGGAATCTTCGATGTTCCGCTGCATTTCCACTTTCACCCGTTCCACAATAAAGTCAGGGATATCCAGGCTGCGAAGGTAATCGAGCCTTACAAATTCTTTTTCGGAGGGTAAACGACTAACTAAATTTTTTGTGACTATTCGAACAATTCTATCCATAACCGGTCTGTTTTTGGCTAACTCAAATCCTAATGGTAATATTTAGCAATAGCAAGCCGCAAAAGGCTTATTCGCCAATGAATTTCGGCCCGCCTGAATCAGAACATTACGCTAAATGTGAGGAGGAAATTATCGACCTCATACTCGTTCTGATACTGTTGAAAATTTCAGTTTCGTAAGCAGATCAGCCTGCTTACTTTAGGGGTATGATTACCCTAAAGATTAACAATCTAAAGAAACGTTACAACAACGTATTTGTTCTCGAAAAACTGACCCGAAAATCCAGTGTATCGATCCTCGGGATTGCAGGGCCCAACGGTTCCGGAAAGTCCACACTTCTTAAGTGTATGGCCGGTCTTACTAAGCCAACTGCCGGCACAGTTACCTGGACCCTGAACGGAGATACGTGTACCCCGGCCGAGATGAACGGCAGGATCGGCTTTGCCGCACCATATGTAGAATTGTATGAAGGAATGAGTGTGATTGAAAACATGAGGTTCCTGATGCAATTGCACCGGGACAAGTCCGGTTTTACTTCTACCGATCCCGGCCAGCTTCTTCGACGTTTCCAGGCCGACTCATTTGCCGAAAAACTGTACGGAGAACTTTCTACCGGTCAGCGCCAGCGTGTGAAACTCTCCAGCGCTTTCCTGCACAACCCACCCGTTATCCTCCTGGATGAACCTGGATCCAACCTCGACCCCAAAGGGAAACAACTGATCCGGGAAACGATCCAACATCCGGGGGACGATCAGAAAATGGTTATCGTCGCTTCCAACCTGACGGAAGAACTAGAACTTTGCGAAGAGATTATCGATTTGAGCTGAAATTTATAATTTAAAAAACTGAACATGCTTTATTCTTCCGAAGACCTCAAACTTGCAACTCAACTGCTGACACACAGCCTGGAACTGGAACCGGGAGAAAACATCCTGCTTCAGTCCATCGGGGCTAATTCAATCGGATTGATGCGTGCACTGGTTAAAAAAACCAGGGATATACAAGCCCATCCTTTTGTGCAGATTGAAGATCCGGAAATCAACCGGATGCTCCTGGAATTGGGTGACCCGGCCTTTTGGGAACACCAAGCCAATACAGATCAGCTTCCTCTAATGAAACAGATGGATGCGTTTATAGGTATTCGCGGCAGCGAAAATATCTATGAAAACTCCTCGGTCAGCACACAAGCCAACAACGCCTATTCCGAGAAATTCCTTAACCCTGTCCATTTCAAAGAGAGGGTTAACAACACTCGCTGGTGTGTACTGCGCTATCCTTCCGCCGCATTTGCCATGAATGCAAAAATGCCAACCGAAGAGTTTCGAAAGTTTTATTACAAGGCTTGTCTTTTCGATTATGAACGCCTCCGCCAGGCGATGAAACCGCTCGAAGACCGCCTCCGTCAAACTGACATCATCCGCCTGAAAGGGGAAGGCACCGATATCCGGTTTTCAGTAAAAGATCAAAATTGGATCCCCTGTTTTGGAAAACGCAACATTCCGGATGGTGAACTATTTACCTCTCCTGTCTTGTCATCCGTAGAAGGCAAAATCCGCTACACAGCGAGCGTCTACCAGGGAAAGCCGTTTGAATTTGTCAGCCTGACAGTCCAGGACGGCGTCGTAATCGACTTTGATTCCTCCGATAATAACGCCCTGGAAAAGATCCTGGATACCGATGAGGGAGCCAGACAGTTTGGTGAGTTCAGTTTCGGACTGAACCCGGTCATCAAACAACCGATGTACGATATACTGTTTGATGAAAAAATTTATGGATCCAACCATCTTACGCTCGGCAACGATTATGAAATGGCACCCAACGGCAACGAAAGCAATATTCACTGGGATCTGGTTTGCATCGGTGCGGATGTCTATCTTGACGGACAACTTGTACGTAAAGGCCGCGATTTTACCACAGACGATCTGATAGGATTAAATCCTGACAAACTTCTAAATTGACAACCCGGTCATTTTTTGACGTATCCTTATCCCGAGAACCTGAATGTACCGGTCGGGGCAGACGATCGCTGGTATTAAACGGGTTTTCTTACACCTTTGTCGTTACATACTTCAGGATCTTGACCACCTGCTCCGGAGTTTCGGTCACTGCAAGCGCAGCCGCATCCACTTCTTTTAAAGCGTGAGTGTGTTCGGGAGGGTGCATGATGATCAATTTTTTACCCAACGCGGCTGCATAACCCGCATCAAATGCCGCATTCCACTGGCGATACTTTTCTCCAAACTTGACAACGACAATATCTGCCAGTTCAATGTGTGTTCGCGTACGGATCGCGTTAATTTTGGCGCCTTTGTGATCCTTCCAAGAGTCTTTTTCCTCTTCACCCAGGATCAATATTCCACAGTTATCACTTGCCGGATGATCCGTCACCGGGGCAGAAAAAGTGACCGGTAAATCCGCTTTTTCAGCTTCGTTTTCAATTTCATTTCTCCAGTCGGAGTGAATTTCACCTGACAGATATACATTCCATTCCATGATGATCAATTGATTATTTTATTTGCAATTTTTGTTTCTATTCTGACGGAATTTACTGATTCAACAAAAAATCAAACAAAAATCATTCATCTTGTGTTTTATATTGACCATTTAAACCTTATGGATACCTGGAAGTATCGTGATACGGACTCTGATTTATATATTTTTTGGCCTGTTTGCTATCTCCGGCTGTTTAAGCCCGGTATCAGAACTCTATCCGGAAGATGAAGAAGAAAGGCCGGTTCCTGTCTACCTGGTCCGCCATGGCTGGCATGTCGGTGTAGCTGTTGAATATGATCACATATCGGAATATCTACCCGAGCATGAAAAAATGCCCCGGGCCAGATACCTGAAGTTCGGCTGGGGTGACAACCGGTATTATCCTGATCAGGATCCCGGTTTCAGGCTCTTGCTGCGGGCAGCGCTGCTACCTACCCGGAGTGTTTTGCATGTGGTGGGAATTGACATCCCGATTGAAAATTTTTTTGCTGGCAGCGACATCATTCTGGTCCAGGTTTCGCATGAGGGTATGAAGGAAATCAGCCAGTTTATAACCGACCGGTTCAGGAAAAACAGTGACGGTGATGTCGTTTATGTCACTCAAGGTTACTACACCAACTCCGCATTTTTTAATGCAGTCGGGCGCTACTATGTACCAAAAACTTCGAACGTCTGGACCGCTCGTGTTCTTCGAAAAGCCGGTGCACCGATCTCCCCTTTCTATGCCGTCACCTCCGGAAATGTTATTTACCAGACCCGTCAATTCGGAGAAGTCATCCGACTGAGAGACTGACACCCGCTATCCTGCACCCTGCTACCCAAGAGATATATCAAGCACCATCATCACACAAAAACCGATGATGGTACCCAATGTGGCAATATCGGTATTACCGTGCCGCTGGGAGGTGGGAATGAGCTCTTCGACTACGACAAATATCATCGCGCCGGCTGCAAATCCAAGAGCATACGGCAATATCGGCTGGATAAAAATTACAGCCAGGGCACCAATCAGTGCTGAAGGAGGGTTTACAATGCCGGATAGCTGGCCGTAATTAAAGCTGATTTTCCTTGACACTCCCTCACCGCGAAGCGGCATGGATACTGCCATCCCTTCAGGCAGATTCTGAATACTGATACCGATTGCAAGGGCAACCGCCCCCGCTACCGTTGCAGTCCCGGTCGGGT
>SLOU01000119.1 GCA_007132385.1 Balneolaceae bacterium | reverse complement strand
ATAGCCATACCCCACAGGGCAGACCCCCCTATATAACCAACTTGTGCATTCGTAAGTATAAATTCTGTTTTTAATTGATATAGGATATTACTTACAAGCACAAATGAAGCTCCTGTAGGAATAATCGCTAAACAGATACCGATAAATAACTTCCTTCGATTAATTCCGGAAGTGTTTCGATCTGATGAGTTCATATGTGTTAATAATTCAGGTTAGATTTAAATGCTATGCATTGCGACGCAACTTGCTTGACTGTGAAAATAAACGATAAAAAAAATTGAATCGAAAGTTTCGATTTGAATATTTCGTTGTGACATTACAATTGCAGGAGATCCTAATACTAAATTCAGCTATTCTATTGGCAGTTTATAAGATAAAGGTGATACAAAAATCTAATTGAGTTAAATTTTGCAAACAACTTGATTCTATTGGCCGACATGTTTTTTTTAAATAATTATGAATAGAAATTTTGGTAAAATAGCGAGTAGTTTAATTAGATGAATATCTTTCGTTCTTGGCAATTTTAAACTTTAAAATCAATAAACCTATGAGCAATTTTCCGAAACTTCACAATGCAGCCTGGCCAGGTGTGGTCGGTAAAGGGCCTGATTCTGAACCACCAATAGGACTCGATGAGATGCTCGAGTATACAGCAAATGCCGAAGTAAATGGAGTTAAATTTGATGGTATAGACCTGTTTTTATTTGATCCTCATGTTGATATTGACAGTTCTAAGGAAGACATCTGGAAATTGGCAGATAAGTTGAAGTCATTGAATTTGAACGCCGGAAGCCTGGTAGCTCCGGTTTGGCCGGATATAGGGGGGGGATCTGCGATGGGTAGCAATGAAGATAAAAAGAACTTTTTGACCCAGGTCCGCAAATCCTGTGAAATTGGAAAAGTTCTTCGGCAAGAAGGTGTAAGACCGTACGGGGTTATTCGTATCGATTCAGCTACTGACCCGGGTTCGTGGGCCGAGAATCCGAAAGAAAGTACAAATGCGATCGCAGCAACTTTCCGGGAGGCCTGCGACCTGGCTGCCGATTATGATGAAACCCTGGCGGCAGAAGGAGAAATTTGCTGGGCCGGCATGCATAGCTGGAAAGTTATGCTGGAAACCCTGGAAGCTGTCGACAGGGAAAATATAGGATTTCAGGCGGATATGGCTCATACCCTGCTTTACCTGTTAGGGTACAACCGTCCGGAAGACAGAATTGTACCGAAAGATTTTGAATGGGGCGACCGGGAAGCGATTAAAAAAGGTTTAGAAACCATGACCGATGCCCTCAGACCCTGGACGGTGGATTTTCATGTTGCTCAGAATGACGGTACAGTATTTGGATCCGGAAACCACGATAAAACAGGAAAACATTGCCTGCCAGATGATCCAAATGGCCGGTTGAATATCGCTGAAGATGCCGGCTACTGGTTGCGTGATAAAGACGGGAATTTGACCAAGGCATTCCAACATATCTGCTGGGATGGATGTATGTTCCCTAATGAAGTAATGGGAAATCAGCAAACCTGGAATGATATTTTAAGCACTATGATCGAAGTTCGTGAAAAGCATGGGTGGAGTGAATGATTTAATTCTCATTGAAAATTATAAATCAATAGAACGATAATTGTCAACCTAATTTTGGAGTGGATAAAAAATGAGTAAGAAAGAGTTGAGAATCGGGATGATCGGGTACGGTTTTATGGCCAGAACGCATTCAAATGGATACCGGAAGGTGGGTAACTTTTTCCCGGAATTGGAACATAAACCGGTCCTGAAAACCGTTTGCGGCCGAACCAAAGAAAAAGTGGAGGCCTTCGCCGAACAGTGGGGATATGAATCGGCGGTGACCGACTGGAAAGAGATCGTGGAAAATGATGATATCGATGCAGTTGATATTTGTACCCCAAATCATCTGCACGCAGAAATCGCTATTGCTGCTGCCGAAGCGGGAAAAATGATTTTGTGCGAGAAGCCGCTGTCCCGGACGGTTGAAGAAGGCCAGACAATGGTGGATGCAGTAGAAAAAGCGGGTGTTCAAAACACAGTTTGGTACAACTACCGCAGAATACCGGCTGTGACACTGGCGAAGCAGGTTGTTGACAGTGGTAAACTGGGTAAAATATTCCATTATCGTGCAAATTTTTTGCAAGACTGGACGATCAATCCGGAACTGCCCCAGGGAGGTGAAGCGCTTTGGCGGATGGATAAAAAAGTTGCCGGATCCGGTGTTACGGGCGATCTTCTGGCCCACTGTATTGATACAGCTATGTGGCTCAACGGCGGTATCAAAGATGTTTCGGCTGTAACAGAAACCTTTGTGAAAGAAAGGCTTCATCAGGAAACCAATAAAGTGGAAAAAGTAGGAATCGACGATGCCTGTATCTTTCACTGCCATTTCGATAACGGATCGCTGGGGCAGTTTGAGTCAACAAGATACGCCCGGGGACACAAGGCCCTTTATACGTTTGAAATTAATGGTGAAAACGGCTCACTTCGATGGGACCTTCATGATCTGAATCGCCTGGAATTCTTTAATTATGAAGACGAATCGGAAGTCAGAGGTTGGAGATCTATCCATGTGACCGACGGTGATCAGCCGTATATGGACAAATGGTGGGTACCCGGACTGAGCATCGGCTATGAGCACTCGTTTATTCACCAGATTGCTGACTTTTTGGAAAGTCTTGAAAAGGGCAAGCCTTGTAACCCTACGTTCAGAGATGCACAAGAAACGCAGAAGGTATGTGAAGCTATTCTGGACTCTGCTTCATCCAAAAGCTGGAAGGAAACAGGCGTTGAATGGTAAGCCGTATTGGACCTGCCTGTATAACATTTAAGTAATCTGAATTGAGACAAAATACTCAAACAAATCACCGTACTGAGTTCCCGGCAGATGACTGGAAAGGTAAAATATCCAACCATCTGCAATTGGGTGGTATTGAAACTGCTGTCGTTGATAACGGCAATTCACGAGGAGTGAGAATTGCATGGTTCAATACCGGTGGAGGTCTGCGGTTTAAAGTCGTGCTTGACAGGAGTATGGACATAGCCGATGCCTTCTTTAATCAGTTTGGCCTGGCATGGATTAGTCATCTTGGCGTAACTCCTCCCGATTATTCAGCCATAGAAGGTGCAAAATGGCTGAATAGCTTCGGGGGCGGACTGCTTACCACCTGTGGACTGACTCATGTCGGGGGTCCTGAATCAGATGATTTCAGTACAAGAGGACTGCATGACCGAATCAGCCATTCACCGGCTGAGGTTGTATCCGTTGTTCAACCCGATCTGAGGAATGATAACCCGGAGATGAGCATAACTGGCAGGATGATCCAGTCGACTGTGTTTGGCCCGCACCTGGAATTAAAAAGAACTATTTCTGCCACTCTTGGTGAGCCGTCTGTGTATATAAGGGATAAAGTTACAAATCTCGGGAATGAATACTCTCCCCATATGCTGCTTTATCATTGCAATTTTGGCTGGCCACTTATAGATAACGGCACAAAAATTCGATGGGAAGGAGGCCTGACTATTCCCAATGATGAAAGCAGGAAAGTTTTCGGTGAAGGCAAGGAATATAAAACGTGCCGCAATCCAATGGATGACCATTCCGGCAGTGGCGAGGCTGTTGGTTTTATCGATATAAAACCGGATGCGGACGGACTCTGCAATTGTGGCATTTACAATCCTTCAATAGGCTTGAACCTGGAACTGGAATTCAGGAAAAAAGAACTGAACTGGCTTACAAATTGGCAACACTGGGGCAGAAATGAATATGTAATGGCATTGGAGCCTTGCACCCATCCGCCTGTCGGCCAGGCTGCTGCCCGGGACGAGGGATCGCTGATATTGCTGAAGCCCGGTGAAACCCGGTATTATGATTTAAAGATTTCAGTAGATCAACACTGAATATTTCGAATTGAAAATCATTTGTATTGCAAAAAATATACAACACATAGCATAAACTGAATTTATAAAATGAGTATAGCGCAAAAAGCATTGGAACAAGGTAAAGGAATTGTCAGGCTGGCACCTAACTGGGTACCGAGATCATTTTGTGTGCCCGGAAGGAGAATCAAACTTCACCCTGACGACTATTATGCATATGGCGGGGAAAGAGGCGGAATCGATGAGAGGTGGTTTGCATCGACGACTCCTGCCGACAACGGACCTCTTACCAGTAAGAATGAAGGTTTGAGTGAAATCGTTTTTGAGGACAATGGAAAAACAGAGCGCGTTTTGTTAAGAGATGCCGTTGAGGAATTAAAGGCAGATCTTCTGGGAGAAAGAATTTGGAACAAATATGAAAGCTGGCCTATGTATTCCAAATTTTTTGACAACAAGGGGGCTTTGCCGCACCATGTGCATCACAGGGATGAGCATGCAAATTTAACAAATCAAAATGGAAAACCGGAAGCGTATTATTTTCCTCCCCAGGCAAATAATCATGGGGGTGATTTTCCATACACCTTCTTTGGGATCAATCCGGGTACATCCAAGGATGAACTCATGGAATGCTTGAAAAACTTTACAAAAGGTGATAATAAAATTACTAATCTGTCACAGGCTCACCGCCTTCAGCCCGGAACAGGCTGGGATGTGCCTCCCGGGGTTCTTCACGCACCGGGAAGTCTGTGTACATACGAGCCTCAGAAAGCATCGGACGTTTTTTCCATGTATCAATCACTGACGGGTGATTCCATTGTTCCGGAAGAACTGCTATGGAAAGATACTCCAGAGGACCGCAAGGGAGATTATGACTGGTTGATCGAAATCCTGGATTGGGAATTGAATGTTGATCCGAATATTCGTCAAAACCGGTTTATGGAACCGATCCCGGCAGAACCGCTTGAGCAGATGGAATCGGACGGGTATGTCGATAAATGGGTTTGTTATAAATCCAGGGATTTCAGTGCAAAAGAGCTAACCGTATTGCCAGGTGCAACCGTAACAATCCGGGATGCAGCTGCATACGGGATGATCATGATGCAGGGGCACGGCACAATGGGGGTATGGAATATAGAAACCCCGACAATGATCAGATTTGACCAGCTAACACATGATGAATACTTTGTAAGTGAGAAAGCTGCAAAAGAGGGTGTGGAGATTGTCAATCTCTCGAAAACAGACCCTATTGTCATGCTGAAACATTTTGGTCCGGATAACCCCGACCTTGATCTGTAATTAATGTTTAATAAAAGGCCTGTATATGTAAACAGCTGGTTTTTCAGTACAACCTGTTGGAATTTTTAACAAAATAGACTTGAAATGACAAAAGTTGGATTTAATCTGTTAGCCTGGTCTGCCAAAATTACGGAAGATTTCTATCCTATTACCGAGAGGTTAAAAAGCATCGGATATGATGGAGTGGAAATATTTGTCGGAGATCCGGATATGGAAGCGTATAAAAAATTTGGAAATCATGCCAAAAGCCTGGACATGGAAATTACAACTGTAATCGGATTGGGTCCGGATGAAAACCCGATCAGCCCGGATGCCTCAGTCAGGAAAAAAGCAGTAGAACGTATCAAATGGTTTGTTGACTGTGCGGAAATTCTGGATTCCCGTCTTATTGGAGGGTCCCTACACTCTGCATTTGCAACGTTTTCAAACAATGCACCGCAGGAAGAGGAATATAGTCGCAGTGCCGATGTACTGTCGGAAGCCGCTGAATATGCAGAACAGGCGGATGTGATACTTTCTGTTGAAGCGATAAACCGCTTTGAGTGCTATCTTTGCAACACGGTTGCCCAAATGGCCGATATTGTCAACCGGGTTAACCACCCGAATGTAAACGCACATTACGACACACACCATGCGAATATCGAAGAAAAAAGTGTGATCGGTTCCATTCATGAAGTAGCGCCAGTGGTCGGCCACGTACATATCAGCGAAAATGACCGGGGTACGCCCGGCGATGGGCATATTCCTTGGGATGGGGTATTTAAGGCTTTTTCTGATATCAATTATGAGGGATGGCTTACCATTGAAACGTTTACCAGGAATGATGTTGATTTTGCAAATTCTATCAATGTTTGGAGAGAATATTCAAAACCCTGGGATGTCGCTGAGAAGGGATTTAAACTTATCAGTGATATGAAAACCAAGCATAATCTCTGAAAATCAGTTCTATCTGCTGATAGTAGATTTTAGAAAATGAATATCTCTTTAACGTTGAAATCGGTACAAATCGACGGTAAGCCTTATAGCTCTTGCTATTTGTTTTGAAGGTTGGTTTGCGATAGTTTGTAAATGAATACGGGGGCTGTGTGTTGTGTAATCAATAAAAATTTAAAGAAAAAATCATGATTTTTAAAAAGTACAGTCACGATTTAATTTCTGCAGTTGTCTTGATGTCATTTGTTTTTGCTGCAGCTTGTGGGAACGGTGAACGTTCAGATGAAGGTATGGTTGTTACTGCTCAGGATGATTTGGAAATAAATGAGAACGATTTTCAATCTATATTTGATGGTGAAAGTCTTTCAGGTTGGGATGGTGATGACCGTTTTTGGAGTGTTGAAGATGGGGCAATTGTAGGGGAAACATCTGAAGATAATCCAACAGAAAGCAATACATTTTTGGTCTGGGAAGAGGGTGAGCCATCGGATTTTGAACTTAGATTTCAATACCGGTTTCTTATTGTAAGTGGTCATGAATATGGCAATTCAGGTATTCAGATTCGATCTGAACAGTTTACCGATGAAAATCACCCGGTTAACAGATGGAGAGTGAGGGGATACCAGCCCGATTTTGCCATCAGTGATTGGATTCCGGGTATTTTGTATGAGGAAGCCGGACGGGAAATTTTAGCACGACGAGGACAAAGTGTCTTGATTGATAGTGATGGTGAAAGTCATGTTGAGGAATTTGCAGATGAAGGTGAGCTTGGCGAATATATTGAAATGCATTCGAACTGGAATGATTATCAAGTATATGCAAATGGAGATACTATCCGTACATACATCAACGGGCAAAGGATGCATGAATTGGTTGACCAGTCACCGGAAGCACGTAGTGAAGGTATTCTTGCTTTTCAGGTTCACAGCGGGCCCCCAATGAGGGTTGAAATACGTGATGTCGAATTAAAGATATTGGATTGATTGACTATTCCCCGAGGAATTTTGTTGATATAAAAATAGCTAATCAGCCGTAAAACTTAAATGTTAATACTCAATTTTTAAAGATGGCAGAAGATAAAAATTATCTTGATAGTATTGATAGTACAAAGAAAAATAAAAGTACTGTAGAAAAGTATTTTAGAAAAGTAGAAAGTAAATGGGATGACTCCATTGCAAATTCCCTCTCTCCTGTTGAAAGACTGGTATACAGATCCAATCTATTAGGAGTTGATGCCTATATTAATAATACTGGTGGCGGCAATACCTCGAGCAAGTTGATGGAAAAGGACCCGATCACCGATGAGGATGTTGAAGTGATGTGGGTTAAAGGTTCAGGCGGTGATCTCCGCACAGCAAAAAAAGCCAACTTTGCATCTCTTTATCAGCAAAGGTTGCTGTCGCTGCAGGAAATTTATAACAATTTTGAGAACAAAGGCCTTAAAACTCCGGCCGAAGATTCCATGACGCAAATGTATGCTCATTGTACATTCAACCTAAATCCCCGCGCCCCGTCCATTGATACTCCTCTGCACAGCTTTATCCCATATAAATTTGTTGATCATACACATCCGGTACCCATCATAGCCATCGCGACTGCAGATAATGGCAAGGAAATAATGGAGGAAATTTACGGCGATGAAGTGAAATGGGTTGACTGGATGAGGCCGGGTTTTGAACTTGGATTAAAGCTCCAGAAGGTGATCGAGGAAAATCCCGGTATCAAGGGGATTATTCTTGGCGGACACGGATTGATAAATTGGGCTAATGATGACAAGGAATGTTACGATCTCAGTATCGATCTGATAAATAAAGCTGCTGTTTATCTTGCCGAAAATGATCAGGGATTGGAAAGTTACGGCGGAAGTAAATATAC
This sequence comes from Balneolaceae bacterium, assembly GCA_007132385.1. Classification (GTDB taxonomy): domain Bacteria; phylum Bacteroidota; class Rhodothermia; order Balneolales; family Balneolaceae; genus SLOU01. The sequence goes on along the minus strand of SLOU01000119.1, from coordinate 7,481 downwards.
ATCCATTGAAAAAAAGAAACGGCGTAAAACCCTGAGTGAAATCCTGCCATTTCTGCGGGGACGGGTGAGTCAGCAAAACCAGTTTATCGGAACCGTTCAGGACGACGAATTAACATTGCAGTTTATTAATTCCAATGACGCTCCTCGATTGGCAGAATTGGGTACATCCTGTCCGGATCATTTTTTACGTACTAAAATCAAACCTTTGTATGTGGACTGGAATCCACAAAAAGATTCATTTGATGATCTGAAATCGAGCATCGAGTCGGACCTCGAAGAGTACCGATCCGAATATGAGGATTACTACAATAATCACAAATCAGATGATTCGCCCGACATGAGGGATCCGAACCCTACGGTTGTGTTGATTCCGGGACTCGGGATGATCACTTGGGGTAAAAATAAAAGTGAATCCAGAGTTACAGCAGAGTTTTACAGTGCAGCCATTGGAGTAATGCGTGGAGCCGAATCAGTTGCTTCATACACTGCAATATCAAAACAGGAAGCGTATGATATTGAATATTGGGCACTGGAGGAAGCCAAACTGAAACGTATGCCGCCTGAAGATGAATTGTCCAGGCAGATAGTGGCTGTCATCGGTGCAGGAAGTGGAATAGGAAAAGCACTGATTTCCAAACTGATCGGTGAAGGAGCTACTGTGGCAGCTTTGGATCTGGATGAAGAGAATGTCAAATCAACAGTGGATGAAATACTTGATCAGATCGGCATGGGTATCGGTGTAGCCGGCTCGGATATTAGCGGATCCGGCGATGTGATCGGACTGGAATGCAATATAACAGATCGAAAATCTGTTCGGAAAGCTTTCAACAAGCTGATTATTGCCTATGGCGGCCTGGACAATGTAGTCGTTACAGCGGGCATGTATCCAACACCGGATGAAAATGGAATCGTCAAGGATGAAGCGTGGGATGCCTGTTTTGCAGTGAATGTGAAAGGCAGTTATATCGTAGCTGATGAAGCAGCAAAAATATGGGATCAGCAAGATCTGGATGGAAGTATGGTAATTACAACCAGTGTAAATGGTGTTGTAGCCAAATCAGGTAGCCTGGCATATGATACCAGTAAAGCTGCAGCCAATCACCTCATCCGTGAACTGGCCATTACCCATGCACCCAACATACGTGTCAATGGTGTGGCGCCTGCAACAGTCGTCGAGGGCAGCAGTATGTTTCCCCGGAAAAGGGTAATCGCATCTCTGACAAAATATGATATTGATTTCGACCTGACGGAAGAGACAGAAGCGCTGCGGGACAAACTCGCAGACTTTTATGCAAGCCGGACACTGACCAAGCAGCCTATTTCTCTTGATCAGCAAACGGAAGCCATTTATCAGCTTCTAAGCTCCAGATTTAAGAATACTACCGGCCATGTTATGCCGGTAGATGGCGGCTTGATTGAAGCATTTTTGCGATAATTAAAAGCAGATTCTTTGAAGAGAATATATGAGTGGATCTTCAGTTCCGGTAACGGCTATATTTGATATTGGCAAGACGAACAAAAAGTTCCTCCTGTTCGATAAAAATTATCAAATAGTTCTTCAGGAACAAACCACAATAGATCAAATAGAGGATGAAGACGGCTATCCAAGTGAAGACCTGGAAAGCCTGATTAACTGGATTGAATCCCAGCTTTCCAAGGTTCTGCATAGAAATGAGTTTCAGGTCAATGATTTGAACTTCTCAACCTTTGGGGCTACCTTGGTTAATGTAGATGAAAAAGGTAACGTTGTTACGCCGGTATATGATTATTTAAAACCCTATCCGGACAAACTCAGAGAGGTATTCTATGAGAAATACGGTGGAATTGAAAAGTTTTCCCTTGAAACAGCCTCTCCGCCCATGGGAATGCTCAATTCAGGATTGCAGATTTACTGGTTAAAAAATGAACGGCCGGAGTTTTTTGAGAAAATCAGTTATTCTCTCCACTTTCCTCAATATCTGAGTTACAGGTTTACCGGATCTTTTGACTCCGAGCTGACAAGTGTTGGATGCCACACCACACTATGGGATTTTAATCGTGGTGAGTACCACCGATGGGTGCGTGAGGAAAAAGTGGAAACCCTGTTGCCGGATATCGTTCCGCTTACGGAAAAAAAACGTGTAAAAATCAGGAACAAGCATGTATATACAGGAGTCGGCATACATGACAGTTCCGCTGCGCTGGCTCCTTACCTGATTGCCATGGACGATCCCTTTCTGCTGCTTTCGACCGGTACTTGGAGTATTACATTTAACCCGTTCAACAGTGAGACACTTACTTTCAAAGAGCTGCAGCGTGATTGCCTGTGTTATATGAATATCTATGGCAATCAGGTAAAAGCATCCAGGGTCTTTCTCGGGAACGAATACAGGCATCAAAAAGAGAGGTTAACAAAACATTTCAATGTAACCGACACGGAAGCCTATGAAGTGCTTGATCCGAAACTTCTGCAAAGAATGATTGATAATGTTTCTCCTGATAAGAAATTGAAACTTGAAACAGCTCATAGTTCAGGGCCATTTCCGTCTGATGAGCCGGGCAGTTGGAATTTAAATCATTTTTCCTCTTATAAAGAAGCCTATCATCAGTTAATGATGGACCTTGTCTGCATTCAGCATGAGTGTATGAAACTGACGGACAAGTCTGAAAATTTTGATCAGGCGATTGTTACAGGTGGTTTTGGAAAAAACCAATTTTTTTTAAAATTACTTGCAACACGATTTTCGGATAAAAGCATATATTCAGCGGATATGCCGTACGCTACTGCACTTGGTGCAGCTTTGGTTGTAACGGATCAAAGCCAACAATCATCAAATAATTTAAAATCACTTTTGAATCTGACACTCCACAAACCTGTAAATCATACAGCTTTCAGTAATTATTCCTGGGTATAAACGGGTTATCGGGTTCTACTGATCATTCACTTCCAATTTAACAACTATGAATATGATAGGTGCTTTTGTCAAGGTGGTCTGTATCTTTATCGCCGCCTTCATTTTGTAATTACCTTGAATTCGACTGATGATAACAATGAAATCGCAGAAATTACCATTATTAAAGGAGTGATCAGCCATGAATAAACATTGGATAAATTTAGGAATCAGTTCAATTGCTCTGTTTTTGCTGATTACCATGATCTTCATTTCATGCGGATCATCATCTCCTGATTTGGCAAATCAGGAAAGTGATGAAAAGGAAGAAACAGCGGCAGCCACAGTTGAAGAAGAGGAGGCATCTGTTGAAGATATTGAAGAAGAGGTAGCATCTACGGAACGCCAATTGGGTGAGCAGGAGATTGAAACTTTGCCGGGTTTCGAAGCGCAGATGCTTTACGAGGTTCCGCTGGAGAGCCAGGGTTCATGGGTATCCCTGGGACTCGATGGTGACGGTCACTTGATTGCTTCTGATCAGCAACAGCGAGGGACATATCGTATTAAAGTGAGTGGTGACATCGAGAACCCGAAAGTTGAAGTGGAAAGACTTTTGATGCCAATAAGCGGGGCACAGGGCTTGCTTTGGGCGTTTGACCACCTTTATTTAAATGTACAAAAATCTGATGGAAGTGGATTGTACAGATTAGGTGACAATCGTGGAGACGGATTATTAAATGTTTTGGAATACCTTGGTGGTTCTGGATATTTGGGAGAACATGGTAATCATGCCGTAGTAAAAACTGCCGATGGTGAAGGAATTTATTATGCTGCTGGTAACTTCACACCAACGCCACCTGAGCTGGTCAGAAACCGTGTAGCAAGCTGGGATGAAGATCTGCTTCTTCCGCGGCTTTGGGATGCCCGTGGTCATGCCCGGGGAGTTATGGCGCCGGGTGGCTGGATTGCACGAACGAATCCGGACGCAACAGAGTGGGAGTTGATCAGTATGGGTTATCGGAATCAATATGATGTTGCTTTGAATGAACATGATGAACTTTTTACCTATGATTCGGATATGGAGTGGGATTTTGGAACACCCTGGTACCGCCCAACAGCTATCGTTCATGCTATAAGTGGTTCTGATTTTGGATGGAGAAGTGGAAGCGGGAAATGGCCGAATTACTACGAGGATAAACTTCCGCCAGTTCTTGAAATCGGACCAGGTTCACCGGTCGGACTTATTTCAGGTAAGGGTGCCAGTTTCCCTGCTAAATACCAGCGATCGCTGTTTGCCCTGGACTGGACGTTCGGTACGCTCTATGCGGTTCATTTAACTCCGAATGGGTCGAGCTACAAAGCGGAAGCGGAAGAATTTCTCTCCGGTGCCCCTCTTCCCCTGGTACAGGCGGTCATTGGAAATGACGGTGCAATGTATTTTGTGACGGGGGGAAGAAATCAACAATCCCACCTATATCGGGTTGTTTACACAGGTGACGAATCTACTGAACCTGCTGAAGTTGTAGACGATCCTGCTGCCAGTGAAAAACGCGTATTAAGACACCAACTTGAATCTTTTCACGGTGTACAGGATTCTGATGCGATCGATGTTGCATGGCCACACCTGGCAAGTGAAGATCGAATTCTTCGTTATGCCGCACGGGTTGCCGTTGAACATCAGCCAGTGGAAAGCTGGGCTGATAGAGCACTGACAGAAGACCGTACCCAGGCAAGAATTACGGCACTGGTTGCACTTGCCCGAACAGCTTCTTCAGATTACAGAGATGCTGTATTCAACTCATTACTGGAAATGGATTTATCCAGTCTCGATGCTGACCAGAAACTGGGTTATCTTCGTGCAATGGCTTTGACTATTATCCGTTTGGGTGAACCTGACAATCAAACGATTCAGCAGATTACGGATTATCTCAATCAATACCTGCCAAATGAAGATAACCGGGTGAATACGGAATTGATCCGTGTACTGGTTCGACTGCAAGATTCAAGAGTCATTGATAAAGCACTCACTTTAATGCAGAATGAAACCATTCCGGAAACTGAAGGCTGGACAAATATTTTAGGAAGAAGTGAACAGTATGGTTCTACAATCATGGAAATGATTGAGAATCCGCCTCCTACACAGGAACTTCACTACGCTTTTTTGCTTCGAACGTTGAGTGAAGGCTGGACGATTGACCAAAGACGTGAATACTTTACATTCATTAATAGTGCAGCTGATCGAATGGGTGGTGAGAGTTATACCGGCTTTCTTGAAGACATGAGAAGAGATGCTCTCAGTCACGCAACGGATGAAGAAAGGGAAGCTGTTGCTGATATTACCGGTGTTAGTTTAGCGCAACAACCTGACTTTGATATTAATCCTGTGGAAGGACCCGGACGTAACTGGACACTCGATGAAGCCATGAATGTACTTTCCGGACATCTTGGTAGTGGAGCAGGCCGTGATTTTGAACAGGGAAGAAATGCATTTTTTGCAACTTCATGTGCCGCATGTCACAGATTTGATGGGTATGGTGGAGATATGGGACCGGATCTCAGTACAGTGAACAGAAGATTCAGCACTCGAGGGTTAATCGAAAAGATCATTGATCCGAATATTTTGATATCAGACCAATACAGCAGTACTCGCGTAACAATGCGCAATGGAGATACCATTGTCGGACTTGTTGCTGAAAGAGGTGAAAATCTTGAAATTTATTCTCAAGACCCTGATGCAGAACCTGTTGTTGTCTCAAGAGATGATGTAGTTTCCAGGGAACATGTAGAAGTCTCTACAATGCCCCCAGGACTTATCAATCCGTTGAACGCTGATGAACTGCGCGATCTGGTTGCCTATATTAATTCCGGCGGAAATCCGGATCACGATATTTTTAAAACCGAGGAAGAACTGGAAGAAGAGGAAGAATAATTCGGATCGGAACCGATCAGTTCAGCAGTTTATATTTTTACTGGACACCAATGATTTTTTGATCATAATTTATGGCGAAAACGTTTAAGGAGCGGATGGACTCCCGTCTCGAATCTATCGATGAATTTGAACGGGAACCGGTACCCGGGAAAGAACTCAAAGGCTGGCGCGGGTTTCTCGGGATGTATGCGGGTGAACACACGGCTGGAACCGAATTTGTCATCGGAGCCCTGTTTGTTGCTCATGGCGTATCAGCGGCTGACCTGATCATTGGGCTAATCGTGGGCAATTTGCTTGCCGTAATGAGCTGGGCTTTTTTATGCGCCCCGGTAGCTGTAAAGACACGCCTGACCCTTTACTGGCAGTTAAAGAAAATATGTGGTGACAAGCTTGCACTGATGTACAACATAGTAAACGCCATCATGTTTTGTTTCCTGGCCGGTGCAATGATTACGGTGGCGGCTACAGCTGTCGGTTTGCCGTTTCAAATTCCGATGCCGGGCCTGGACGACTGGCTGCCGACCAGCGTCGGATGGATTATCACGGTTTTTGCTGTTGGAAGCGTAATTACCGTGGTGGCCATCGCCGGTTATGAATATGTTGCCCGTTTTGCCAATATCAGTTTTCCCTGGATGTTCCTGGTATTTATGGCTGCGGCAATTGCAGTATTGCCCTCTCTCGGTGTCAGTTCAGTTTCAGATTTCTGGCTTGTTGCCCAGGAACGGATATGGACGGGGGAGGCTGCCGAAGGGCTGACACAATTTACTGTATGGCACGTTATGTTTTTTGCCTGGTTTGCCAATATGGCGATGCATATCGGCATGTCGGATATGTCTATATTACGGTACGCGGAAAGCTGGAAGATGGGTTTCTCTTCTGCGGCGGGGATGTTCTTTGGGCACTTCCTGGCCTGGATCGCTTCAGGAATCCTGATGGCTGCAGCTGCCGGTGCCGTTGCTCCGGGCGTCATTGCTTTTAATAGCGCCGGAATTGCAGGGGCGATATGTGTGGTTGTTGCCGGATGGACGACAGCAAACCCGACGATATACCGGGCCGGTCTGGCCTTCCAGGCGGTAACACCTAACTGGAAACGGTGGAAAGTAACTCTGTTTACCGGGTTGCTGACAACCATCATCGCCTGTTTCCCTGCCCTGGTAATGAATCTGCTCGATTTTGTTGCTTTGTATGGGCTCATTCTTATGCCTATGGGAGCCGTTGTATTTATCGACGTGATGGTTTTCGACAAACTGAACCTGATCCGCAATTACGGGGATCAGTCAGGGACGGCATTTAACTGGGCTGCGGGATTGACGTGGTTTATAACACTTGGTATGTGCATGGTCATTAATCTGGTATGGGAAATCGAGATTTTTTTCCTCGGACTGCCGGGTTGGTTTATCGCTGTACTGCTCTATATCGTGTTGAGCTACCTGGTTCAGAAAAGGGTAAAGGAACAGGCGAAATGAAACTGAAAAATTCAGGTTTTCGGTTACAGAAATCCAATTAATGTGATGAATGACTTAAACGAAAATATAAACCCATTTTCATCATGAATTTATTGCTGAAAATAATTTCTTTTACGGGTTTGGCACTGACAGTCGTTCCCTCCCTGTTAGTGTTTTCAGATAATATTTCCTTTGAAATGCACACGCAATTGATGATTGCCGGGATGATCTTGTGGT
>SLOU01000011.1 GCA_007132385.1 Balneolaceae bacterium | reverse complement strand
TATTTCAAAAGAATATAAGTGAAATAGTTTTTCAATATGATTTAGAATAAACCGATTCTGTGGACTTATTTCGAATTAATCAAAGATAATTATGAATTGAATTGATCATAAATTTTACAGTTAATAATGAATTTTATCGATAGTGTGCTTAAGAATTATACGGATGTACATACCTCACCGGAGTCTGATATTTTACAAGAACTTGCTCGTGAATCTGAACATAAGCTGGAATATACCGATATGCTGAGTGGTCGACAGGTCGGTCAGCTGCTGCACATATTGGTCAGAATCGGTAAATGTGAACGTTTGCTTGAAGTGGGTACATTTACCGGCTATTCAGCAATATGGATGGCTGATGCTCTTCCGGCTAATGGTGAATTGATTACAGTTGAGATAAATGAACTCTATAAATCGATCTCAGACCGGTTTTTCAGGCGGGAACCTTATCATAATAAAATCAAACAGATAACGGGGGATGCCATGGATGAGATTGACAAGCTGGAGGGGAAATTCGACTTGATTTTTCTGGATGCTGATAAGGTGAATTATCCTGACTATTTCCAGAAATTAAAACCAAAACTGATTAAAGGTGGAATTTTTGTTGCGGATAATGTGCTCTGGAGCGGGTCTGTTCTGAATCCGGATGATGAAAAAAGCCGGGCGATAAATCAAATGAACAAACTCGTTCAGGAAGACCCGGATTTTATCAATGTGATGCTTGCGGTCAGGGACGGATTGACAATTGCTGTACTGTCATAGTTAGAACGAAAAAACTTAAGTTTTGTATGAAATAGCTGACTGTAAAACCTGTGAAATTTACATGTCAAGGGCGAATCTCAACAATTTTCACACCGCCGAGTCCTGCCGCTACAGCAAGTCTGATTAAATTTGGCTCAAGCCGCTAATCAGGAAATAATTTTCAGGACATCGTTGTGATCAAGATTTAATTCCTGAGCTGTTTCAATGAAAAGATCTCTTTTATACGGTTTTGTTACGGACTGGCTGCCTTCTATTAACTCTTTCATGATTCTGTTGCTCAGCAGATAGGAAGCTGCTTGCTTACCGTATGTTTCAGCAATTTTTTCTTTAATCGGCTTTAAATACTGATTGATTTGTTGATGTAATCGATGTTTCTTCTGGCGAATATCAATTCGTTCCTGTTCGGTAGGTTTTGGCTCTGCAGGCTTTTTATTGGATAAGTTCAGTTTGGTGGCCTCAACCTGAGACCGCTCAAGTGTCGTACGCAACTCTCGCCAGAATTTTTCTGAATCAAGGCCACGATAGAGAGATGCCGAAGCCTGAATTTCTTTAAACGAATGTCCATTTTGCACAAACTTTTCCAGTTTTTCCTTTTTAATGATTTGGAAGCTGGGCCTGTTATGTTTTTTTGCGATAGCCTCTCTTAATTCGAGTATTTGGCAAAACAGATACCATTCATATTCAGAAAATGAGTTTTTGTCTTCCTCCCGGATGTAGGTTTTGTCATTTAGATCAGCAAAGTCCAAATCATCAAATTCCTGATTTTCCTGCTCAATCCACAGATTGATATTTTTTCTGACGGATTCTTCATGCAAGATCTCTTTAAGTTTGATGAGATGGAGTACATCCATTGCAGCGTAAGTCATTTGTCTTTCTGTGAGTGGCCGCTGGAACCAGTTACTTTGTTGAGATGAACTCCCCATATTCAATCCCAGAATATCATTCACATAGTTAAAAAGTGATGTCGGTTGATAATTGAGTAAACTGGTTGCGATGTTAATGTCATAAATGTTTTTTGGGAAACACCCCAGGGAATGCAATAACCTGAGGTCTTCACCGAATGCAAAGACGACTTTCTGAATATCGGGATCCTCAAGAATGCTAAAGACAGGGGATACATCAAGCCCGTTTAACGGGTCGATCAGGTAACACTCGGATCCGGCATAAACCTGTATAAGACACAGATTAAAACCGTATCTGTAACGATTTTTATCAAATTCGAGGTCAAGTCCAATCTCTTGGAATTGTTTAATTTCAGAGGCTGTTTTGCTTAATTCTCTTGCTTTATTGATATAGGTAATTGCCATAGATGGAATTAGGGGTGTATGAAAATATTGGTTTAAACCTACAAAATTGATACACACTTCGTAAGATAAAAAATGAGCCCAGGCTTATATGAGAGCAGGTTTAAAAGGAACTTTTACCTGGATTAATCACCAAGAAATTTTTGTGGATAATTCAGTAATTGTTAATCAGGAAAATGATTAAGGCAATAACTACAAAATTTAATATACTGAGCGGCAGTAACCGGCTCCAGCCGAGATTCATCACCTGGTTAAACTTGAATCTCGGGATTGTCCAGCGTACCCAAATGAAGACGAAGACAAAGAAAACGGTTTTTCCGGAAAATACAAGAACATCTAATATTCCTTTGGCCAATGTACTCATTTCCGGGAGCCAGTAACCGGCAAATGGAAGGTGATAGCTGCCGAAAAAGAAGGTGGTAATCAACATAGAATTGATCACGACATGCATATATTCGGCCAGAAAGAACATCCCGAACTTCATAGAGCTGTATTCGGTATGGAACCCTCCTACGAGTTCTTGTTCTGCTTCAACAAGATCGAATGGTGTCCGGTTGGATTCGGCAAAAGCGGCAACAATGAAAATGATCGCCCCGAGCGGATTCATGATAACAAACCACCAATTTTCTTGTGCAGCAGCAATTTCAACTACACTTAAAGATCCAACTAGCAAAACCACCGAAGCGAGTGCCATCCCTAATGGAAGTTCGTAGCTAACCATTTGCGCAGCGGCTCTTAAACCGCCAAGCAGAGAGTATTTTGAATTGGAGGCCCACCCGGCAAGAGTTACACCGTAAACTCCAAGGGAAGCGACAGCAAGCAGGTAGAGGACACCTGCATTAATATCCGTAACAAAAATGCCTTCCCCGAAAGGAATCACAGCAATGGTCATAAGTGCAGTGATGACGGGTATCATCGGGGCGATTGTGTGAATGGTTCGATGGCCTTCGACCGGCGTTACATCCTCTTTTAAGAGAAGCTTGAGAACGTCCGCAAGAGGTTGAAAAAGCCCGAGTGGACCCACCCGGTTTGGCCCGACCCTGTTTTGAATGAAACTGGCGATTCTTCGTTCAGCATAAACGGTTAAAGCTGCAGAATTCAGTAACATGAATAATGCAGCCCCTAATACAACATATGAGTTTACTTCAGCCTCTGCCATTTATTTAATCTTCGCGTTCAGTTATGATTTTACTTTTTCCGTTTTCTCGATGAGTTGTATGCCGAGTTCTTCATCCATTCGTTCGTAACTAACACCGTCGAAAGCTGAAACCTGCGTACTAATTTCCAGCATTACCTCACGTCCTTCTCCGTCGTAGGAGATATCGAGTCCAAGTTTTTCACCGATGAAATTCATCAGGTCCCATACCGGGAGGCAATCTACTTTATTATCTTCAGTTACCCAGTTATCAAAGCTCGTACCATACCGGTCCAAACGCCCTTCCGACATTTCCAGGTTCAGCCGGCGATTGGTGTATTTGGTTTCTTTTGCAGGAAAACTTCGCTGGATACGTCCATCGACATTCACATAACTTGCGGCATGTTCAGCTACACAAGTAATTGGTAAAAGCAGGTCAGCATGGCGGGTAGTTTCACTTTGACTAGAAGCAAACATCACTACATATTTATCATTCAGGTCAGCCGACTCCAGAACTTTTCGATCAATCAAATGATCATTGAGAACAATAACCATTTTAATATGACTATCTGTTACTGACTTTTTGAACTCTCGAGATTCTTTCTCATCAAAACCAAGAAGTCGAACTCCGTTGGTATTAGGGGCCTGGTCGTCGGTGATCAAAAATCCGTCACCGGATCCTTTTTCAATATCGGGGGTGAAAATAGGGGTGTGTATACCTAAAAGGTTTGCAAATTTACTCAACAGGTAGTTTTCTTCCACCGAAGCGTGAGGGCTTCCTGCCAGGAGTACTTCATCCGGGTTAAATCTTTCAATCTGTTCGATAAAAGACTGAAAGGCATTATTCCAGGATGTATTGACCTGCTGATCGCCATCGAGTTTCATTGAAGGCCGTGAGACACGATTTTCATTAATCGTTGTATAATATTCACGTCCGACATCCGGCATCCAGTGATCATTAACATGTGGGTTGTGCCTGGGAGTGATTCGAAGCACAAGGTTATCCCTTGTCCAGAGGTCGATGTTGCAGCCTTTGCCATTGCTGACATCAATGCTTGGTGTTT
>SLOU01000035.1 GCA_007132385.1 Balneolaceae bacterium | reverse complement strand
TAATAAACAGCTCGTCCACTCCATAGTCATTAGCAAGCACGATGTCGGGATATCCTGAATCGTTCAGGTCTGCAGCTGCAGCTGCAAGTGTCCACATCCTGGTATCCAATCCAACCCTCTCGGTAACATCTATGAATGTTCCATCGCCCTGGTTTTCAAACAGATAATTACGCCCACCATTGGTTGCATACTCATAACTGTCGGGCATAATCCGTGTCGACGTTAAATTCCAGAAATCAACGTCTTCATGGTAATAACCACCTATAAAAAGATCGAGGTGTCCATTGTTGTTATAATCCAGCCATACGGCTGTATTTGCGTTAATCCATTCAGGCAGGCCTGCTAGCTCTGTTACCCTGGTAAAGCCATTTCCTTCCTCATTCCGATACAGGTCCGGCCTTCCCCAACGATAAAGAAAAAGATCTTCAAATCCGTTGTTGTTGTAATCACCCCACACAGCCCCCATCGAGACACCGATACCCTCTTTATTCATATCAGCTATACCGACTTCTTCAGCAATATCTCGAAAAGTTCCATCCCCCATATTCATGTAAAGAGCGTTCTCTGAACCAAACTTACTGTTCGTCAAATATATATCCTGTAAACCGTCGTTATTATAATCAATTACTGTAACCGAGGCACCGACAGAAGATACCTGCTCAACGATGTGATCAAGTTGTGGATCGAGTATTGCCCTTTCATGCAGAAAGTCTATCCCGCTCTGGGCCGAAACCTCTTCAAGATAAAAACCATATCGCTCTATGGCCGATTCCATATCCTCAAACTCTTCAGCCGCTCCCATTTTTTCGAGTTGCTTGATTCCCATTGGGGCGGCAAGCAATCCCAGGAAAAAGGCAACAACGATGATTTTTGTAATTATTTCCCTGTTCATGAGAAATTACCGATTGTTGATATGGCGGTTGAATAATAACGCAGTCCGGAACGGGTCAGGTGTAATATAACGAGTATGATAGTTTTTCCAATCATTTCTGTGTCTTTGAAAGACCGGATCATCCCGCAGTGATCCTCCGGCGGTATAGTCATAATCGCTTTGCCCATGATAAGGAAGCGGGTGCACGGTTTTGGAGGCTTCAGTATTATAATCTCCATCTTTCACCCAGCCGTCGGAAACAAAAATATATGTCCGTGTCCATCCCTCGTCAGGTGAATCGATGGTTTCATATTCCAATAATAGTTCGTCACCGGCATTCATGATCACATAACGGTCATCAATCTCTGAGAGGAGTTCTGTAACATCACCAAATCGTGTGTGATATCCCTTTAAATCCCTCCAACGTGGAGCCGTACCGGAAATTTCACTGTAATTTGGCAGCTTCGGGGAAATACTGTCGGGCCGAAACCATTCGGAATATCCTCTGAACCTGAGTTCCTGTTTTACCGGGTCGAGTCTCGTCTCAGTGAATTGATCTTCGGGAAGTGCTTCTGCCCATTGAATAGCATCCCAGTAAATTTCTGATGTCGTGTGCAATCGAAGCCTTCGATCCCCGGTATCCGGAAAAACATCATTAAGTTCCATCAAAATCGTTTTGGTTTTTCCGGCCGGAGTACCGAAGTCTTCATGCAACAGTTCCCACCCTCCATCTCCATCAGCAACCTCAACCATCATTCCGGTTGGTGGTTCTATACTGCCCTGACTGAGAGCAAGATTGATAGAACTGTCGGTTGGACGAAGCCAGCCCGACATCAACAGGTAAAGTGGTTTGTCTTCAGGTGCATCATTTCCGATTTCCACTTCTATGTAATGATCATGAACAAGTCCCTGCACACTGGTTTTTTCAAACGCTTTCAAATAATTGCCATCCACCCGACGAACAATTTCCGTTACATCATTTCCTGTATGGTCGGTTACTCGTTTTACAGGCTCAGGAGTTTTCATTATGCGCGTAGACAAATCGGGAGCCGGAAATACGAATCGTTCATCCACGTAAACCTCCGTTCCCTCAGGATGATCTACCGCTATCAAATCAACGTAATCAAAGAAATGGGTTTCCCAAAGCTCGGCAGTGATGCGCACGTCATAAATACCATTCCTGTCGGCAAGTTTATCTCCCGGAATTCGTACGCGATCGTAGGTTTGCACCACACCAGCTGTTTCCTGGGCGTTGATTCTTAACCCGAGGGGTGATCGCCAGAGGGCATCCGTGATAAACTGAACCTCTTCTCCGTCGTGTGTAAAAAGCCAGGGGCACGACCCTTTTAGTACCTGTTCATTGAAAATCGTCTCCCCTATACCCAACTCTGCAAACTCAGCCTGAACCGAACCGTTTGGCCAGACAATACGCAGCATTTCTGCTTCCTTATACTCTCCCAAACCAAAATGTACTATAGGCGAATGAATACGCTGCTTCTGATAGAGAAGGCCGGAGCGCACCTCCATTTCACCGCCTATACCGAAAGAGTTAATCCGCTGGTCCCCTTCAAGCCCTGATGCCCTGGCCCGAATTGATCGGGAACCATACTCTTTGGAGCCGCTGCTCATCAACCGGTAGGTACGGCCATCCTGTTCAATCCCGAGAAAGTCCAGACGTTCATTGCCATCTATATCAAATACAGAAACAATTCCACCGGGGAGTTCAACATCAATATTTGTATAGTTTAAATCACTGTCACCCAGCCAAATCGTACTCGAATCCATTCCGGACAGAAGAATATCCAGCACACCATTGTTATCAAGATCGGGAACAAAAAGAGAGGATATTCCCGGAATAAGCTGGTCATTACTATAGGGATGAGATACAATATTTTCCTTTATCCAACTGTCACTTCTCCGTTCGTAGGAGAATAGGGATATTTCATTATTGATCAAAACGGCTACAATATCAAACTGTCCGTCGGCATTTAAATCAGCCACATCGATCGCTGCGATATCGGTATCAACCGGAAGCCGGTCAGTAAGGGTAAATACACCATGTCTCAGGTTTCGATAGAGCTTGAGATCACCTTCGGCTGTCAGAAACAGAGCATCGCCTGTTCCCGTGCCATCAAGGTCTGCCCAGATGAAATTCACTATATTCTCCAGGCCCGGAAACAGATCAATCCGGGTAAAAGTACCGTCGGCATTATTTCTCAGAATCACCGGTTCACGGTCTTCACGAGCCAATACCAGGTCCAGATCGCCATCCTGATCCAGGTCGGCTGACCATACGCCAGTGTACGAGTCGCCGATCAACTCTTCCGGCAAATTCAGTTCACTTGTCACATCAGAAAAAGTAAAGTCATCATTTTGTCTGTAAAGCCTGAAACCCTGGTCTCCGGCAAGGGCGATATCATTTAAAAAATTGTAGTTATAGTCGATTTCAGCCAATATTTGTTTTGGCAGTATATCACCTTCGTCTACATTTCCCGGGTAAGCAAGCGTCACCTCATCATCGATGTGCAATTCAGATCCTTCCATGTAGATCGCAATTGGAGGCATCTCTTCCAGCAATGTCACGGAAGTCACAAAAGTAGCGTAGTCGGCAAAAGGAAATTCACCCCCTTCAAAATTTGAAAAGGTCAATTCGAAATCGGGTTCTGCAGCCTGAAATTCTGGTTGTGGCAACCAGAGAAACTCCGTAATAAGAAATCCCACTTCGCTGGGAGCCAATTGCATTTGCAAGAGATCTTCCTGAAATGAAGGGGTTGGTTCAATACCATTTCTCAAAAAAGAAATCTCAATAGAAACTTCTGAATAAGCCTCATTTGCAGCAGCTTCTTTTACAATTTCAAACTGTTCAATGACATCTTCATCCCACTGATCTGAAAAATTATTCAGACTTTCAAGAAACTCGAAAAGCAACTCATCCATCTGCTCTTTGGCCGCTACCCGAACAAGTTCAAAGATAACCACCTGATTATCCGGTGCACTTTCATGCATCTGTGTCAACAGTTCGAGAATTTCATCAGCATGAGCAATATCATCCTGCCTTTCCAATTCTTGCACAAGTGCGTATTGAATCATCAGGTTTTCGGGATCAGCTTCGATTCCTCTTCTGTAGTATGAAATCGACTGGTCGAGATCCCCTCTTCTGCTTTCAAGCATTCCGGCCAAAAAAAGTATATCAGGTTGGTTCGGCATCAGTTCAAGGGCTGTTTCGAATCGCTCGGCCGACAATTCAAAGTTTCCCTGCCTCATCGCATAAACCCCGAGATTTGCCCAGGCTGCCGGTTCTTCGGGGTAAGCCTGAGCCACTTCATTCATTTTATTAAAGGCAAAGCGCGCTTCGTCAGTCTGGCTTGCAGCGAGGCTGACATAAAAATTGGAAACTGCTTCCCGGTATGTATCCGAATCCTGGCCCGGATCATCCGATTCAGAGGCACAAGCCATTGCCAAAAACAGAGAAAGTATAAATGGCAGAATTAGATTTTCAGGCTTACCTTTACGATTCATATACTTTTACTTTTCCTAATGATGTGAAGGGTAAATGATGAAAGTTTATAACTGATTCGATTTGATATGATCGATATACTATCGTGCATGGATTTTGGTGTATTCCTGACCTTTAAATATAAAAAACAAAAAAGGGAATATTCACCTCAAATTTACATATCAGACAGAAACTTCTCACTCTTACAGATTCTCCTTTCATAAAATTAAAAAGGGGAAGGTTTATATTGAAAATGACCCTGCCTCATACTCTTTATAGCAACCTTTTACTGGAATTTGATTTTTGCCTACAATTTCATTTTTTCATTTGAACAATTTATAAATAAATCAGTTAGTTAAACTTAAACCTATGACAAACTCTTCGGTGGCCTCTGGGAACTATCTTTTGGGATTCGATGTGGGCAGCTCGTCTGTAAAAGCTGCACTACTGGATACTGAAACAGGTAAAATAATCGGATCTGCAGTTTCTCCGGCTCAGGAAATGGAAATGATTGCACATAAACCTGGATGGGCAGAACAGGCTCCGGAGGATTGGTGGAAATATGTAACGATAACATCTAAAACCCTGATTAAAGAATATTCAATAGACCCTGCAGACATTGCTGCTATTGGCATCTCATATCAAATGCATGGGTTGGTCGCAGTTGATGAAAACCGTCAGGTAGTTCGGCCATCGATTATCTGGTGCGACAGTCGTGCAGCTGAAATAGGCAGTAATGCGTTTGAACAACTCGGGAGTAAATACTGTCTCACCCGTTATCTGAATTCACCCGGCAATTTTACCGCCTCCAAGCTTAAATGGGTTAAAGAGAATGAACCTGAACTCTACAAAATAATTTACAAAGTGATGCTTCCCGGTGATTATATCTCCATGAAAATGACCGGGGAAATCGGGACAACTGTCTCCGGTTTATCCGAAGGGATATTATGGGATTATGAACAGCAAGGCCTGGCAGACTCGCTGCTGGAATTTTACGGCATCGACGAACGGCTCATTCCGAATACATATCTCTCTTTTGATATGCACGGCAAACTGACTCCCGAAGCCGCAGAAGAGATCGGTTTAAAACAGGGTATACAGGTCTCGTATAAAGCCGGGGATCAGCCCAACAATGCATTTTCACTGAATGTGCTTGAGCCGGGAGAGGCTGCTGCCACTGCGGGCACTTCCGGAGTTATATACGGAGTTACCGGGGACAATGCTTTTGACCCTAAATCACGAGTAAACACCTTTGTTCATGTAAATCATAACTCCGGTAAACCCAGGAATGGGGTTTTACTTTGTGTGAACGGAACCGGGATCATGAATAGCTGGCTCCGCAAAACTCTCGGAACCGAAAAAAAACCTGACTATGATCAATTAAACAAGCTTGCTTCCAAGGCTCCGATCGGTGCCGATGGTGTTACAATATTGCCGTTCGGAAATGGTGCTGAACGGATTTTTGAAAACCGGGATCTTGGTGCATCCGTCAAAAAACTGAATTTTAACCGGCACGAAACCGCTCATCTTCTGCGGGCAGCCCAGGAAGGAATTGTCTTTGCGCTAAATTACGGCTTTGAAATTATGGGCGCTATGAACATGCAGTTCAATACTGTTAAAGCTGGTCACACCAATATGTTCCTCAGTCCGCTGTTCCGAGAAGCATTTGTAAACACAACCGGGTTGACACTGGAAATGTATAATACCGATGGAGCACTCGGTGCTGCCAGGGGTGCCGGTTATGGAGCAGGTGTATATACAACTTACGAGGAAACATTTTCAGGCCTGGAGCTTATTGACCGAATAGAGCCCGATTCTGTCATACGTGCCGCCTACCAGGAATCCTATCAAAACTGGTACACACTTTTACAATTTGAACTAAACAATTAACGCGAACAGATTGCAAACCATGAGCAACTATTTTGAAGCTATAGATAAAATTAAATTCGAAGGAACCGACTCAACGAATCCGTTTTCCTTCAAATATTACCAGGAAGATAAAATTGTGGCCGGTAAATCGATGGAAGATCATTTTCGATTTGCCATAGCCTATTGGCATTCTTTTTTTTTTTTTTTTAGCGATCCTTTCGGAACAGGAACCCGTGATTTTCCATGGGAAAAAAGTCACGATCCGCTAGAAAATGCAAAGTTTCGTATGGAAGCTGCATTTGAATTTATCACCAAACTGGGTGTACCTTTTTATTGTTTCCATGACAGAGACCTGGCCCCTGAAGGTGATTCTGTTGCTGAATCAGAAAAAAACCTAAAGGAACTGGTTAAACTTGCGGGTGAATATCAAAAAGATACCGGTGTGAAATTATTATGGGGAACAGCCAACTTGTTTACCCACCCTCGCTATATGAACGGTGCGGCAACAAATCCCGATTTTGATGTTGTCTGTCACGCCGCAGCCCAGGTGAAAGCTGCTCTTGAGGCAACCGTCGAGTTAGGAGGTGAAAATTATGTTTTCTGGGGAGGACGAGAGGGATATATGCACTTATTCAATACCCGAATGAAACGCGAAATCGATCATCTCGGCATGTTTCTGAGAATGGCCAGGGATTACGGTAGGGAGATCGGTTTCGAAGGAACTTTTCTGATTGAACCTAAACCGATGGAACCAACCAAACATCAGTATGATTTTGATGCATCTACGGTCATCGCCTTTTTGCATGAACAGGATTTACTTGACGATTTTAAACTGAATATAGAAGCTAACCACGTTACCCTTGCCAACCATTCTTTTGCCCACGATTTAATGGTTTCTGCAGAAGCCGGTTTACTGGGAAGCATTGACGCCAATCGGGGAGATAATCAAAACGGATGGGATACCGACTATTTCCCGACTGATCTTTACGACGCCATCGAAGCGATGATTATTTTACTTGAACATGGCGGAATTTCTCCCGGTGGTCTTAATTTTGATGCCAAGCTCCGAAGGAATTCTACCGATCTTGATGATCTGTTTCACGCCCATATAGGTGGCATGGATACATTCGCAAGGGGACTGCTGATTGCCGACAAAATTCTGCAAGACCCCACCTTCAAGGAGTTGCGTGATGGGCGATACATATCATTCGACGACGGTGAAGGTAAAAAATTTGAAAATGGGAAGCTCTCACTGGCCCAACTCAGGGACTTTGCAGTAAAGAATGGTGAACCGGCGTTAAGAAGCGGTAAACAGGAACTACTGGAAAATGTGATTAACAATCATATTCAATAATTAAAAACATCAGAGTATTTTCCGAAATAGTCTGATTTATCACTATTCATTGATTTCCAAGGTAGTCATAAACTCAACGAGATCCCTCAGCTGGCTGCGTGTTAACAGATCCCCCATGGGCGGCATGGACGATGGAGAATCTGTGCGCGATTCGATCTGATCTTTTGGAATCGTCTGTTGAGTATTGCCGCTTCTTAGGGTTATCTCTGAATCCGATTCCTCCAGCAGTACACCTCTTACCGTTTCCCCATCTTCCAAAACAATAGTTACAACTCCATAACCGGGTGTTACATTTGCCGAGGGTTCTACCAAAGATCGCAACAACTGATCACGCGTTGACCTGGCACCTACGTCACTCAGATCGGGTCCGGCATCGCCACCTTCTCCGGCAACTGCGTGACACCGCATACATTGAGCAGACACATCCTGGTAGAAAATTCGCTCACCCCTGGCAGCATCTCCACCATGCAAACTCTCTGCATAAACCGAAACAGAATCATCCGGATTCTTTCCCTGCTCATATTCCTGCAATAGTTCATGCAACATATTTGAATCGGATGCTTCTGCAGCTAGCAATAAATCGAGGTGAACTTCAGGAGGTAAATCTCCATTTATCAATTCCTGCATGTAGTATGTCATCATATCATGTGCATCTGGATGATCAAGGTTTCCAAGAATTTGATATGCTCCTTGCATTTCATCCGTGGTACCTTCTTCCAAAACAACAGAAATAAGTTCAACCACTTCAACCGGTGGTATTTGCAGTTCCTGTATACTACCCAGTGCGTTAAGCCTTACAGCCGTTGAGGGATCTTCAAGGGCAACCGCAAACAACTCCTCCGGTGAATCATAACCAATTGAAAGCAAAACGTTCAGCGCTTCCATGCGAACATTCCCGGATGGATCAAGAGAAATCATTTCAGCAATCTGATCATGAGCACCACTGTACTCCAAATTGCCAACAAGCGCTAATACAGCAAGCCTGATATCACTATTTTCATCATCCAAAAGACTATCCACAACCTGTACAATGGCATCACTTGCATCCTGCAGATCATTTTCAATCACACCCCGGTATCGTCCGGAAACCCGGTCGTATGGTGAAGATTTCGTCCACCCTGATAACGTTTGAATAGCTTCCACTCTCAGTTCATCTCGAATATCCGTCTGAAGCGAAAACTGAGCAAGCCGGTTTGCCGCTGCTGCATCACCAACATAAAGATTGGCATTAATGCCACGCCTGACAAGAGCTTCATTGGAATACGAATTTTGTTCCAGTATTGCAGCCAGTTCTGGTAACGCATCTTCAATAAAATCATCATCATTGATTGCCCTGGCCGCGTCTGTGACAATCAATTCATCCTCATCGCTCAGAAAACGTGCTACTTCCGGTCTGTCGAGCCTGTTTAAAGCAAATAGAGCAGCGACCCGAACGGCTTTTGAAGTGTCAACAGAAAGCCTGGCCAAGAATTCTACATCCCCTATCCTCGAAAGTGCAATGGCACCCGCATGACGTAAATAGACATCTTCATCATCATTTGCCCTGAGCATTTCGACGATCGGCTCGTTAGCTTCTTGCCATCCGATTCGTCCCAGGGCTTCAGCAGCAAAATGACGTACCCGGGGATGTTCATCCTCCAACAGGGGAATTAAATGTTCAGCAGCCGGTTCATAACGAACATCGCCTAACATTCTGGCTGTTTGGGCCCGGATTTCCGAATCTTCATCCTGCAGGTAAATCAAAAGCGGTTCAACCATATCCGGGCGGCTGCGACCAAGCTGCGCCAAACCCCAGATTCCATGAATTCTGGCCAGTTGTTGGTCGCTTTCGGCAATGACCAACTCGAGTGCATCCCTGTTCTCCCTGTCAACGAGTTTAAACTGTGCTTTCTGCCTGATACGCATATCCTTGTAACCTAACAACTCAATCAGGTCTTCAGAGCGTTTTTCATCAAATGATTGACGAAGGAGTCTCTGAGTCTCACTTCGTCTATCCTCACCATTACTCTCTTTTACATCCAGCTTCCAAATCCGTCCCGTTTCTTCCGTATCCCAGCCTTGAACCCAGTCAGCTACATACAGTGCCCCGTCAGGACCGAAACTCAACCCTGTTGCAAGAACCCCTTCCAATATCTCCCTGTCGTTTTCCAGTTCAAACGATGCACCGGAAGGAGAAAGTGAAAATGCATAAACAGTTGATGTGGCCGGAGAACCTCTAAAACCTGCCATGAAGAAATAATTTTCCCATTCACTGTTCAAAGCAGTACCGGGATTGTAAACCAATCCCGCAGGCCCGGAATGATAACGGGCAAGAGGAGGCAGTATCAGCGCAGATTGATTATCAAACCTTGGTTTATAGTATTCCTCATCCATCCAAACCTTATAGGCATTATTATCGGGTTGATTATACTTTCCAAACTGCCAGTTAATTCTCCATCCGCTGTCTGATCCGTCAATCAGATAAACCAGGCGTTCAAATTCACCTGGATGATCTCCGTCATTATCCACAGTGATCAAGTTACCGTACTTATCAAAATCAAATT
Source organism: Balneolaceae bacterium (assembly GCA_007132385.1). Classification (GTDB taxonomy): domain Bacteria; phylum Bacteroidota; class Rhodothermia; order Balneolales; family Balneolaceae; genus SLOU01. Next base: position 5,372 of record SLOU01000035.1, on the reverse strand, counting down.
CATGAGTGTTCCGCAAACCACTGGCGTATACTTCAAAATTACTGCCGTCCGGTTCAGATCTCAGAATTGTTCCTTCATGCGGGTAGTGCCATCGGTTTCCTTCCTGGTCTTCCACACTAATACCTATATCTCCAATTGACCAATAAATACGTCCATCAGGTCCCTTTCGCAAGCCGGAAACACCATGTCCGCCAAAACTTATATGAACCCCGTATCCATAACTGATCGACTCTTTTTGATCTGCAATTCCATTCCCACTTTGGTCTTTGAGTCTCCAGACATCTGGTGCTATGCCTGCGAATACACTTCCCTCATCATATAAAACGGTTCCAATAATGTCGGAATCCACTTCATGAAAATCCCTTAAAAAAAGCTGAGACCGGTTGGCAGTACCGTTACCGGTTAAGTCCTCAAGTATAAATATTTCTTCTTTCTCGACAATTAAATCCCGCCAATCGTGTGAACCGTCTTCGTTAAAATCGGGGAGCCAGGTATTTTGTTCACTTCTTTCGGGGGCCAGCTCACGATAAATAAACTCTCGCCGTTCTTCCACGGTTTCCCAGCTAAGCGATTCCGCCATCCAGTCCGGATGGTTACGTATATCAAACATAGAACTTCTTCTTCTGCTCGTTACAGCCACATACATTCTTCCATATGGATCAATATCGATAGCGACAGGATCACCGATCATCTCCTCGGAAGCCCAAAGGTTAACCTCGAACTCTTCCGGGTGGCTAACGGATGTTTCATCTTTGATCCGGGCGATTATTTCTTCCGATTCTTCATCAGAAAACTCGACTATTTCCGGTTCCGGGGGCGACTCCCCGCACCCTTTAAGAAAAGTGCCCGTAAAACAAAATCCCAGCCACAAAACTAACACACCTGATATATAGTGTCTGTATATCATACTTTTAGCTTGCATAGCGATCAACAGAGTAGAATACCAGCCATCAATTTAAAAGAGTAACTCGAAACAAAAAACTAATCATTTTCCGGCGGAACTATTCATTTTGTAATGTGGTCATGTACTCGACGAGATCCCGAAGTTGAGAACGGGAGAGCAGATCCCCCATTGCAGGCATTGATGACGGAGAAGAGATCCGTTCGGCAATATCACTCTTTTCGATCTCTCGCTGCTGCCCTCCAATTGTTATGGTGATGGTTTGATCAGACTCTGCTTCCAGCAATCCCTGAACTGACTCTCCGCTTTCCAGTACAACGGTTACATTTCCAAATCCGGGAGCCACGTTGGCAGACGGATCAACCAGAGACCGGAGCAAACCTTCCCGGTTCATACTACTGCCCAAATCCGTCAGTTCAGGTCCAACTTCTCCACCTTGTCCAGCGACTACATGGCAACGAACACATTGTGCAGCCGCATCCTGATAAAATATTCGCTCACCGTTTTCTGCGCTCCCGCCATATAATGCCTCCCGGTACTGTGCCACCGGGCCTTCATCTTTCCCCTCTTCATATTCAGATAATTTTTCCCTGAGTGTCATAGAAGTAGTAGCCTCAACTGCAAGTACCAGATCGAGTTCAAGCTCAGGTTCCAGCTCCTGTTCAATTAAGCGTTCAAGCTGCCTTTCAAGTAACCCATATGAAGCAGGTGCATCCATCTCGCCGAGTGTTTGCAAAACCGTTTGCCGTTCTCCTATCGTCCCTTCTTCCAAAACCGATGCAAGCAGAGCCACAACACTTTCTTCCGGCAAATCTATACCGGCAATTCTTCCCAGTGCGCTGGTTCTGGCTTCGATATTACTGTCATTAAGCGCAATTTCAAAAGCTTCATCAATCTCATCATATTCCGTTGCAAGCAGTGCATTTAAAGAAGCTATCCGTACATCAACAGACGGATCGTTGTTGAGCAGATCAACGATACGGTCTTCCGCACCAGTGTATCCAAGCCCGGCTATCATATTCAGAGCAGCAATTCTCACGTCAGCACTTCCATCGTCCAGTAACCGCTTCACAACCGGATCGATCGCATCCATTGCATAATCGGGATTGTTCTCTACTTCCCCGCGGTGTCGTCCTGTTACACGGTCAAAAATGGAAGGTTCAGGCCAAATTTCAAGTGTATTAAGCGCTTCGATTCGTAGTACATTATCAATCCCGGTTCGTGTGGCAAACTCAGCCAGCCGGTTGGCATCTTCAGCAGATCCTCCATATAAATTGGCATTAATAGCACGACGTATCAATGGTTCATTAATAAACTCCTCTTGTTCCGTCATACGTGCCAGAGCCGGCATCGCATTCTCGACAAAAGCATCGTCACTGATCGCACGAGCCGCATTGGTTACTATATATTCATCTTCGTCTTGCAGGAAACGTTCAGACCCGGGATGCTCAAGCCTTTTTAAAGCAGCTATCGCTGCAATCCGAACTGCCCTGGAATCATGTTCGGCCAGGCCGGCCACCCTTTCTCCATTATCCACACGGCTCAAAGCAATAGCACCAACCTGTCGGATATAGATATCCTCATCGTTATTGGCTTCCAGCATATTCACTATCGGATCAAATGCATCCTCGTCACCGATCCGGCCAAGTGCTTTGGCTGCATAAAACTGCACACGCAATTCTTCATCTTCAAGCATGGGAATTAAATCTCCGCTTGCAGGTTGAAACCGAACATCACCCAGCATTTTAGCCGCCTGTGTTCGAATCTCCCGGTCATCATCTGTTAAAAAATCGACTAACACAGCTACCGCTTCCCGGTCCGTCCGTCCAATCTGCCCAATTCCCCAAATACCATGAATTCGTGCAAGCTGATGCTCGCTATCCTCTATCATCGACAACAGGGTTTCACGGTCGTCACGCTCTGCAAGCTCGAACTGGGCTTTTTGCCTAACTCTCATATCCTCGTCACCCATCAACCGTCCTAACTTTTGGGTATCAAAAGCTGAAAAATCCTGGGTAAGTAACTGACGTTTTTCAACACGGGGCAAAGAGTTTGCATGTTCCGGGGAGTCAAGTTTCCAGATCCGGCCTTCGTTTTTTTGGCCCCAGCCCTGGATCCAGTCGGTCAGATAAAGTGCACCGTCGGGGCCAAAATCGATCCCTACGGCCAAAATTCCACGCATGATCTCCCTGTCGGTATCGAGCCGGAATGAAGCTCCATCCTCTTCAAGCGTAAATGCATTAATCGGAGAATTAGCTGTTGAGCCCCTGAAAGACATTACAAAAAAGTGATCTTTCCATTCCTCACTCAAGGCCGTTCCAGGGTTGTATGCCATTCCGGCCGGTCCGGCATGGTACTGTGAGAGTGGTGGCAAAATATGTGCCGACTGATCTTCCCAGTGTGGTTTGAATAAATCTTCATCCATCCACACATTGTAGTTGTTATTCCTGGGATCCGTATACTTTCCGAATTGCCAGTTGATACGCCAGCCGCTGTCCGATCCATTAAACAGATACACCAGCCGTTCGAATTCTCTCGGGTAATCACCGTCGTTATCAACAGTAATCAGGTTGCCGTATTTGTCAAAAGTAAACTCGTGAGTGTTACGAAGTCCGGCAGCGTATACTTCAAAATTACTTCCATCCGGTTCGGAACGTAAAATTGCTCCCTGATTCGGATAATGCCAGTGATTGCCATCCTGATCGACAACACTGAAACCCATATCCCCAATTCCCCAATAAATGCGGCCGTCAGGCCCAAGTTTGAGTCCCGACATGCCATGGCCGCTAAATCCGATATGCACATTGTATCCATGACTGATCGATTCCTTCCAGTCTCCAATCCCATCGCCGGTGGTATCGCGAACACGCCACATATCCGGGCCAACACCGACAAACACTTCATCATTGTGATTTAAAACAGCTCCGGCTACGTCGGTTACTTCATCGTGAAAATCGCGAATAAACAACTGAGCCCGGTTCGCACGACCATTTCCTGATAGATCTTCCAGACGCCATATTTCTTCTTTTTTAACCGTCAGATCTCTCCAATCGTGTGATCCGTCTTCATTGTGATCCCACAGCCAGGTATTTTGATCACTACGCTCCGGTGATAACTCCTCGTGCAGATAGTCTCGCCGATCTTCCACCGTTTCCCATTTCATCGACTCGATGAGCCATTTCGGATCCAGGTCGCGAATATCAAATTCAGAATTCCGACTTCGGTTGGTAACCGAAATATGGGCTCTTCCAAGATCATCCATATGTATTCCGATTGGATCCCCCAGCATTTCTTCCGATGCCCATAATGTAATTTCCAGTCCCTCTTCCAGTTCAACGTTAACACTTTCTTCGATCCCCGGATAGGTCTGTTCAGTATCTTCATCTGACAGGGAAATGATCTCGGGTTCGGGCCTATCCTGACTGCATGCGCTAATAACCAAGAAAATCAACGCAAAAAAAGAAGTGCCTGTCCATTTTAATAGTTTACAAAAATCGTCTGTTAACGCTAACATCAATCAAAATTTAGAAGAGTTGAAAATTTGATATGTCGACTATGAAAAACGCACATTTATAGATTAAAAGCTAACGAATTCTTTTATTCCGGTATCGGAAATCCAGCATTCAAAACCGGTAATTCTCTGTTATCAGACATGCAGATATTTATTTTTATCTGTCCGGCAGATTTGTTATCTGAATCTATAGTCGAGTCCAGGTTCGGCATTCATGCATGCAGATGAGACAGGATAATATCGTGAACCTCGGTCGGCTCAACGACTCCATCAGAAATTAAATCCGCCTGCCTTGTGGCAATCATGGGGCCGGACTCCGGTGTTACGGAGAGTCGTCCGTGGGATCCCCTTACTCCTTCCCCGTGAATGGGTATTAAATCCATTTTATATCGGAATCCGATTTTTTTCTGTATTAAGCGTATTCCTGCTTTTACCATCGGATAACGAATTTTTGGATCAATCAGCAACTCGGCAGGATCATACCCGGGTTTGGCATGAATATCCACCGTAGGGGCAAAGTCGGGTGCTTTACGGTCGTCCAGCCAGTAGTAATAGGTAAACCATGCGTCCTGTTCAGCGATCGCTATCAGTTCTCCAGATCGTTCATGATCGAGATTGTATTTTTTCTTTCCCGTTTCATCAAGCACACGTTCTACCCCATCCACACCTTCCAGAAGTTTTCGAACCGGCTCCATATCAGTCTCATCACGGATATATATATGTGCAATCTGGTGATCAGCTACGGCAAATGCCCGGCTCGATCCCGGTATGAGGATTTCTCCACCCATCTCTTCCCTGACTGTTACATAACCTAGATTTCTGAGTACGCGATTCAGAGATACCGGTCGTTTTACCGGCAAAATTCCATATTCGGATAGAAGGATCACCCGTGTATCTCTTTGTTCATAAAAGGAAATCAAATTTCCTACAACTTTGTCAATTTCCTTCAGGTCTTTTCCG
>SLOU01000110.1 GCA_007132385.1 Balneolaceae bacterium | reverse complement strand
ATTTTGAGGAATCCCATCAGGAAATCACAGGTCTGATAATGAGGAATGGCAGATCATGTATAATAAGTAATATCAAATATTTAACTGAATTTATAAAACGGCTTATATAACTTTAACCAAATGTTTCAACCATATGGTTGAATCTTAAAGTTAAACTAAATAGATTACAATTAGTTTAACAGTTCGAAAAGAACAAGAACCGGGGCTGGGCATTTTCCGGTGGTACAATTATAAACTGGAGAAAGGGATCCATGAACATCAAGCGTATTATAGTCAGTAGCCTCATTTTAGTGACCGTCGCGGCAGCAGTCGCCATTTTGGGGTTTAATGAATCCGAAAGAGAAAATGAACCGGACGAAGAGCGATTTGGAGAGTCCGTTTTGGCCGGACTCGATGTCATTACGGTCGAGACTTCAACAGAACAGGTCCGGATCGATTTTAACGGCAGAGCCAGAGCTCAACAACGAATCGAACTGTTTTCCGAAATGCCTGGCAAACTGATTCATCCGGATCGGCCTTTTGAAGCGGGAAGATGGTTTCGGGAAGGAGAGGTATTGGTCAGGGTGGAGGATACGGAAGCACGCCTGGAGCTTCAATCTTTGCGAAGCGGGTTCAGGAACCTGGTTTCATCTCTGATGCCGGACCTGAACCTCGATTATCCGGAAGTTGCTGGCAGGTTCGAAGAGTTCCTGGCATCAATTGATCCGCAACAATCCATTCCAGAGCTGCCGGTTGTGGAGGATCGGCAGCTATACGCTTTTCTCTCCTCCAGGGATCTGTTTAACAACTATTACCGGGTCCGGAGTGCCGAAAACCGGCTTGAGAAATTTGAAATCAAGGCTCCTTTTGATGGAGTCCTCATTTCTGCACTCGCGGATGAAGGATACCGGATCTCCCCGCAAACCCATCTCGGTACCTTTATTTCCGACAGCGGGTATGAAATGGTGACGACGCTGAGTCAGAAGGAAACCGCATTTCTCTCTCCGGGTGACAAACTCTTGCTCCGGGATCAGTCAAATTCCCGGGAGTGGACCGGTACTGTAGATCGCATTAACAGGTCCATCGATGCCAGATCCCAGGGAGTCAGGGTCTATTTACAGGTCGGCGGTTCGGACCTGATAGACGGGCTCTACCTGGAAGGCTCAATTCATACGGATGATACGATGGAACGTGCAGTGATTCCCAGGTCGGCCCTGCTGAGATCCGGGCATGTTTACAGGATCAAAGATGGGATCGTAAGCATGGAGCCGGTTAAAGTCATGGGTGTGAAAGGAATACAGATATATGTCTCAGGCCTGTCGGACGGAGACCGGATCATTGCGAATCCCGACCGGCCGTTTGCGGGAACCAGGGTGTCGAACCAGGGGGGATCATAACATGAAGAGAATCATCCAATTTTTTATCCGGTATCCCCAAATGGTGAACCTGGGGATCTTTCTGATCCTGATCCTGGGGGTCTACACCTTCAGCCAGGTTCAGTATACACTGGATCCGGAGGAGCAACCGACGGAAATCTACGTGGATGTGGTTTACCGAGGGTCATCGCCGCTTGAAATCGAGGAGCGGATCATTGCGCGAATTGAAGACAATCTCCGCGGTGTTTCCGGAATCGACCGATATACGTCCGAATCGAGAGAAAATAACGGGAGAATTACGATTGAACTCTATGAAGAGACTAATATCAATGAAGCCCTGTCGGATGTTGAAAATGCGGTGAACCGGGTTACCAATTTTCCTTCCGAGATGGAAGCGCCGGTGATTTATAAACAGGAGATGTTGAGCCCGACGATGACTCTTGGCGTCACGGGTGACGTCCCGCTTCAGGAGTTGAAGGATGTGGCCCGTAAGGCGAGGGATGATTTTATGTTCGACGGCGGCTTGTCGAAAATCAACATTTTCGGTCTGCCGGACGAGGAGATAGAGATACAGGTTCGGGAGTCGGATCTGAACAAGTACGGCCTCACGTTTGGTGATGTAGCCGGGGCCGTACAGGAATCCAACCTGGATATGACTGGGGGCGAATTGAAGACTCCGGAGGCCACATGGCAGATACGGGCCCGGAATCGACGGACGAATGCTTTTGACCTGCAGGATATTGTGGTTCGTTCGGATACAGAGGGTGGCCGGGTTTTACTGCGGGATGTGGCCACGGTTACGGACCGCTTTGAAGATCGTCCGACCAGACGAACGGTGAATGGCAAACAGTCCGTCGTGATTCAAATATTGACGACAGACGACGAGGATATTCTTTCAGCAGCCTCTTTTGTCAGACAGTATGTTTCGGATTTTAATGAATCCCATACGGGAGTCGAATTGACGATCATCGATGATATCTCTGTTTTTATTGATGAGAGGGTCGCTTCCCTGTGGGAAAACGGGGTTCTGGGACTTATACTCGTCATGATCATTCTGACGCTGTTCCTTGATAAACGGCTTGCCTTCTGGGTGGCACTGTCTATTCCACTGGCATTTTTTGGAACGTTTATCGCCTCGTTTTTCGGGTATTCCCTTTCCATTAATGTCATATCGATTTTCGGGTTTATCCTGGTGCTGGGTATGCTTGTTGACACCGGTGTTGTGGTGGCTGAAAATATCTACAGGTATTATAAAGAGTTCGGTAAACGCCCGATTCAAGCGGCCAGGGACGGTGCATCCGAAGTGGCCATGCCGATGATTATTTCCCTGCTGACATCCGCCGCCGCATTCAGTCTTTTCTTTTTTCTTCCCGGCCGTCCGGGCACGTTTTTTACCGAAATATCCTTTGTCGTCATTACTTCCCTGGCGACAGCATTTATCGTCGCATTTCTCTTTTTACCGGCGATGATGACCCGGTCCAGGGTTTTGACGAAATCTAACAGGCAAGCCCGGTGGGAAGAATGGTTCAATACCAGCCTGCTGCGGCTGAGAGACAACTACTTTTTGCCTTTCTGGCGGTACCTGACGGTAAATAGAAAAGCGGCTACTTTTACCACTTTTCTGATTCTTTTTCTGTTAGCCATATTTACTCTTCGTACAGGGTGGCTGCCCGTTACGTTTTTTCCGTTTCTGGATGATGATATTCAGTTGGTTAGGCTGGAACTGGAGCCCGGAACGCCGTCCGATACAACAGAGCAGCGCCTGATGAAAATCGAAGAAGCCATCATGCAGGTGGGGACAGAACTAAAAAATGAGCGGAGGGATGGGAGAGACGTTGTTGAAAAAATTGAAAGGGTTGTTGGACCGGGGAGTCACCAGGGGCATCTCAGGGTGGTGTTGTTGGGTGGTGAGGATCGCGGGATCCCTTCCTACCAGTTAAACAACCGTTTTAGGGAAGCTGCCGGGGATATCCGGAACGCAGAATTGATTCGTTTTACCGGAGCGACGGCGGAAGACCGCTTCGGCGGCATGCCGGTATCAATCTCGTTTAACGGGGATAATCTCCGGATGCTGCGCAGTGCGGCCCATGAACTGAGAGCTGCTCTCGAAGTGCGGGATGATCTGACGGATGTGGCAGATACGGATAAACGGGGATTGCCGGAAATCCATATTGAGTTGAATTCTGCGGGGAAACAGCTCGGGCTGACCCTCCAGGAAGTGATGAGCCAGGTTCGGGCCGGTTATTTCGGGATCCAGGCCCAGTCACTGCAAAGAGATGACGATGAAATCAGGGTTTGGGTACGATACGGGGAGTCGGACCGGTCGGATTTCAGAAACCTGGAACGCATGAACATTCGCACGCCCGACGGATCGGCCTGGCCTCTGCATGAGGTGGCCCGGCTCACGCCAACGGAAGACCTGCTGCAAATAAACCGTCAGAATGGCCGGAGGCAAATCCTTGTCGATGCCGATGTCGCTCATCCGTCCCTGTCAGCGCCGGCAATACTCAACGAAATAGAGGCTGAGCTCCTTCCGGCCATTATGGCCAATCATCCCGGAATCAGTTATGAAATCGAAGGGCAGCAGCGGGAAGCCGGCCTTGTGGTAGCAATGATCCGGATCGTCGGGCCGGTGATACTGATGCTGATCATCTCCCTGATGATGATCAATTTTCAATCGATCTCACAGTCGTTGCTGGTTTTCATAACCTTGCCTTTTTCCATAATCGGGGCAGTTTTCGGCCATATTATCCACGGCGTTCCCTTCAGTATATTTTCCATCCTGGGGATTATTGCGATGATCGGGATCCTGGTTAATAACATGCTGGTACTGGTGACGGCTTTCAATGACAATTTGAAAGAGGGTATGACTTTTGAACATGCCCTGCGTGATGCCGCCCAGTCACGATTCCGGCCGATTTTGCTTACGACACTCAGTACCGTTGCCGGTCTGACGCCGATGATTTTCATGGGCGGGCTTGCTTCGGCATTCCTGCAGCCGCCGGCCCTGTCCATCGCCTACGGACTGCTGTTCGGCCTGCTGATCACGATGGTGTTACTACCTGTTTTACTGATCGGCTGGAACCGGTGGAAGGTGTTTGTCAGCCGTAATTGGCGTAAACGGTATGTAAGCCCCGAGGCCGTTGAACCGGCAGTCAGACAGGTTGAGCACCAGAGAATGATGAATGATGAATATCAAATGTAGAATTTCGAACTGATGGGTACTGGTTGAAAGGCAAAAGTGGAGAGGTAAAAGGCAAAAGTGAGAAGTGAAAAGTGGAATGGAAGTGGAAAATCCAACCTTCGGAAGCTCAAGGCGTATGGGGCAAAGGGTAAGTATGATAGTGCAGAATACATTCGGAAATACCCGGTTGCCTGATCCGAGATGTTGGGTAGTGTGGCCAGAGGGGGAGCGTTCGGGATTCCAGAGAAAATATGTGAGAGGCGGAATAGAGAATGTATCAAGTGGAAATGGAATAGGTTGTAATCAGATATTTAATAACGAATAATAAAAAGCATATGAACTCAAAAATGATAAGCAAAACGATTGTAATGGTACTGCTATTGGTTTCAGGAGTGGTATTTGCCGGCTACAGCCAGGAGCGGTTTACACTGGAGCAGGCGATTTCGGCTGCCCTGGAGCACAACCACTCGATCCGCGTGGAGTCGATCGAGGCGGTGAAAGCTGATCGGCGGGTCAGCCGCGGGTATGCCGGGTTGCTGCCCAATGTGGGCATTACCGGCCAGTTGGAGCAAACCTACGGGTCGGTAGAGCTGGCCCCGGGCAGTTTTTTCCGTGATTTGATTGGCGGGCAATTGGGAGATCAACCTGGCAATCAGGTTCCTGCCATTCCCTCTTCGATTCGCTACGACGGGATATCCTCTACATCCACTATGGCTGGACTGGGTGGCCAGATGGTGATTTACGACGGAGGCAAAGGGCAAATCCGTTACAGTCTGCTGCAGACGGCAAGTGATGCAGCCGGCCTTCAGCATCGTCACCGGATGGAGGAAACCATTCTGGAAATCACCCAAAAATACGCCGAAACGGCTCTTCTGCAGGAGTCATTGAATCTGCAACAGGAAATTCTCCGGCAGGGATACGACCGCTACCGGATCAAACAGGAGCAGAGTAGGTATGGTCAGACCTCGGAGCAGGAGCTGCTGCAGGCGCAGGCCGACCTGAAATCCGACAGCACCGACTATCGTGATCTGCAAAATCGTTTCGAAACCAGCTACCGGGAGCTTCATCAAACCATCGGCTGGAAGGAGCGGCCGCCGGTTGAATTGGAAGCCGATTTGCCGGTTGCTACCCGGGAAGAGCTGCTGGCAATGACAGACGAAGCCCGGCAGCGCAATACCCGTCTGGAACTAAACCGGCGTCAGGTGGAGATGTCCGACTATGAGCTTCAGCTCTCGGAATCGGATGTTTACCCGAGGCTATTGGCATCGGCGCAATTGGGTCACCGCTACGAATACGTCTCGGAAGGTCAGTTTGAAAGCCGCAAGCAGTGGGGGCTGACGGGCGGACTGACCCTGCAAATGCCGTTGTTTGAAGGGGGGCGCCGGTCGGTGGACAGACAAAATGCCCGGGCTTCGGTGCGGCAGAGTGAAATCCGCCGTCAGGAGGCTGAACGGCAATTGGAGACCGAGCTCGAAAATTCACTAAGCCGGTTTAAACATCTCGAAGAAGAACTGCAGACGCTGCGGGATGACCTCCATGTGTATGAACGTAATTTTGAACGGGCCCATCAGACTCACCGGCAGGGGTTGATCACCGGCATTGAATTGAGACAGGCGCAGCTCGGGTTGATGTCGGCCCGGCTGCAGATCAGCGAATTGCAACTGCAACTGAAACTGACCGAGACCGTATTGATGTATACCGGCGGGCGGTTGATTGTGGAAAATTATTAATCGGGTGACCTTTATATCTACAACATGATTAGTCACATAACTCAATAACATCCCCTTTTGAAACAGTACCATCCTGGAGAATTCGGGCTCGAAGACCGCCTTTATGTACCAGGGGTTTCATCATCATTTTTTCCGGTCAATTTTTCGAGATGCCGGCAGGGTTCACACAGCTCAAGACCTTTGGCACGTATCTCACCGATTCTGAATAATTTTCCGACAAGGTCCTTTAAGGAAATCCCTTTCGTCACCAGATTTCTTCGAAGGTCACCGGGTTTAACCACTCCAAAATCTCCGGATTGATTCAGAAGCTCTACCGACTCCAACTCCACAAGGGTTAACTCGGTTTCCGGTTTTCTTTTCCCGGGAGGCCGTCTTTATTGTTTGTAAAAATTACGATCTCCTTTTAATTCAATTCCGGCAACTGATTGAATTTTATTAACCTCAGAAATCATACCTGCCGATTCAGGTGTAATAAAAATTCCTTCGATGACTCCTTTTGTGCCCATGATTTTCACTTTGATCCATTTTGGAGAAGTATAATGAATTTGAATGAAACTCGAGTTAAAGTAACGGCTTCAGTTCGAATTGGTGAATCATCTCCGCCAACAGATCCCTTATTTGTTCCGAACCGTAAATCATTAGTTTCACCGGGCCTTGCCGGGGTTCAAATTCGAGTGCAAATTTGAAACTCGGGCAACATTTACGTTCAAGGTTAATGAACTCTACAAGTTTCAGAGAAAAGTCGACCGGCTGATGGTAGATATAGCTGTATCCGTCTTCCAGTTGTTCGACAGCCGATACCTTGTCGGAGTTAAAAATTTCATTTTTCACATATTTTGTGCGTTTGATCATCTCATCTTCGCTCAGATGACAGATAGGTGATATACGGGCAGTATCGATATTTCTACTATTGTCGTTCATTATTTCAGTTTTTGGATTTATAATCATGATGTATGGGCAATATAAGACCTGGAGTATAGTCCACGGTCAAGAAGAAATTTCAGAAAAAAAATTTGATGAGATTTTTCCCGCTTGCCAAATACAGGTCCGGGAGTCGGATCTGAACAGGTACAGCTTCACGTTAACTGATGCAGTCGGAGTCTTACAACAATCCAGCCAGAATATGGCAGGGCAGGTGTTGATTATTAAAGAAGTGGAGTAGTTCTTGTACCTGCAGACGGAAAGTTTTCGTCCACTGGAGGATTTCATTCGTTTAATTTATTAGAATGCAATCAACTCGGTTGCTTAAACAGCGTTGGAAAAAATTTTGATATAAAAATCCCAGTTCCCATGTATATAGGTGAAGTATCAGAACGGACCGGTTTCACTCGTGATACGATCCGGTTTTATGAAAAGAAAGGCCTGATCAAACTCGATCCGCGATCGAGGTACCCCAATAACTATAAAAAATACAACGAATCGGTTGTCCGGCGACTGCTGATGATCCGGGAACTCAAGGAATACGGTTTCACCCTCAATGAAATCAAATCGATCCTGGAAGAAAGAGAGAAAGACGGACTGGATTGTGAGTCCGGCCAGGTAAAGGTGCAGGAAAAGATAGCCCGGATTGATCAGAAGATTGCCAAACTCCGCGATACCCGGAGGCGCCTGCTTATATCCCTTGAGGATTGCCCTGAAAACTGCTGGGTGGAGAAAAACTGGAAATGATAGAGCATAGGCCCTTTCGTCTTTTCCCTTACCCTGATCGTCTTTAGTTATTGGGGCAAAACCTGTATTTTTATGCTGATTAAACGGTAGTGAAATGACTGAACAGTTGATTCTAAAATATTCCGATCAAATCCACCGGTTCCTGGTAAGAAGGCTGCAGGACGTTGAGCTGGCCAGGGATCTGACGCAGGACATTCTGCTGAAGATCATTCAGAATGAATCGAAATTATCATCTGTTAATAACCTGGATGCCTGGATCTACCGGGTGGCTAGTAACCGTCTGATCGATCATACCCGGAAGAAGAAGGAATCAAGGATTGATGAGGACGCTTCGCTGAGGGCTGATCCATCCGAAGAAGATTATTTAGACGGTATTAACGCTTGCCTGAAAACAATCATCCGGGAGTATGACGGAAAAGAATCTGACCTGTTTTTGAAAGTTTTTTCCGGCGAAGTTTCACAAAAGGATGCTGCCCGGCAGTTGGGCATTCCTTACAGCACCCTCAAATCGAGAGTTCAAAAAGTGCGTGAAGATGTGTACAACCGGTTCCTGAACGAGTGCTGCCGGCTGATCTACAATAACCATGGGGAGGTCATCAACTGCCGGCCGGTTGACCGGGATGAAGCTTGTTGTGTAGAATAACGGTACACGTGAAAAAAAACATAGAAGAGCTCATTGATGAGATCAACAGTGCGGGGCGAAAGAAGTGGACCGTAACCGTCATTTTTCATCAGACGGTAGCCAAAAAAGCCGGATTGTCGGGCAGTGATCATAAATACCTGGACCTGTTTTTCCAGATTCTTAACCAATCATCATCCTTGGAAAAAGAGTTAATCTGAATGTCAGGAATTCATCATCAAATTACTGGAATGTAGCGGGTGTCCAATAATTTCGAAATCGATTTTCTCTCTTGGCAGTTTGTATTCGACCTGTTTATAAACTCCCTTTTCCGGGATCTGATGTACTTCGATCCGGTTAACGTTTAGATCAACAAGCCAGATCGCAGGTATTCCTGCTTTGGCATAGAGAGGGAGTTTAACCTGTTTGTCGAAATCAATGGAACTTTCAGCTACTTCAATCACCAGCAGTACATTTTTTGGTTCGGGATGGTTAATTTTCGTTCTTTTTCTGATTACAATGTTTCTGTTGTTATCGGTTTTATTTTCAAAAAAATCAGGTGTGGAAAATTCACTTATAGGAAATGAAGATATTTACAACTAAGATACTAAATGAATTAAGCCGGTACCTGAAAATTAATAGTGATCTATATTCCGTTTCAGGAAGATTCTGGAGTTCTATTTTTCTTATTTATTTGAACACAGAAATATCAATTTGACTCCTAAGAAATCATGAAATATAATTTTGGGCCGTGGTTATTTTGGGGCGCTGTGTTCATGGTAATACCACTATGGTTGATCTCTTTTCCCGAGACAACTGTACGGCATAACCTGAAACCTTTTTTTGTTTATGGAAGTCAGCTCACAGCATGGGCCGGATTTGCGCTATTTGCTCTGACTTTTGTATTGTCAGCACGATTAAAATGGCTGGAAGATTATTTCGGAGGGCTCGATAAAATGTATCATGTCCATCACGCCATGGGTAAAGCCGCCTTGTTGCTGTTGCTAATACATCCCATAATGTTGGCTTTACGTTGGATACCCGAGGATACCGGACGGATATTATGGTACATGTTTCCCGTTCACAGGCGGTTTGAAATCAACATTGGTAGCTGGGCATTGTGGGGCCTTATTCTCCTGATGCTTTTTACACTTGTGAGATATTTTCCATACGATAAATGGAAAATATCTCACAAGTTTATGGGGATCTTTTTTATTCTGGGGGTGGCACATATCTACTATCTGGATCTATCCTTGAGTACCAACCCCGCATTGACAATCTATCTTTCAGTTTTTTCCATAGCTGGAATTACAGCCTGGGTGTATAAGTCGATCCTATTTGATTTCGTTGCGAAAAAATCCCGTTTTCGGGTGGTTAAAGTTGACCGCCTGAGCGACAAAGTTATTCAGATAGTGTTAAAGCCGATGGATGAAGTACTTAGCTTTATACCGGGGCAGTTTTATTTTTTCAGGTTTCACTCTTCAGGTATTTCACGTGAATCGCACCCTTATACGGTATGTGATGTAACAAAAGATGGTGAAATAACCATTATGGTGAAATCACTGGGTGATTATACACAACAGCTTCACATGGAATTGAAAACCGGAGCAACTGCGTTGCTGGAGGGGCCTTACGGAAGATTTGATTACCGCCAGGGAAAAAAGAACCAGGTTTGGATTGGTGGTGGCGTGGGCATCGCTCCATTTATAAGCTGGGCCAATGACCTGAAACGGAAGAATAAAACCGATTTAAATATTAATCTATATTATTGTGTAAATACTGAAAAAGAAGCCACTCATCTTTATCTTTTCAAGGAATTGGAAAATCAGATGGAAACTTTCAGAGTGAATCTGATAAGAGCCGATGTGGAAGGGTTTTTTGATCCCGGGGAAATCCTCCGCGTCAGTGAAAAGGAAATTTTTATTTGTGGGCCTAGGGAGATGCGGAAGTCTTTATTGCCGGAATTAGCAAAACTGGGTGTTCCAAAAAAATCCATTCATTTTGAAGATTTCGATTTTTTCTGATTCAGGTACTCCTATCGTCTGTCAGATCTTACATCTGTATTGATCAAGCGAAATTTTTAGTAAGTATTTACCTTATATAAAATTGTCAAATTCCTCCACAATTTTTGCTTCATTCTCATAGTAAACTGAAAGCAACAACGTAATGGATTCGAGGATCAGATTGTGAGTGAATTGCCCTTTACAATCGAACAGTTTTTAGAGATGTATTCGGTGTTGCACCTTTCCGCTTCCGTGTGTTCTTTTCCGAGAGTTTCAATTCAATCAGCCTGCCGTCGAAATCCTCAAATGTCACTGCTGCCTGTGCACCCAGTTCGTTCACCTCGAAATATGCATCTTCCATATCCCTGGGAACCATAATCTCCAAGCCCTTTCCGGCGATGTCGTATCCGGCCGGGTCAAGCGTAAGGGTGGGCTGATGATAGACGTCCACCTTGCCGTCGGCTCGCCAGGCGATCACCAGCATACCGGTGCCGGTCTTCTCTTCATCAAACTCCTGCTGTTCAAAACCGACATAGAGGCTGTCGGGATCGTTTTCAATGTTGACCAGCAGAAGTCGCTCCATCGGCTCAATGGCAATGTCGAACGGGTTGATGATCATCTACAGGTCATCCGTTTTGTCTGCACCATACCTCTCCTCATATGGCGCAATTGAAAATCCCTCTTCTGTAATGGAAGCCGGCGGTGTGTGCCGCACAAATCCTGAAACGATAAATATCAGAATGACCGCGTTCGGGATGGTTCCAAATCGCGCATCCTGCCAGAAGGTAAATACAAGAATCTGGGATAGAATCAGACCAATAATGGCAGGAATCCACCAGATACTGAGATTCAACCAAAACAATACACCGGAAAGGATGAGCATAATGGCTGTGACACAGCAAGCCCCAGGTCCTGCTGATGGGAAGTGTCAAATCGCTGATGTCAGCCAGGCTGAACGCTTTCGCAAAACCCATCAAGTGGATGTGCCCGTGAAGCAGGATAATGACGATGACTATTTTTTTCATTTGATTTCAATGTCCCTGATAATTATTCGGTTTAACCTGAGTTTGATTATGAGTCGTTTTTCACGTGCTTCAAAAGGTCCCTTCCCTCTAACCTATCCTTTAGAAGGAGGGGAGCATCTTTTTTTCAAATTTAAATCGAACTCAGTTCTTTACATGTCTTTTCAACCCGGTAATTCGCCCGTCTCAGTAGGTGAAATCACCCTCTTCAAGATGCCAGGTGGCATGTACCCGGCCGGGAATTTTCAATCCATCCGCGTTGTGGTACTCACCGAGGTCAATACTGAACGGCTTCCGTTCATACACGCCGCTGCTCACTTCATAGGGCCGGTCACTGCTTTCAAACCGTATAAATTCACCGGCTTCGTTGAAGCGGAAAATGTCGCTCTGGCAGTAAGCGGATCGATGGGCTCCCTCGTGATGTACTCCTGAAGCGCAATGGATGGTTCGAGCAGGGATTCAGCAAGCAGAATCACATCGCCTTCCCGGCTCTTGTTGTCGAATACCTTTATTAACCGCCCAAGCGTACCGAGCATGTGCCCCTTCCGTTATCGTAGCGGTCGCGCCCTTCAAACGGAATAATCCCGGCTATTCGCGCATTCATGTAGGCCAGCCTCGATCCGGTAGCTGTGAAGTTATATTGGCGGGTTTCCAGGTTTCTCCAATTTTGCTCCGGCCCAAGTTTGATTTTGGTATCGGATCAGAGAATTTCAGTTACATCTGACACCGGTTCACCTGCAAATCCTGAAATGTAAAAAAACGCTCTACAGGTTCAGGCAGAGCAGCAATTTTTCCGTCCGAAATAATTTCGTTTTGCAACTGCGAAGCCGACATAAATTGATTGGCCTCATTTTCAAAAATCTCTATGGGTGAGGTGCAGGCTGTCATGTCTGATATTACAATTACGAAGAGTGAAATGACTTTATTCATCAAAAGTATGATACAAGATTCCAGATAGTAAGCCTCCTTACATAAGATATGACATCAGTGGTATGATGGTAGTAATGAAATACTCAAATCCGATGTCGGGATAAACCTGATATTTTGATTGGATGCTGTCTTAAAAATCTGTGAGTTGAAAGAAATGCCCGTCGTTTTCGTCTTTCTGTCGGCTTGATTCGTTGTATGAGTAAAAGCATTAACAAACGAATTGGAAACCATGAAGAATTCTATTAAAAAAGTAGCTGTCATCGGAGCCGGCCCGGTTGGGCTGGCAGCGGCAAGTCATCTTCTTGAAAGGGGATTTAAGCCCATTCTCTTTGAAGCCGGTCCCGAAGCGGGTCATGCGATCAGGCAGTGGGAACATGTCCGGCTATTCTCCCCGTGGAAATTCAATATCGACACAGCGGCAGATCGAATGCTGCGGAAGAAGGGGTGGAGCCCACCGGACCCGGAGGAGCTGCCGACCGGCCGGGAGTTTCTGGATCGTTACCTGATACCGCTTGCCGAAACCGCTGCCATGAAAGGGGTGATTCGGCTGAACAATCGGGTTGCGGACGTCAGCCGAAGGGACCGGGACAAGGTGAAAAACCGGGACCGTGAAAAAATTCCGTTCATACTGAAGGTGGATCAGAACGGCATCGAAAAGCTGGTTGAGGCAGATGCCGTGATCGATACTTCCGGAACGTGGTTTCAGCCCAACCCGGTCGGTTCAGGCGGGATCAAGGCGCCCGGTGAAAACCGATATCACGATCATATCTTTTACGGCATTCCGGATCCGGCCGGACGGCACCGGGAGAAATACGCGGACAAGCGGGTGGCGGTGATCGGCGGCGGACACTCGGCCATGCAGGCGGCACTTGACCTGATGAAACTCCAGGATGAGAGGCCTCAAACGGAGGTGATCTGGCTGATGCGAAAAACAAACCTGCAGGATGCGTTCGGAGGCGGTAAAGAGGATGCGCTCCCGGCACGCGGTGAACTGGGAAACCGGACCAGACGGGCGATACAGTACGGAAACCTCACCCTGACAACACCCTTTTTGATCCGGCGGATTGAGAAAGAGTCTTCCGGGTCAACGGGAATTGTATTGACCGGCCTGAAGAACGGCGTTGTGGAGAAGCTCACGATTGATGAAATCATAGCTACCACCGGCTTCCGGCCCAACCTGGAGATATTACGGGAGATTCGCACGTCCATTGACCCGGCCATCGAATCGGTCGCGGGCATTGCAGAGATGATCGATCCCAATATCCATAGCTGCGGTACGGTACCGCCGCATGGCGTGGAGGAGCTGAAACACCCGGAAGAGAACTTTTTCATCGCGGGGATGAAAAGCTATGGACGGGCACCGACCTTTCTGATGGCTACCGGTTATGAACAGGTGCGTTCCATAGCCGCCTGGCTGGCCGGTGATACCGAAGCTGCGCTACAAATCGATCTGAACTTTCCCGAAACAGGTGTTTGTAGCACCGGAACCGGAAAGGAAGAATGTTGTGGTATATCTGAATTAACACTGGTCACTGCTGAATCTTCTCATTTGCGCCCCGCTGCATTATTTGTATCTGCCAGATCGCGGGAAAATAAGAGAATCTGTTTTCAGACCGTGTTCCGTGATTCCGGACAAGGCCCTGTTCAGTCACTCGAAATTTAACGGTAAAATCTTTACCGGGTAGTTGATCTGGTTTTCAACATTCGGTGTGGCTACATCGGCCCTTTCTTTTTTGCTGATTCCCCTGCTTTCATCGATGGAGATCGGGATGAATCAGATCGTTTTGATGATGGCGATTGTCGGGCCCATACAGATCGCCGGGAGGCTCGGTTTGGCAAGCAGGTGATGTTACCCCGTTTTAGTGGACAGTTTATGGTTTGGTTTTTTAGTTTCGTTTAGGTACTTGTATTCATAGTTCATTGGAGATAGATAACCGAGGGCTGAATGCCTTCTATGTGGATTATACCACCCTTCAACAAAGTCAAAAATTTGCATTTCTGCATCCGTGTGATTTTTAAATGTTACCCGGTCAATCAATTCACATTCCAGGGTGGCAAAAAAACTCTCACAAAGGGCGTTGTCATAACAGTCCCCGACCGATCCCATGGACGGGCGAATACCGGCTTTCTTGCAGCGAAGCCCGAAGGCCAGCGACGTATACTGGCTACCCTGATCGGAGTGATGGATCACATTGTCCACGTTACGCTGGTCGATAATCATTTCTAAGGCCGAGAGAACCAACTCGGTTTTCATATGAGCGGCCATTGCCCAGCCAACCACCCGGCGACTGAACACATCAAGGACAACGCCAAGATACAGAACTCCTGCCAGGGTGGGAATAAAGGTGATGTCAGCCACCCAAAGCCTGTTCGGAGCTGTAGCTGAGAAGTCCCGGTCGACCAGATCCCGGGCGATCTTGTCGGCGGGCTTGCGCACCGTGGTCACCGGTTTGCGTCGGCAGGAAACCCCTTGGATCCCGTCCTGACGCATCAATCTGGCTACGCGTTTGCGAGCGATCCGAACGTCCAGCTCTTTTAACTCTACATGGATACGAGGTACCCCATACGTGCCGCGGGAACGCCTGTGGATCGCCCGAATCTGCTCGGTCAACTGCTGGTCTTCAAGATCCCTGGCAGAAGGGGTGCGCGAGGCCCATGCGTAATAGCCACTGGTGGAGACGCCCAGCAGCCGGTACATGGCTTTGATTGGAAACTCGGCCTGATGTGCCCTCATGAATTCGAAGATTTTGGTGGTATCGACCCGGTCTCCCGAGCAAACCAGGCCGCCGCCTTTGCCAGAATATCGCGCTCTTGCTGCAAACGACGATTTTCTTTGCGAAGCCGGCTTAGTTCTTGTTTATCGTCACTGCTCAGACCATCCCGGCGATGGCCCCCGTCAATATCCGCTTGTTGAACCCAATTGCGAATGGTCTGTTCGGAGGGTTCAAATTCGTTTGCCAGTTCAACAATAGAACGGCCACTGCGGGCTAATTCAATCATTTTTCCCCGAAATTCCCGGGGATAGGGTGCTCGTGTTTTTGGCATAATAGAACTCCTTTTT
>SLOU01000014.1 GCA_007132385.1 Balneolaceae bacterium | reverse complement strand
GTATCTTCATCAATCCAGGGAACCTTGTTCCAGATTCTGGCCATCTGAGAGTAATAATGACCGCGCAGGAATCGCGCTTCTCCGCGCATTATATCCTTTTCTCTGTCAGTCATGTCCTCGGCATTTCCGACCAATCTTAATACATCATTGGCACGAGTCACCCCTTCATATTGGGCCATCCAATTGTTATTGAAGTAACCCATAACAGGATCTGCGTTACCGTTTGAAATTGCCAGAATACCTGCCTGGTCACCGGGATCACTTCCTTTATGAGCATCTCCACCCATGATGGAACCATAGATCCAGTTATCAGGACTACTCATGAAAGTTTGCCATTGCACACCACGATATCCTGTTCCATGCAGGGGAGCATAAGCGCCGACAAGGATCTCATTCATTCCTTTAGCACTCGATGAAAGAACTCCTTCATCCAATTGACCGGTCTGAGGATGCGATAAAAACGAATTCACATCACATCCGTTTGCAACTAGTGCAAGGGTCAATGCCATTAATATTGCTGTTCTTCTGTATAAGTTCATAGAATTCCTCTTAGAATGATGTTATTAAAATGACAATTCAAGACCTAACATGTACTGGCGCTGGGCTAAATAGAAGCCGTCATCTATGCCAAAGCTGGTTCCACCACCCGGAACTTCAGGATCAAGCGCGCTATAACCCGTGATGGTGAATAGGTTTTCCGCCTGTGCATAGACTCTGAAGCGAGAGAAACCAAACGTCTGTATGATATCTACAGGCAATGAATATCCAACCATTAAACTTTTGAGTTTGAGGAAAGAGCCATCTTCTACGTAATAAGAGTTTGGCACAGCAGATGTGCTTATCGTACTTTGGGTTTCCTGAATAGGGGCCGTAGCATTCTGGTTCTCAGGAGTCCAGGAATCATATAATGCGGTATGACTTTTTGCACCTGTCAATGATTGATACATATCAGTCCACCACTTGTTCTGATTCCAGATATCATTGCCAACGGAAGCATAAAAGAATGCACTCATATCAAAGTTTCTGTGTGCAAGCCTGAGATCCAGACCAGTTGTGAAATCCGGGTTAGGATTGCCTATATGAGTCCGGTCATCCGGTGTAACCTGATTGTCGCCTGTAACATCGGCGTATCTGAACCGCCCCGGAGCAGCATCCTGCTGATACGTTCCATCAGGTGACATAGCATTAGCTTCATCAATCTCTTCCTGACTGTTCCAGAATCCTACGATTTGGTAGCCGTAAAAAGAAGAAACCGGATGTCCGACTTCGTTTCGAACGATATCACTTTGAAAACGCATACTGGTCTGCGAAAACCAATCACTTAGATTGGATACTTTGTCAATGGTATTATTATAGGATGTAAATGTCATCGTTGCATCCAGACGCGTGGCAAAACCAAAGTTTATATAACTTTGAACAGAGGCATCTATACCGGTATTTGACATGGAAGCCACATTAATATACGGCACTGCAGCAGTACCCTGGCTAGCAGGACGCTGCGGATTAAACAAAAGATCCTCTACACTTTTGTTATAGTATTCTAAGGCCAATACTATTCTGTCAGAAAACAGGATCGCATCTATACCAATATTTGAAGTGATATTCTTTTCCCACGTCGCGTAAGGATTTCCTCTTCTCGCCTGCTGGAAACCAGAATAATTCTCTTCTCCGTCGACAGCATAGGCTGCTGAAAAAAAGCTGGCCTGATAGGTGGAAAAAGCATTGTCGGCAGGTACATTCCGTTCATTGCCCATCACCCCATAACTGGCGCTAAGCCTCAGGTCAGAGATCCAGTCAAAACCCTGCATGAAGCTTTCTCTTGAAATTCGCCACCCAATACTTGCTGCAGGAAAAGTACCCCAAGTGTGCACCGGTAATTTTGACGACCCGTCCCGCCGCAAGGTAAAACTGAAGATATATCTGTCGTCATAAGCATAATCCAGTTTTCCATACACAGACAGCAGACTGGTTGCATTCCTGCCACTATTATTGGTATGTTGGCCACCACCTGTACCAAGTGTTAAGTAATCCGGGTGAAGGTCAAAGTAGTCTCTTGCCTGGGCATTCATCCACCCATTCCTGTTCATGAAGGTTTCTGTCCCCCCAAGCACTTCGACACGATGATTGTCAAAATGCTGCAGATAATTCACAGTGTTCGACCATGTATAAGAACCGCCCCACGAAGAACTTTCATTATAAGCATGAGCTGAATTCGGCTCAGCTTCAAAATACCCTGGATACTGGATCCAGGCACTGGAAGCGTAATTAAAATCAACACCAAAATTTGTTCTGGCTGTAAAATGCTCCAAAAAATCAACTTCAGCATATGTGTTACCAAATAGCCGATGGTTTTGATTGGTATTATTCCGGCGATGATGGGCACCGGCAGTAGGGTTGGCAGCTCCACCTAAGCCGGTTCCATAATTACCTGCAAGATTTCCTTTAATGTCATATACCGGAATGATTGGCTGGGCTGTTCGCGTAGCTCCAATGGCATTTCCGCTTAGTCCGGACCATGTCGAATAGGACAAATTTTCACCAATCCGGATGTTGTCATTTACATTGAATCTTGTATTGACCCGAAGTGTAACTCTGTCCTGATTAGTATTATATTGTGTACCTTCCTGGCTGCGATAGTTTAACGATACCATATAGTTGCCCCACTCGGTACCACTGTTAACCGAAAGATCATGATTCGTAATAAAGGCATTGCGCATAATCTCATCCCACCAGATGGTTCCTTCATGGTTGGCAGGTACAATTCTTACAAATTCGTTCAATTGACTTGCCCCCCCGGTATACTCAGGAACGACATGGTAGGTATCATAATCTACATCACCTTCCATTGCTCCTGTCGGCTGAAGATAATCTGGCAATCTGGGAGTCGCTCCATCACCGTACAGTGGGTCGGGTCGCGGATCAAGTCCCGAATTTTCATTAGCCATCCATTTTAGCTCGGCTTGCTCCATAGGATTCAAAATATTCCAGACATTGCCGCTTCGTGGTCTTTCATATCCGGAATATGTTCTGTAATTGACCGACATGGCACCTTCGCCCTGTCTGGTCGTAACGATAATAACTCCGTTGGCAGCCCTTGCCCCATATATGGAGGCCGCCGAAGCATCCTTCAACACCTGCATAGACTCAACATCATCAGGATTCAGATTGTTAATGTTGGTCGTGGGCACCCCGTCCACTACATATAATGGTGCATTATTACCAAAGGTATTAATGCCGCGAATGCGCACATCAGGGCCGGCTCCAGGCTGTCCACTTGTTACTACCGAGACTCCGGAAGCCCTTCCCTGTAACCGGCTTCCAATTTGACTGGAGGTACTGGTAGCGTAATTATCCATATCTACAATGGAAATTGACCCGGTTATATCACGACGCTGTTGAACACTGTAACCGGTAACAATTAGCTCTTCGCCACTAATAACACGGGGATACAACTCAACTGAAATTTCCGACATTCCGTCAAGAGATACCTCCGTTCCCTCAAAGCCGACATAAGAGAAAACAAGCGTCTCTTGAAGGCTTGGAACCGGAAGTTCAAACTCTCCTTCCATATTAGTCGTCGTTCCAGTAGTTGTGCCTTGAAGAACAATGCTTACGCCGGGTAAAGGCTCGCCGGTTTCGGCGTCTATAACTTCTCCCCGAACTGTAGTTTGCTGGATCAATTCGGCTTTTGATTCTCCTGCCATCAAAACACCTATAACCCCTAATAACAGCAAGTAGAGTACTAAACTTCTTACATATTTTAGTGATACATGCATTTTTTTCATGCTTCCTCCGATTTTAGGAAATATGCTTGCTGGTAATATATTCAAGCACATAGTGACACATCATTCAGGTTGTTCGATACTTTTTTAATCAAAGATCAATAACTGATTAATTTACCCGCTATTTATTAATGAGGATTTGCAATAATCAATAATCGCACTAAATGTAATTTGAGCACCCATTTTTTGAGCACTCATAGGATTTTCAATATCGGGCCGTCTTACGAAGAAAAGGTTACCGTTAACATTAAGTAATCTAAAAAAAACTCATTTCAAAAAGAAAAAAAATCGCTGCATTTTTTAAAAAATATGCAAGCCTCCTGCATTCAGGAATATCCTACTATATCATAAACTATATTCGATTAATATGATTTTTCGCCTAAATCCGTGAGTTTAGCCTGTTAAATCTCACCTCTTCTGTGTGAGCAATATCAGTCTACACCTCGATCCTCAAGGCACTTTTAAATCACTTGCAGTTGTTGAGAAGTTTGCATCGGAGTTTATAAACGAAAAAGTTCTTCGGAAAAGTAGATAATAAATACGT
>SLOU01000129.1 GCA_007132385.1 Balneolaceae bacterium | reverse complement strand
CTCCGGATTTACACAACGCCAAGCTACTTCTTCCTCGAATTTAACCAGCTTTGTACTACAGGCAGGACAATATTTCGGCATCATAAACTTTTCGGGGCGCCCTTCACGATCCGGATTCACCACACTGATAACCTGCGGGATAATTTCACCTGCTTTTTCAATAACTACTGTATCACCCGGACGAATATCCTTTCGGTGAATTTCATCTTCATTGTGTAATGAAGCCCGTTTTACCGTGGTCCCGGCCAATTGAACCGGGTTTAATTCGGCAACAGGTGTAATTGCTCCAAGCCGGCCCACCTGCAGGGTAATCGCTTCAATCAATGTAGTTGCCTGTTCGGCTTCAAATTTGTATGCAATGGCCCATCGCGGTGCTTTGGATGTATTCCCGAGTTCTTCACGGAAAATATCCTCGTTTACCTTGACCACTACCCCGTCGGTTTCATACGGCAGTTCATGCCGGAGGTTATCCCATTCCTTTATTTTTTCCAGTACTTCATCAATCGTTTGGCAAACAGCAACATGCTCACATACCGGCAATCCGATATTTTCAAGAAACCGGATTTTTTCTGCCTGTGTCGGTGGTGATTCTCCACCTTCGATACTTAAATCGAATGCAAAAAAACGGATAGGCCTGCGTGCTACTTCCCGGGGATCCTGCATTTTCAGGGTTCCTGCTGTTGAGTTTCTTGGATTCGCAAAGGTAGTCAGGCCCTGTTCTTCACGGTATTCATTCAACCGGACAAAGGCTTCTTTTTCCATATAAGCTTCACCCCTGACTTCCAATACCTGTGGTGAATCACCATTGAGACGTAATGGGATATCCCTGATGGTCTTCAGGTTAGTGGTAATTGTATCTCCCCGCCTGCCATCACCACGGGTAGCACCAAGAGTTAAATACCCGTTTTCGTATCGCAATCTGATGGCCGAACCGTCAAATTTCAATTCAACCGTGTAACTGAAAGGTTGTAACCCCAGGATATCACGAACTCTTCGATCAAAGTCACGCAACTCCTCTTCATTATACGTATTGTCAAGACTCATCATCCGTTCCGGATGCTCTGCAGCAGGGAAACTGTCTGTTGGTGACCCGCCAACTCTTTTTGTGGGCGAATCCTCTGTTACCAGATCAAATTTGTTTTCGAGTTCCTCCAGTTCCTTCAGAGTCTCATCAAATTCACGATCGGTTATAAACGGCTGGGCATCTTCATAATAGGCCTTATTGGCCCTCTCTAGCAGACTGCGCAATTCTTTGACGCGATCATGTGCTTTTTTTTTATCCATTCCAAACGAACTGATATTTAAAATTTACCCGCTTTTTTGAGATATCTGAAACTCTTTATGTTATATATCGGCAAGAATCCACAGGAAAGCAATAGGCGTATTTAATTGGATAAGAAGGACAGATCTCTCATTCAGACTATAAAATTTCAGAATCGGATAACTGTTATTCAGCTATAACCATTTAAAAAATTGGTCTGATACTAATAGAATCAGGCTCATCTACTCCTTCAGGTACGTCAAGAGGAATTTGAGTTGCCCATTGCGACTCATCAGTGAACAAATCACGAGTCAGTTCAACTGCTTCGGCTTCCGGTTTATAGAAATTCTGGCGAAAGTTCTCGATTCTGTGCCCATTCAAAAAAAGAAGCATGTTCTGGTATTGACCCGTAATCCTGATCGTATCCTGAAATTCAAAGTTAAATGCCGTTCCCTGCTCCATCCAGTATGGATCAAAACGAGGTTTCATATCGGAATAAACTCTCACCGGATCCAGCCTCTCATAAGCGGCATATAATGTCAGATAAAGAACTTCATCAAGCTCCGCAGCAGCCGGAACCGGCTCTTCTTCAGGTTCATTGCCATCATCGACATCAAGATCCAACCTAAACCCCCCTTCATCCATTTCATCAGATGTTGGCGAAGTCATCTCCCCGGTATCCGGAACATTAGCACTCAAATCCATACTCTCCGAATCATAAATCAGGTAAATAGCGCCTGCCAATATTAAAATAATAATCAGGATTCCAATCACCCAGGGTGAGGCTTTTCTGTTACTTGACTTTACCCGTCCACCTACCTGAGCCCAGTTATAATTTTCGATTGCCGGATCATTCATCGCCGTACCCGAACTAACCGGTATCGATGATACAGTTGATTTACCTGCGGGTTTTTTCGAAGACTTCAGCGATTTATGCTTATCCGATTCATTGCTCCCAGCACGCTTGGTGTCACCTTTTTTTGTACTTTTACCTGACCCACTAGTACCCTCGGATCTGTTCGCAGACCCTGATTTTTCCTGATCGCTTTTATCTGTTTTATCCTTACTTTTTTGAAGTGCTTTTAATTCCGGGAATGACTCCAGAAGCAATCCATTGTAATTTCCAATTTCATACTGGTCAAGGGAATGAAGTATACTTTCATCATCCACTTTGAGTGTTTTGGCATAGGTTCGAATAAAACCTCGCGCATAAATCCTGTTTGATCCGTCTTCTTCGAGAAGATCATCATTTTCAATTCTCTGCAGAATTTCCAGGGGGATCCTGGTTTTTCGATGCATCTCTTCCAGTGATAATCCCTGATGATTTCGAATCGTTGCAAAATCTTTCCCAATTGAATTCATAAGTAAAAAATAAACGTGTGATTCCTGATTGGAGATGATTAAACAATCTAACCAATTCTGATTCTCTGCAAAAGTTCACAGCCCAACTTTTTGATGTAAGGGTATCCGTTTAACCGGATCATATTAAAACAGTCATAATATCGACCGGTAAACTAAAGTGAGCTCCGGCCCTAAAGTATCGCAACTCAAAATTTACGCAGAAATTCAGATGTTCTAATCATCTATGTTGAAATTATATGAGAACTATTTATAATGGCATTTTAGACATACTGTTCCCGGGTATCTGTGCATGCTGCTGTTCTCCTCTGGCGGAAGGTACACATCAGATCTGTGGCTATTGTATCAAAAACAAATTTGAGCTGACTGACAAGTACCTGGGAATTCGCGATGACGATATACTACCCGAATATATTGCTTTTAGAACATCTATGTGGGAGTTTGACCAATCCGGTCCCATTCAGCAACTGATGCACAAGTTAAAATATGAACAGGTATATGGTTTAGGGATCGATTTCGGAAAAGAGCTGGGAAAACTGCTGCGTACTTTATTAGGAATGCAAGGATGGTTATTCTGCTATCAACCTTTTTTAATCCCTGTTCCATTAAACACATTGAGACGCAGGGAACGCGGTTTCAATCAAAGCAGAGCCATTTGTGAAGGCATAGAACAGGTAACCGGATGGAGCACCGTACCCCAGCGTGCATTTACTCGCATAAAGAAAACGAAAACTCAGACCGGTTTATCATCTGCCGAACGTAAAAATAATCTGCGCGGTGCATTCAAGGCAAACAACCTTAATATTCTGCCCTATGAACTGCCGGTAATTGTCGATGATGTGTATACAACCGGAGCCACCACGATGGAACTGGCATCCACGGTTAAACATATCGGTGCTGAACGAATAGGAATTGCAACTGTTGCTGAAGCCTGATGAGTCCGATCAAATCCATCGATTCAAAATAACAGGAAATACCTGTATATTGTTATTCTATGAAATCCAGAATATCGCATACACAAAATGTGATGGAGTCCGGTTCTGCAACGGTTACCTCCGGTGGACACTGGTTTAACGCTACAAGAGATTCAATAGAACATTATGTTCCCGGTTTACTGAAAAAAGTTGATTATGAAAACCTGATCCTTGATGCTGTAGAGTGGATTGAAAGCACGGACAGTATCGCTCTTGTTCTCTATTTTATTTTGGTATTTTATATTCCCGTCTGGTTGGCAACTGTAGTTTCAGCCGGTTTTTATCTGATCTGGTACTACAATAAAAGTGCGTTTGTAAACCTGGCCATGACACCGGTTTTGAAATTGATCAATCATGATGCTTTCCAGATTGGAATTGCTGCCATCGCATTGAGTTTTCTGGGAATTTATGGGAATTACGCCGGTCTTCTTATTGGTATCATCTTCTTTTTCCTGTTTAAAGTGGGCCTGCTCAGATTGGCAATAAATTGGGCAGAAGGAAAATGGATGGAAAAGAAAATGAATAGTGATGAAGACCAATCGACCAAAAATCAATTATCCCTGAATGACCGGGTTCTCAAAATGATTCTGATTCGACATTCAATTCGTGAAGATGCTATTCCCCGGGATGTACAAAGTATGGAGGATCACTTGAAAGAAGCTTTTTTAAAATTCAAGGAAAAGAGAGCCCGCGGCTTTAAGAAAAAACAGTAATTCCATTTACCTGAAGGGATCTATTTTTCAGACTTGATCATCAATAG
>SLOU01000153.1 GCA_007132385.1 Balneolaceae bacterium | reverse complement strand
GAAAAGAGAGCAATTGGTCGTGATCACCCAATACGCGGATCGCCTTCATCAGTTCGTTTCTGCTTACGTTCAATTTTTCCATCAAATAGGGAAGCTGCAGATAATATTTTTTTTGAAACGCTTCCGGGCCATACTGTCGAAAGAGTGTATCAAGAAATTCACTTTTCGCCGGTCGGCTCAATTCGATTCGCTGCTGCAATATGTCCCGGTTCACTGTAAATTGAATTCCCAGCTGCGGTTCAGACATTTTTACAATTTCCAGAATTTCAAGACGTTCAAGCACCTTTAATCCCGCATGTATATCACCACGTCCAAGCTTCGAACGAACCATTAACGCTTCGACTTCAACCGGTTCAGCCTCTTCCTGGCAGGATCCAACTGCAAGTGAAAGTTCATCACAAATTGTATCATAGAGCCGGCTAAGGGTTTCCATATCCGGATAGGAACGAAGCAATCTGGACTTTGCCTGATGATAATCGGATTCCTTGTAAATGAGAACCGGATACGCCTCGTTGCCATCGCGTCCGGCACGTCCGGCCTCCTGGTAATAGGCTTCAAGCGTAAATGGCATCGCGTAATGAATCACAAATCTGCAGTCCGGTTTATCGATCCCCATTCCAAAAGCATTCGTGGCAACGACAACAGGGAATATCCCCTCCAGCCAGCTTCTTTGTACTACCTGCCTCTGTTCGCCACTTAATCCGGCATGATACGCTTTCGCCGGGATCTTGCTGTAGTTCAGCCAACCGGCAATTTTCTCACAATCCTTCCGTGTAGCCGCATAAACGATACCACTGCCCTTTTTTACACCCCGTTGTACAGCACGCATCAACTGTTTTTTTTTCTGATCCGTGTGACTTACCCACCATCTCAGATTAGGACGCTTGAATCCGCTGGCAATGATCTTTGGATCCTTGAACTCAAGGCTTTTAATGATATCATCCCTCACTTCCGGTGTGGCTGTTGCCGTCAATGCCATCCAGGCAGGTCTGGAGGGTAATTTTTCCATCTGCTTCCGGATCGTCCGATAACTCGGCCGAAAATCGTGCCCCCATTGAGAAATACAGTGTGCTTCATCAACAGCAACCAACGAAATATTCAGATCTATAGCCACGTTTTGCCATAAAGGCGTTTCCAGGCGTTCCGGTGCCAGATAGAGCAGTTTATACATTCCGTTTCGTGCATTGATCAAACGCTGTTCTACCTCAAAAGAAGGAATCGTACTGTTAATATAAGTTGACCGGATACCAACACGGTGAAGTTGTTCAACCTGGTCCTGCATCAACGCGACAAGTGGTGAAATAACGATGGTTGTTCCCTCAAAAAGGGTAGCCGGGACCTGGTAGCAGAGCGATTTACCACCACCGGTAGGAAACAAAACCAGTGTATCCCTGCCCCCCAAAACCGACTCAATCGCTTCTCCCTGACCGGTTCGAAAAGCATCATATCCCCAATAATCTTTGAGTTTTGCTTTTGCCTTTACAAAAATTTGCTGTTTCTTTTCCTCCATATGAAATATGTGTCAATAAAATAACCCGGTCCCGATGTCGATCATTACATTTAAGAAATATGAAGTCATGATTCAACTTCATTATTTTAAAACCCGGCGAGAGATAATCAACTAACCAAAAATAACGGAGTAACTGATGAAGAAATTTATACAGGCCAGACTAAGCCTGATGATGTTTCTCGAATTTTTCATTTGGGGAGCGTGGTACACTGCAATCGCTGTGTATATGTCAGCAAGCGGAATGGGTGATTTGACACACTGGCCATTTACCGTAAATCCGATTGCCGCAATAGCTGCTCCATTCTTTGTCGGGCTCATTGCCGACAGGTACTTTGCGACCGAAAAAGTCCTTGGGACTCTGCATATTATTGGAGGTATCATCATGTTTATGACTCCGTTTGCAGTAGAATCCCCCCTCGTATTCATCCTGATGCTATTAGCCTATAATCTCTGTTACATGCCAACAATCAGCCTGGCAAATACTCTGGCATTCCACAATATTGAAGACCAGGAAAAAGAATTTCCGGTGATCCGTGTATTTGGTACAATTGGCTGGATTGTAGCTGGTTTGATGGTCAGTTTTTTCCTGGTACTTTTTGTTGCCGACGGCGTACAGCCCGAAGCCACAGCCCTGCCGTTGTATCTAACCGCAGCAGCCAGTATCATACTTGGAATTTACAGTTTCAGCTTGCCGCATACCCCGCCGCCTGCGAAGGGACAGCAGGTATCTGTTCGCAGTATTATCGGTTTGGATGCCATGAAACATCTTGGGAGTAAATCATTTTACGTCTTTCTTGCCAGCTCGCTGTTGATTTGTATTCCATTGGCAGCTTATTACAATTTTACCCAGATTTTCCTCGGCGACACCGGTTTTGAACAGATCGCCGCTACCCAGACGATCGGACAGGTATCTGAAGTGGTCTTTATGCTGTTAATGCCATTTTTCTTCATCAGGCTGGGAGTCAAATGGATGCTTGGCGTAGGTATGTTTGCCTGGGTACTCCGGTACGCTCTCTTTGCACTGGGTGCCCCGGATGCAGTTACCTGGATGATTCTTGCCGGAATTGCACTCCATGGTATATGCTACGATTTCTTTTTTGTTGCCGGCCAAATCTATGTCGACCTCAAATCGAATGACAAGATCCGGGGGCAGGCACAGGGACTGATCGTTCTGATAACCTATGGTGTGGGAATGCTAATCGGGGCCCAGCTTGCCGGAACAACCTATAACCTGTTTCTTGGTGATCAAACAGCCCTCACGCTTGATCAGTGGCATGATTTCTGGTGGATACCTGCCATTTTTGCTGCGGTTGTAATGATCTTTTTCCTGCTCTTTTTCTATGACAGGGATGCTGAAGAACAGGTAATTGATGAAGAGATAAACCCCCTTGGCTGACCATTTATTATTTACATGAATGATGATATTCCCTGTTGCAGTAAAACGAATATATTGTAACAGGGAACTTTGGCTCATTCGAGAGTTTACATCAGTGATGATTATTCCATAGAAAAGGACTGTTCGGGATAAATCAATCTGATTTTAATCGTCAAAGAGAGCTTTCATATAATCCCGTCTCATTTCAGCAATTGCCGATATACTGATTCCGACCGGACATACCGCTTCACATTCCGCGAAGTTGGAACAATCCCCAAAGCCCTCCTTTTGCATTTGATCCACCATCGCAAGCACGCGCTCATTACGTTCCGGCTGTCCCTGTGGCAATTTATTCAAGTGAGCAATTTTTGCCCCGGTAAATAGTGATGCTGATGAATTCGGGCAAGCGGCTACACAAGCTCCACATCCTATACAAGTGGCAAAGTCAAACGCCTGGTTTGCTTTTTTCTGGTTGACAGGAATCAGATTGGCTTCGGGTGCCGAACCGGTTTTTACCGATACGTAGCCACCTGCCTCTATGATTCTATCGAATGCGGTTCGATCCACGACCAGGTCTTTAATCACTGGAAATGCAGCTGCTCTTGCAGGCTCGATCACCACCGTATCACCATCATTATAATTACGCATATGAAGCTGACAAACGGCTGTAAGGTGTTTCGGGCCATGTGCTTTGCCATTGATTACGAGGTTACATGAACCGCAAATTCCTTCACGGCAGTCATAATCAAATTCGACCGGGTCTCCATCTTCCATAATAAGCTGTTCATTCAATACATCGAGCATCTCCAGGAACGACATGTGTTCATCTACCTGATCGAGTGTATAGGTTTCGAACCTGCCTTTTGAATGACTGTTTTTTTGGCGCCAGATTTTAAGATGGATGGTCATGGTGCTGCTACTCATAAGTCAAAACTCTGTCTATATGGTTAAAAAATAGTTTAACAGTTTGGAGGGTGCGGATCAGGGCTCCCTTTCAACTGCAAGCGATTCTATTTATAGCTCCGCTGTGTCGGTTCTACGAATTCAAACTCCAAATCTTCCTTGTGCAGCTTTTCCTCAAGTTTGCCGTTCAATCCTTTATACTCCCAGGCAGCGACATATGAATACTTTTCATCATTGCGTATAGCTTCACCTTCCTCGGATTGAAATTCTTCCCGAAGATGGCAGCCGCAAGACTCCTCGCGCTGCAATGCATCCTCGGCCATCAGCTCGGCCAGTTCAAAGAAATCAGCTACCCTGCAGGCAAATTCAAGATATTTGTTGTAGTAACCGGCCTCACCCGGTACTCTTACATTCTGCCAGAACTCTTTCCGCAGTACCTGAATATCGTTAATCGCCTGCTGAAGTCCTTCCCTGCTCCGTGATATACCAACCTTGTCCCACAGAATATTGCCGAGATCACGGTGAAATTCTACGACCGTTTTATTACCCTTGATGGCAAGCAGCTTATCGATCTGTGCTTTGGATGCACTCAATGCTTCTTCAAACGCTTCATGATCCGTATCGGGCCTGGAAAGATCAGAATCGGCAATAAAATTTCCGAGAGTATATGGTAATACAAAATAGCCGTCGGCCAACCCCTGCATCAACGCACTGGCTCCCAGTCGGTTTGCGCCATGATCGGAGAAGTTGGCTTCCCCTGCGACAAACAATCCGGGCACATTACTCATCAGATCATAATCCACCCAAAGTCCACCCATCGTGTAATGCACAGCCGGGAAAATACGCATGGGTACTTTGTATGGATTTTCACCGGTAATATTCTCATACATATCAAACAGATTGCCGTATTTGGCTCGTATGCCGTCTTCTCCGTCTCTCAGGATGGCATCTCTGAAATCAAGATATACGGCCTTGCCGGTTGCCCCTACACCCATGCCTTCATCGGTGACGATCTTTGCATTCCTGGAAGCCACATCCCTCGGAACCAGATTTCCAAAACTCGGGTATCTTTCCTCAAGATAATAATAACGGTCTTCTTCCGGAATCTTGTCGGCTTTTCGCTCGTCTTTGGGATCCTTCGGCACCCAAACGCGCCCGTCATTTCTCAGGCTTTCACTCATCAGGGTGAGTTTAGACTGATAGTCACCTGATACCGGGATGCAGGTCGGATGAATCTGTACGTAACAGGGATTGGCAAATGCAGCTCCGCGCTTGTGGCAGCGCCAGGCAGCCGTTACATTGGAATTTTTTGCATTGGTTGACAGGTAAAACACATTGCCATAGCCCCCGGTACAGAGTACAACAGCATCAGCTGCCCATTTCTCCATTGCCCCGGACACAAGATCGCGCGTAATGATCCCACGTGCTTGTCCGTCGATTACCACCAGGTCGAGCATCTCCTTTCTCGGGTGATAGTCAATTTTGCCAGTATGAACCATTTTCATCATCGCCTGGTAAGCACCCAGCAATAGCTGCTGCCCGGTCTGTCCCCTTGCGTAAAAAGTGCGGGAAACCTGGGCTCCGCCAAAAGAACGATTGTCTAACAGGCCACTGTATTCCCGGGCAAATGGCACACCTTGGGCTACTGCCTGGTCAATAATTTCATTTGCAACCTCTGCGAGCCGGTAAACATTGGCCTCACGAGAGCGATAATCTCCACCCTTGATCGTATCATAAAAAAGCCGCCAGATGCTGTCTCCGTCATTAGGATAGTTTTTGGCAGCATTGATACCTCCCTGTGCAGCAATGCTGTGTGCACGCCGGCCGGAATCCTGGATACAAAAAACTTTCACATGGTATCCAAGTTCAGCAAGGCTTGCAGCAGCAGATGCACCAGCCAGCCCGGTCCCTACAACAATCACCGAATGCTTCCTCTTGTTATTGGGGGAAAGAAGCTTGATTTCATTCAAATGCTTACTCCACTTTTCTTCGAGCGGTCCGGACGGAACTTTGGAATCTAATTTCATAAGTAAAAAAAGTTGATTTGCCAGTAAAGAGCTATATCCTGTTAGATTTAATAATTATAATATGATACAAAGCCTCATGTACAGCCACCAAGCAATTCACCACATCCACCCGTAAAGTAGATGTAGAGCGGAATGAATAAAAATCCAATTGCGATCAAAAAAGCCAACACCACACCCACCGAGTAAATCGCAGCAGATAATTGTTTGCTTTTCATTGTCAGGGAAGTGAAGGCACTCCAGATACCGTGTCCCAGGTGCGCTCCGAGAAGAATCATGACAAATGTATATCCAAATGCATACAGCGGATTCATGAACGTTTCTATAACAAGTGATCTGAGATCTTCCATCTCCCTTCCATCCACGATGACCGTTTCGGTATCACCCAGTGCAAACGTATTAATGTGAAAAACCAGGAAAATCAATAAAATGATCCCCGTTAACGCCATGCTTCTCGAACTTAATCCCTGTTTACTGGCCCCGCCCTTGCTGCTGTATACATTGTAAGCTTGTGAACGTGCTTTACGCTTTTTGAGCCAGATGGAAATACCGATCCAGGCGTGAAGCCCAAAAGCAACGATCAACCCGATCCGGGCTAACCAAAGCAATCCTCCCATATCATGAAGAAATGCAGAATATCGGTTCATGTCGTGTTCGTCACCAAAAATCGCCAGATTTCCGGCAAGGTGAAAAATGATGAAAAAGAGAAGGAGAAATCCTGTTATCCCCGTCAGAATTTTTCGCCCTACCTGTGATTGGGCCGCCTCTATAAATGATGGCATGCTTTACGTATGATTAGTTGTTTTTCAATTTGATATGGGTTTGCACATACAAGTGTCGTACGTATGCAAACTTTTGCCGTATTATTGCCGTTCCGATGTACCGGCAGAAATTCGTTTGTTTTGTGTAAAAATACAAGCGAAAACAGTTTTCCTTCATTCACAATGCTTATTAAGAAAAAGTCTAAATTTA
The DNA here is from genome assembly GCA_007132385.1 of Balneolaceae bacterium. GTDB lineage: Bacteria > Bacteroidota > Rhodothermia > Balneolales > Balneolaceae > SLOU01. The sequence continues at coordinate 34,557 of SLOU01000153.1, read as the reverse complement.
TCCCACTGAATGAACTTCCGGTATCACAATTACTATTCTATGAAAAAAAATTGATAATATTTCGAATTTCCTTTTGATATTTTCTTTTTTAACTATTTTCATAGTACTACGCAAGCCACGAATAATAGTTAAATTAAGGTACTACGAAAAATGAGAAAAGCGCTCACTCCTCTTGGAGAAACCGAAATGGAAGTATTGCATCACGTTTGGGAACTCGAGGAAGCTTCGGTTGCCGACGTTAGGGAGCGAATCCTTGAAAATCGTAAAGTCGCTTATACTACGATTATGACCGTAATGAAAAACCTCGCCGATAAAAGATATCTCAAATACCGTAAAGAAGGTGTCAGTTATATTTACAGCCCACTGAAAAAACCTGATGATGTACGGTATAACCTGATTAACCGGCTTGTAGACAAAGTATTCCACGGATCGCCCAAAGACCTGGTTCAGGCATTGGTCCAAAATGAAAACCTGACGAATGCCGAACGTCAGGAGATAAAAAATATGATCAATCAGTTAGAGGATTGAAAAGATTTAAACAGTCAGGATACTGTCGACATTCGGAATGGAATCAGCCGCCTTCACTGGCTGCCGATTCTGGTATAGACCCTGCTGGTTTCTGTGATTATGCTGGTTTTGACGTGGAAGAACTGGATTAGATCTAATAACTTAGTTCTGGTATTCGATAAGCAATAAGACAGGAAGCCTCTATCAGGGCTTCGCATTTTTTAAGTGTGAAATAATACCTCTATCCAGCCACCCGTATATCCCGAACAATTGATTCACTTTGAAGCCGTTGCTATACTTCCTATTTTGCCGGGGATTCAGTATATGCGGTTTCAATTATTTATATTAGCATACAGCTGTTTCCCCAGACGCTTTACTTCGTTCTGATTATATCATAAAACACTTTTTATGGGATTTCTTGAAAAGCTCGGCCTTGCGCATAAAAGCAAGGGAAATATCCCCATCGGGGAAAATAAACGTAAGGAGCAACTAAAAGCTAGAAACAAACGAAGTAAAATCATACGCTGGGTTACATTTTTAGGCTTCCTGGGGTTGATGATTTACGCCTTGCCCGATACGACATACCGGCAAATAGCCAGCTATACTATCGGCGAGCCCTGGCGGGCCGATGACCTTACCGCCCCTTTCTCATTTGCTCTGCTCAAAAGCGGGGAAGAACTGGAAGAGGAACGGGAACAGGTACGACAGAATGTACCTCCCATTTTCCACATCAACGAAAATGCAGTACCAGCAATTGAGAATCGAACCGATTCACTATTTAATCAATTACAACCTGTTCTCGACAGTTATGTTCAATGGCAACGTGCCGAACAAGACCCGGATGTCTCAAATGAAAGTGATAGTCTTCGCTTTGCTGACGAGCTTGAACAGTCGAACATCGATTTTACTGAAGAGCAATGGGAACTGCTGCTGGAGAGCTATGCAGATGTTCAGCTTGAAAACGGTATACCTGAAAATTTCATAGGCAATCAGATTGAAAACCTGCTTGTTGATATTACACGGCAACTGATGAACGATGGTTTGATCAATATCAGCAAAGATGATATTGCAAACGATAACCTGACGGTACGCAACCTGCGTGAAAGGACTGAACGTAATGTCAGCCTCACGAATACCTATGACCCCGGTGAAGCACGAGAATTTGCAGAAATACAATTTTCATCAGAACTTGACAGTGAATATGTACCGTTAGCCAAGGAATTTTTCAATCGGGTGATTGTACCCAACTGGACATTCAGTTCGGCCGACACTCAAAGTCGCCTGGACGAGGCTCTTGATGAAATTTCAACTACCAAGGGAGCGGTTTCCCAGGGACAGGTAATTATTCGCCGGGGAGATATCGTAACGGAAGAAAGAGCCAACATGCTGCGAAGTCTTGCAGATGCACGGGCTGACATGGCTACCGATCTGGAACGATGGTCACGTTTTGGTGGTGAAGTGCTGATTCTTGTCATCACAAGCCTTTTTTTCCTGTTTTATTTGTTCCTTTACCGCCGTCAGATCTTCGATAACGGGCCGATGTTTCTACTTGTATTTTTAGTTCTCGGACTTGTGATCATTGCCAGCAGTGCAGTCCATAATTTTGAAGACATTTCAGCATACGTAGTGCCCATTGCCGTAGCTCCCCTGATTCTGACTATTATTTTTGATTCGCGTGTGGGACTTCTTGCAGCACTCACGCTGGCAATTATTACATCTATATACCATGATAACAATTTCGAATATCTGGTTGCCACTATCATGGCCTGCAGTTTCGGAATCTTTTCGGTGCGCGATATTAACAAGAGAACCCAGTTTTTCGTCACAACCCCGCTTGTTGTCTTCAGCGGATACCTGTTGATTGTAAGCGGGTTTATGCTTACCCGTTTCGGTAGTTGGGATATCTATCTCAATGAGATGGTGTTTATCGCTATTAATTGCATTTTTATTCTTTTTACCTATCCCTTAATACTGCTTTTTGAAAAGACCTTTGATTTAACCACCGACTTTACCCTGCTCGAACTGGCAGATACGAATCTTCCACTTCTCAAAGACCTGATGAATAAAGCACCGGGCACATTCCACCACAGCCTTCAAGTATCAAACCTGGCAGAATCAGCCGCTTCTGAAATCGGTGCAAATGCATTGCTTTGCAGGGTTGGCGCTCTCTACCACGATATCGGAAAAATGAACAAACCGGGGTATTTTATTGAAAATCAAACCGGCAAAAATGAGCACGATAAACTGAAGCCTCGGATGAGTGCCCTGGTTATCAAGGCTCATGTGAGTGATGGAGTTAAAATGGCCGAAGAACATGATCTGCCGGATGATATAATCGACTTTATCCGCACTCACCACGGCACCTCTTTGATTCGTTATTTTTACGATCGGGCATTGAAAAATGCATCGGAAAACGAAGAGATCCGTGAGGAAGACTTCCGGTATGATGGGCCCCTGCCCAAAACCATGGAATCCGGTATTCTTCTGCTGGCTGATGGAATCGAAGCAGCTTCCCGTTCCATGAAAAACCCGACATTTAACAAGCTGGAAAGTCTGATCAACAGGATGGTCGACGACCATGTCCACGAAGGCCAGCTTAATCACTGCCCGCTGACATTCCATCAAATCGACATCATCAAGAAAACATTTCTGAATGTACTCAAAGGGGTTTATCACAGCCGCGTGGAATACCCTGAAGATGAGAAGAGAAATGCTTCTGAGAGTGCCGAAAGCAAACAGAAAACTCAGAAAAACCTGGCAGATCAGCAATCTGATTCTCAATCACCTGAACATTCTCCCGGCAAAAAAGAAACCGAAAACCAGGAACATCGTCCCGAAGCCAATCAACCGCCACAAACGGACGATAATGGAAATACCAAGGAAGAAAACAAGCCTCAAGATAGTCATTGAACGTGAAACCTGAACGCTTTGAAAAAGCACTAAAGCAATATTTGCAATTTGTCAAAGTGGAAAAAGGATTGGCAGAAAATTCAGTCATTTCTTATCGAAACGATCTGGAACGTTACCTCGATTTTATTGGCAGGAAGTGCAAACTTGCAGATCTTCCCGGAATCACACTAAATCATATCGAACTTTATCTGAAAGAACTTACGGATCTCGGGCTTTCCGCCAATTCGATCGCACGAAATATCTCCAGCATTCGCAGTTTTCATGAGTATGCTGTTGTGGAAAATCTTGCAGATGCAAATCCTGCCGAACTTATTGAGCTCCCTAAAAGTGGAAAAAAACTTCCTGATGTTCTGGATACTGATGAAGTTGAGCTCATCTTAAAGGCACCCGACAGGGAAAAAGACGCCGGTATCCGTGACGCCGCCATACTTGAGTGTCTTTATGCCACTGGAATGAGAGTAAGTGAATTGACCGATTTGCAAACCGACCGGCTTTTTTTTGAAATCGGGTTTATTCGTGTGATCGGAAAGGGCAACAAGGAACGCCTCGTACCTGTCGGTGAAATTGCGCAACAATCGCTCGAACATTACCTGGAAACAGTACGTCCGAAATTTCTGAATCCATCCAATCCGGACAAGGCTAAAAACAGGGTATTTCTTAACCAGAGAGGTGGTGCATTAACCCGAATGAGTATATGGAACATTGTCAAACGGTATGCCGATGAAGCCAAGGTCCAAAAGAATGTATACCCACATATCTTCCGGCACTCCTTTGCCACACACCTTCTGGAAGGCGGAGCTGATCTGCGCGCTGTACAGGAAATGCTTGGTCATTCGTCCATCATGACAACCGAAATTTACACACATATTGATCGTTCCCTTCTTCACCAGGTTCACAAACAGTTCCATCCGCGCAGTTAGGAAAAGCTCATTCCAACTTCGCACAAACTCACGGCTTTGTGATTCACCTTCCGGTAAATTTTTCTTGTATTTAAAAAGTTATTTACGACAAAAAATATTACTCTGTCGCAATCAGGTTCATACATCATCGGTAAAGACATTTCCTGGTTTTATTACACACTTAAGTTCAGAAACTTTGCGTTGTAAAATCACATATATCATTTAACGGCAACCAATTTGCACCTATGAAGAAGATTTTTGCGAACGGGAGGGGAATACTGCTCTCGTCGGTTATCATTACTGTCTTGATGGTTCACGGCCCTGCAGTCCAGGCACAAACGGGCTGGTCCAAACCTTACGAACATGCCCTAATTGTAACAGCCGAAGAGAGAGCCACACAGGCTGGGCTGGAAATTCTAGAAAAAGGCGGAAATGCTGTTGACGCTGCTGTTGCCGTACAGTTTGCACTCGCCGTAACCCTGCCCCGGGCTGGAAACATCGGCGGCGGCGGTTTTATGATGGTATACCTGAACGACGGTACCGTAAGAGCACTCGATTTTCGTGAAAAAGCACCTGCAGCCGCCTATAAAGAGATGTATTTGAATGACAGTGGTGAATATCAGCCAGAACTCAGCAAAACCGGTCCATTGGCTGTTGGCGTTCCAGGAACCGTAGACGGTATGATAAATGCTCTTGAATACTACGGACGTTTACCCCTTGAAGTTGTAATGGAACCTGCTATTCGCCTGGCCGAAGAAGGGTATACTTTATCCTATACTCAGGCCAATGAACTTAACCGGGCTGCCGGTGAACTGCGGAATTTCGATTCTTCTTCCGGCTACTTCCTCAAGAATAACGACTCGGAATGGTCAGAAAATGACGTTTTCATTCAACAAGATCTGGCGGAAACTCTCAGGCGTATCGCCAGAAGCGGCCGCCGAGGTTTCTATACCGGCATTACAGCCCAGCGAATTGTTCAGGAAATTCGCAATCAGGGAGGTGTCATCGATTATGAAGATCTGCGAACTTACCAAAGCAAATGGAGAGAACCGATTACCACCGAATATGCCGGATATCAGCTTCATTTGATGCCGCCTCCCTCCAGCGGAGGTGTTGTAATCAGTCAGGTTCTCGGCATGTTAAACAGCCGGGACCTGGCTGCCAAAGGATACCATTCAGCTGATTATGTTCATTTGCTCAGCGAAGCGATGCGGCGATCTTTTGCAGACAGCAATTACTATCTCGGCGATCCTGATTACACCGACATACCACTTCAAAGGTTGATAAACTCCAACTACCTGAGCCGGCGGTTCCGGGACGTACGTGAAAACCGTGCTACAAACAGCAGGAATATCGCTCACGGAAGAATGTACGAAGCCCTGGAAAGTATCGAAACCACCCACTTCTCAATACTTGACCAGGAGGGTAACGCCGTTGCCGTCACCACAACTCTCAATGGAGATTTCGGGAGCAAACTTGCCGTCAGTGGTGCCGGCTTCCTGCTTAATAACGACATGGACAACTTTTCAGACACCTCCGGAATAATCGACAGACACGGGTTGAGTGGCACCGAAGCCAATTCGATCGAACCGGGTAAACGGATGCTCAGCAATATGACGCCTGCGATAGTAACTCGCAACGGAGAGGTACGCATGGTCCTGGGCGGAGCCGGTGGGTCGCAAATTATTACCAGTGTCATTCAAACTTTCCTCAATCTGGTTCTGTTCGATATGAATGCCCGGGAAGCAATTTCGGCACCCCGGTTTCATCATCAGTGGTTGCCCGATGAAATCCTGACTGAAACACGTGCACTATCCCCTGATACCGAGCACATTCTGACAGAACGAGGACACACGATTCACAAAACCCCTTCTCTTTCCCGTATACATCTGGTTTGGGTCGAAGAAGATGGCTTGATCTATGGTGAACCTGATCCGCGCGGCAACGGGGTCAAGGCAGGTTACTAAATGCAGCCACATTATGAATTACTAAAAATCAATAGAGATCAATACATTAACACTGGCTAATACGAATACTGTTACCCTTTAAAACCAGGAATTGTGTATGAGTAACCAACAAAATAGTGATACAGAAATATTTCGGGCGATTGAATGGAAGGATGATTATTTGAGAGTGATTGATCAGACATTTCTGCCTTCCCGTGAAATTTATACCAATCTCACAAATCCGGGCCAGGTTTGGGAAGCCATCCGGAATTTGAAAGTCAGAGGAGCTCCGGCAATCGGAATAGCGGCAGCCTACGGCCTTTATCTCGGAGCAAGGGAACTGCCTGACAGCAGTTTTGACAGTTTTTTTCTTGAAATTGAACGCTTGCAGGAATACCTGGCAACTTCCCGACCAACAGCTGTTAACCTGGAATGGGCTTTGAACCGGATCGTAAATACCCTGCTTGGCCATAAGGACAAAGAGATCGATGAGTTAAAAAAAATAATGCTTAAAACAGCTAAAACCATTCACGACGAAGATTTACGTCTCTGCAAGTCAATAGGAGAAAAAGGGCAACAGATTATTCCGAAAAAAGCAAAGATTCTCACGCACTGTAACACCGGTTTTTTGGCAACTGCAGGATACGGGACGGCATTTTCGGTGATTTGGCATGCCCATCAAAATGGCAATCTTGAGAAAGTCTGGGTTGATGAAACACGTCCACTTTTCCAGGGTGCCAGGCTCACTACCTGGGAATTACAAAAAGAAGAGATACCCTTTCAACTGATTACAGACAGTGCAGCCGGCTTTCTCATGCAACAGGACAAGGTGGATATCATTATTGTCGGTGCTGACCGTATTGCTTCCAATGGCGATACAGCCAATAAAATCGGTACGTACAGCCTGGCAGTACTTGCCAAAGCCCACGAAATTCCATTCTTTGTCGCTGCTCCTTACTCCAGTATAGATACCGGACTTTCCGACGGTTCGGGAATCACGATTGAGGAGCGGAAAGATATAGAAATTACATCATTTGGAAATAAAGAAATTGCCCCTTCAAAAACAGACGTTTACAATCCTGCATTTGATATCACACCGAACCATTTGATTACCGCATTTATTACCGAAAAAGGAGTTATTGACCCTGACTTTGAAAAAAACCTGAAACAGTTAACGATTACAGAATAAAACCTATATAAGTGTTATTCCGGAAATAACGGTGATTTGAGTTGTATAATTATGGAAAAATAAACCTAAATTACAGCAATAGATCAAATTCAAAAAAAGCTACATTCCTGTAAAAGGATTTGAGAAAAATTATTCCCGTATCTGAAATTTAAAATCAAAACCATTTTGAAAATGCTTTCAAATAAAGACCTTTCATTTCATACATTGTTTACAAACACTCTTGTAGCATGCTGTTTTTTTCTTTTCACCTTTAGCGCTTGTGGCGGAGAAGAGCGTGAGGATGGACTTTCCGAGTTTGAAGTGGAACACGGAATCGGCCCGGTAACCGAGCGGCTTGATATAGGTGATCTTGATTTGGAAATGGTTAATCGCGGTAGTGATATTTTCAACCGTCTCTGTGTAGCTTGTCATCAACTTGATGCCGGCATTACAGGTCCTGCCCTTCGCAATATCACGGAGAAACGGTCACCGGAGTTTGTGATGAATTACATTCTCAACCCAAGAGAAATGACAAACCGCCACCCTATTGGACAAGAACTTGCAGATCAGTATCCCGGTGTAATGGCGGAAACGGGTTTGACCCGGGAACAGGCTCGCGATGTACTTGAATATCTCAGAGCGGCCCAGCAAGGTGAAATCTGACAATACAGGCAGCATGAGTCATCACGTTACTGTTTAACATCTGACAATAATGCTCTCCGGGATAATTGCGATGAAATCAGGCCGGCTCGGTTTCCAGGTTTTCCCGTATCACCCGGTCCTGGATATCCCTCGGAACCGCAGCGTAGTGGCTGAATTTTCTTGTATAGTTACCACTTCCCTGCGTCATCGATTTTAGTTTAGTTGAATACTGATCCAGCTCTTCAAGCGGAACGTGGGCGTGGATTTTTTGGATCGATCCTTCTGAATCCATTCCCTGAACCTGTCCGCGGCGGGAACTAAGATCACTCATTACATCCCCCATGAATCGGGCCGGGACTACAATTTCAACCTCGTAGATTGGTTCCATTAATTGTGGTGAAGCTTTCATAAACCCGTCACGAAATGCCATCAGGGCAGCCGTTTTAAAAGCTGCTTCGTTTGAATCAACCGAATGCATGGAACCGTCATATACAGATATCCGGATATCCCTTGCCCGGCATCCGCTCATCGGGCCATTTTCCATCTTCTCCATAATTCCCTTCAGAATAGCCGGCATAAAACGATTATCGATGACACCGCCAACGATACAGTTTTGGAATACCAGTTTCCCTCCCCAGGACAGATCGTGTTCATCCACGTCCCGGACATTCAGTTCATCAGGGTTGGGCATCCCTTCCTGCCAGGGCTCTATTAACATATACACTTCAGCATACTGTCCGGCACCGCCAGATTGTTTTTTGTGTTTGTAATGCGCTTTATACGTTCGGGTGATTGTCTCCCGGTATGGAATTCGTGGCGTGATATAGTCTACATCCAGTCCAAATCGATTACTCAACTGATGATAAACGACGGCAAGGTGTTCTTCCCCCTGCCCATGCAGGATCGTCTGCCTGAGTTCCTGGCTGTGTTCTACATGTAAGGCCGGATCCTCACGTTGAAGCTGATTCAGTGCAGCCCCGAGCTTGTCTTCCTGTCCTTCGCTGATTTTGATCGCCTTGCGAATATTTGGTTCCGGGTAAACCGCCGGTTTTAATTGAACCTCATTGTTTTTTTCTGCAAGTGTGTCACCGGCAAAAACATCTTTTAATTTCACGGTAACCACCAGATCGCCTGCCATCGCTTCAGCTATATCTACCCTTTTTTGACCCTGGTTCATAGAAACCGTACCTAAACGCTGGATATTCCCGTCACGCTTGTTTTCAAGGTCCATCCCCTGTTTTATCGATCCCCCGATCACCTTAATATAATTCAGGTTTCCAACATGAGATTCCGAATAAGTTTTATAACTAAAAAGAACCGGTTTGCCATCCGGGCTAACCGGTACTTCTTCCCCCTCAAGTGTCAATTCAGGTTGAGAATCGGCCGGTGAAGGCAGGTTATTACTTATAAATCCCATCACCCTGCCGCTACCCATATTGCGGGAGGCACACGTGCAGAACATCGGAAAAATCTGACGTTTCAGAATGGTTTTTTGGAGTCCTTCCCGCATCTGGTATTCATCCAGTTCCCCCCTTTCAAAATAGATATCCATCAATGTTTCGTCGTTCTCGGCAATCGATTCTACCAGCTCATTTTGCATAAGCTCAGCCTGAGCAACCTGGGATTCGGGTATAGGCAGTTTATCCGGTTTGCCTCCTCCTTCCGGGAATTCATACATCGTCATTTTAAGAACATCAATAATAGCATGAAAATCAGAACCTTCACTGAACGGATATTGTACAACCACTACTTCACGCCCGAATCGCTCTTTCGCCATGTCCACACAATTTTGAAAATCAGACTGTTCACTGTCAAGCATATTCGTTACAAACAAGGATGGGAGACCAAATTCAGCCGCTCGTTTCCAGAGAGCCTCGGTTCCCACTTCCACACCTTGTTCAGCATTCAGAACGAAGAGGGCGGCATCTGCCACTCTCATACAACTGATCACCTCGCCCGAAAAATCGGAACTCCCCGGAGTGTCCAGGAGATTGATTTTGGTTCCGCGCCAGTCAAGATGCAACAAGGATGAAAAAACCGACTTTTGTTTCTCTTTTTCGATGTCAAAATAGTCTGAAACGGTGTTTTTTTCGATAATACTGCCGCGACGTCGAATCGTGCCCGATTCAAACAGCATCGTCTCGGCGAGCGTTGTTTTACCGGATCCGGCGTGACCTGCGATTAAGAGATTACGAATAGATGAGGTTTTGTATGTTTTCATATCGGATTAAATTATTAGCAGAAAATTGCGGCTTCCCCAACCCTTTTTACGTTTTGAAGCAAGAGTTGAGTATGTTCCTGAAGTCCGCTTTTTAATCAAATTCAGTATGGCCATGAAAGAAGACTGCAGGATTATTAATTTATCAGCCTGAACGATTATTTCAAGAATGAAGATGAAAAAAATAAATTTGATTCAAACCGACGGCACGATTGCCATGGAACTCAACAAACCGGACTTGCCGGAGAACGAACCCAATCACACTGACCTGAACGCCTTATGTATTTTGTATTTGATATAGAATCCATCCCGGATTTCGAATATTTACGAAAAGTTCTGGATAGTAAAGAAGATAATGAAGATGAGATTCTGGAAATTGCCGCAGAGCAATTAAGCTCGAACAGGTCCGGCTTTTTGCCACCGATGTACCACCGGATGGTCTCCTGGGTGGGGCTCTGGATCGAAAATGATGGCAAACCCCGTCAAAAAGCAGCCTGGAACGGAACAGACGAAAAAGAAGGGCTTTCCCGGATATTTGATACCCTGCTCACATTCAAAGATTATGGTTTGATTCATCACAACGGGCGGGGATTTGATCTTCCGCTGCTCACTTACAGATCGATGAAATATGGTTTGCAAATGCCACTCCGACTCAATCACCGGGATATTCGCTACAGGTTCAGCCAGGTAAATATCGATTTAATGGATGAGTTCAGCAACTATGGAGCCAGTTCTTTTCCCAAACTCAAACACCTCGGGCACCTGATTGATGTACCATTCAAACAGACCGGCGAAGGCAATGAAGTACTGCGTATGTTCCGGGATGGCCAGCTCGATCAAATCGAGACATATTGTTATGAAGACGTCATGGCTACATATATTGTTTGGCTCCATATGAAATATACAATCGGAGATATCCCTCTAAAGGAGTTCAATAATCTAAAAGAACGTGCGATTAATAAACTGCATGAAATCCAGGGATAACAGGAATTTTACTGAAAATGTAGATTTCCAGGGAATATGAAAAACTGCTGTCTTCTCCCGTTTATATTACTGCTGATAGTCTCCTGCAGTGAATCCATTGAATATGGTGATACAGGTGATTCCTGGCCGGTGGTGAAACAACAGGGAGAAGGAGTTTTATATGCTTTATATGTACCTTCAGAAGGTTTTGCCTATCGGGATAAGACAGGAGAATTAACCGGAGTTACGATAGATCTTCTTAATGGCTTTGCCGATTTCCTCTATGAACGGTATGAAATTAATCTGGAGATCCGATTTGTGGAAGAAACAGACTGGACCCGGTTTTACAATAGAATTGTTGAAGGAAGCGACGGCTTGATCGGTATGGGCAATGTAACAATTACAAAAGAACGAAAAGAGGAACTGACTTTCAGCCCACCTTATATGACCAATATCGCTTCATTGATCTCCCACGAAGATGCACCTGAACTTCCATCTCTGGAAGAAATAAGTGATCGATTTTCGGGAAGAGACGCTCTCGCCTTTGAGGGTACACTGCACGAAACCAGGTTAAGACAGATAATCAATGAATATTTCCCGGAAGCGGGGATCCGGATGGCTCAATCCAATGATGAAATCATAGAAATAATAAGCCTTGAAGACCAATTTTTTGCCTACATCGATATTTATAACTACTGGCGGGCGGTAGAACGGGGTAAACCACTTCAACGACACGAAGCCGGTGACGAAGCAGCCGAACAATTCGGATATATTATGCCTCCCGGAACCAGCTGGGAAGAGATGATTACAGAATATTTTGAACATAACGAAGGGCTTCTGGAAAGTGAACAATACAGACGAATCATGAAATATCATCTTGGCAATACCCTGGCTGAGCTATTATTTCATGCACAAGATCCATCCTGAATATCATAAAATCACCGCCATCCGACCCGGTCCATCAAACGTATGGCAAGAGGGTTGTTATTACCATATGCACTTACGTTGATCGCATCGCTTTCATACTCTCCAAATAGATCCAGTACTTCCGGAATGGGTGCATTTCCAACGACCGGAAATTCATAGTTGCCACTGGTAAAAAAATCTTGTGATTCCGCCTCGGTCAGATACTCCAAAAACTGAATGGCAAAGTCACGATTGGGTGAGTTTAATGCAATCCCGGCACCACTGACATTTACATGTGTTCCGCCATACTCAGCCGGGGGGAAATAGATACTGACATTGGCCGCGACATCCCGGTCACTTTGGGAATTGGAATTGATCAAACGTGCAAGATAATAGTGATTTGCCAGGGCGATATCGCATTGTCCGGCAGCAACTGCCCGGATCTGGTCGGTATCTCCTCCTTGTGGAGATCTTGCAAAATTTCCAACCAGTTTTGTGGCCCATTCCTCGGTTTCTTCTTCTCCATAAGATTCAATCAGGGATGCGACCAATGACTGGTTATATATATTATTGGACGATCGTACGCATATCCGTCCATTCCACTTTTCATCACCCAACTCCCAATATCCCTGCAAATCGGAAGGATCTACCCTGTCTTTGTTATAGATAATACCACGGGTCCGCTGGGATAATCCAAACCAATACCCTTCCGGGTCCTGCAATTCGGGCGGAATCCGTTCACTCAGGATATCAGATTGTATAGGTTGCAATACATCAGCTTCTTTTGCCCTCCAAAGCCGGCCTGCATCCACAGTTATAATTACATCGGCCGGGCTGTTCACACCTTCATTCTTGATCCGCTCAATTAATTCGTCACTTCCCCCTTCGATCAGGTTCACACGAATCCCGGTTTCTTCTGTAAATTTGTTGTATAAATCCAAATCAGTATCGTAATGTCTTGAAGAATAAATATTAATATGGTCACCGGGAGTACAACCACTCAGGATCAGATAAACAAAAAGCATTACTACAGGTAATAAAGAAGCACGCATAGAGATATTTGAATGTTTGAGATAGATTGAACCTTCTTTTTAAATTTAGACCAATTCTAAATAAGTTTTGCTTCCCGATCAAGAATTATTAAAAAATATTCATCCGTAAAATATATAATTTTAAATATCACCACTATTTATTAGAATGGGTATACAGATGCATTCTGTAGATCGATCACCAAATAAACATACAGTGGGAGAATCATGAAAAAAGCTATTTCGGCGGGTCTTTTAATTGGCGGGTTAATACTTCTTTATTACGGATATCAGGAATCACAGTCATTAGCTTCCGAGGTGGATGAATTTATCACCGGATCCCCCTCTGATAATTCGATGTGGATGATGATCGGGGGTGCCATTGCTGCTGTCGTCGGATTGGTAGGGCTTGTCAGGAGTAAATAGGCTTTACAGGATATCCATTCCAACCATCATTCCGGATTATTCCTTGTTCGGGCTCATCATTCTGAGCAGTTCCCAACGATACATCCCGGTTTTGTGTCCGTCGTTCCAGGAAATTTTCAGAGCGTGATTGCCCACTGTCTGCAGATCTTCGATCTCGTAGTGCTGAGTCGGTTCGACGTAAAAGAGCTCCATCTCGTAAGTTCCCATTTCACTGTGCCCGCCCCGGCACATCACACATGGACAATTTTTCCGCAATCCGAACAGCGGATATATCGATTTATGACCGTCTGCCCATTCAATTTCAAGTACCTGTTCGCCATTGCTTACCTCCACCGAAACCGGTTTGACCGAATCACCTGAATATAAATTATCGTTTGCCATTACGAATTGGTGTATTTAACATAAATTCCTTGAATAGATCGAAAGATAACAAATCTATATGTTGCTGATATATATTGCTTCAGCTATTATCGCCCTTGCGGGTGGCTTTTGCGGATACCATCCCTGGTTCAGGCTGGAGATATTAAATAAAAAACGACTTTTAAATCTTCTTTTGGCAATCACTGCCATTTTTACACTGCTCATGACCGGATATGTAACCGGCTACTTCCCGCAGGCAGTGGCCGCCCCGTTTATGACTTTTTTGTACAGTTTTATTGCTGGGTTTTTTGCAGGTTATGGTTACCGTTTGATTCAATTGAGAATTTCATCGGGAAATCTTTTGTACGTCCACCGCTCGTTCTGGATCGATCATGCCCCCGGATTGGCTGCCGTTCTGATCATGATATATGGCATCTATCGAACCTCTATTCTTACCGATGATCCGGTCACAGCCATACGGATCACTTCAGGGTTGTCACTTGTTGCATTCGGGTTTTTTGGCTTTACGCTTAAAATCGTTCCTGAATTCCGTTCAAGGGGAATATTATTCCTTGATAAAACGATACCGTGGAAACAAATTCTGGCCTGGCGCTGGCATCATGAAGACGTAATATGCATTGAATATCTATACAAGCCGGGCACTCAGGAAGAACAAGTACGCGAATTTTTTACATCGATTCCGGGTGAAGATCGTGCACAGATTGAAACTGTATTGGAATCTAAAATGGAGGATGCACGGGATGAGCGCAATCAACTTCTTGGGCTGACGGAAAAACACCTGTAAATTTATCTCGGACTACAGCAGCCGCCCATGTTCAACCATTAAACAACGGTTTTCCACATACGGAAGACCGGCATTAAGAGCGATCTCTTTAGCACGGTCTGTCGACACATCAAGCTGTGTCCAGATCAGTGGTTTTTGACCAGTTTTCTTTGACCATTTCACAATTTCTTCCACCATTTCAGCCGAGTAGCGTTTATTTCTGAATATATCGATGATATCCACTTGCCGGTTTTTTGGAATTTCCAGTATCGTCCCGTACGCTTTTACACCCAAAGAGCTTTGAATATTGGGATTTACCGGTAATATGTCATAACCGGCTTTTTTAAGGTATTTTGCGATGTGATAACTGGTACGATATTGCTTGTCCGAGCACCCGATCACAGCGATGGTCTTCGTTTCCCTGAGCTTTTTTGCCAAATGCAGATCACTGATCTCTATGCCTTCCATATACTGAATAGATTCTCGTTTCTTTTAAATAAATCTTATATTTTGAGAACTGATAAAGATAATTCTATCTATCAGGATATTAAACATTTAAATTTTATTAAAGGAAAGGAAAGTTTTGTCAAAAGTTAAAGACGGAGACACAGTTAAAGTTCATTACACCGGAACACTGAAAGACGGTTCGGTTTTCGATTCTTCTGAAGATAAAGAACCACTTGAATTTACTCTTGGAAAAGGCCAGTTGATCCCGGGATTTGAAAAAGCAGTTGAGGGAATGTCTAAAGGAGATTCAACCAAAGTGGAAATTCCGGCTGACGATGCTTATGGCGAACCTCGCGAAGACCTCATTATTTCGGTACCCAAAAGTCAATTACCGGATGATGTTGAGCCCCAGGTCGGTATGCAGCTACAGGTAAATCAGCCTGATGGCCAGTCTATCCCTGTACGTGTAACAGAAATCGAGGAAGAGGAAATTAAACTCGATGCCAACCACCCACTTGCCGGAAAGGACCTTGTTTTTGAAATTGAACTGGTTGAAGTAGGCCAGTAAAACAGAATGGCCGATTTTTCTGCCAATAGTACGATCTCCATTACCTGTCCGAGAGGGCTTCCTCCATTCCTCCAGAGTGAGCTGACGAAACTTGGCTACAGACCGGTGAACATACGTTCAACCGGGATGGAGATACAAGGCTCGCTAAACGATTGCATCAGGCTCAATTTTTGGCTTCGTACAGCTCATCGTGTACATTACCTGGTCAATGAAAACCGGCAGGTAAAAGATCCGGAATCTCTCTATTCCTGGTTAACATCTCTCCCTTGGGATCAATACGTTTCACCTGACGGGTATGTGTCTGTCACTTCCCGTATCGATCATCCAAGCATCGACAACACCCAGTATGCCAATCTGATGGTTAAAGATGCGATTGTCGATCAGATCCGTACTGCAACCGGACGCCGGCCCGACAGCGGCTCGAATCTGAATAAAACGGTCATTTTCCTCTACTGGGACCGCAAGACTGCACGAATATTTCTGGATACATCGGGCGAATCCCTCTCCAGGCGAGGCTATCGCACTGAATCGGTTCAGGCACCGATGCAGGAATCCCTTGCATCGGCAATTATACATGCCACACAATGGGCCCCCGGATGGCATTTTATCAACCCCATGTCTGGCAGCGGTACCCTGGCAATTGAAACAGCGCTCATTGCCCAAAACCGCCCCCCTGCCAGTTTGCGTCACCAGTTCGGATTCATGCATATCCTCGGATATGATGATAGCTACTACCAGGATATTCGAGATGAAGCCCGAAAGCAAACCCGAAAAGAAATCTCAGGCAAGATCATTGCGACCGACCGGGATCGAATATCCATCAAATCATGCCGGAAGAACGCACGGACAGCCGGTGTAGACCACCTGATCGAATTTGATTTGTGTAATTATGACGAAACCCCTGTTCCGGACGGCAACGGTGTCGTTGTCTTAAATCCACCCTATGGGGAACGACTTGATACAACCGGTAAACTCAAACCGCTTTACAGAGGGATCGGAGATTTCTTAAAAAACAGTTGCAAAAACAAAATGGGATACGTCTTCACGGGAAATTTTAGCCTTGCCAAACAGATTGGTTTACGAACCAGCCAACGAATTCCACTATATAATTCGACAATCGAATGCAGGCTTCTGGAGTATGAGATTTATTGATCCCATATCCAGCATTCCGACAATCGAATGCAAGCTCTTGGAGTATGAGATTTATTGATCCCATATCCATCATTCCATCAATCGAATGCCGTTTTTCAGAGATGTGATTTAGTAATTCCGGCAATTGCCTGTTTGTTCCCGAATTTGAGTCATTTTCACAAACCTTGCCGAACATACTCAAATAAAAATCGGGTATTGCAGTTATACAACAGACTACTTTTATTAAAAGAGGAATTACCTTCTACCCGAACGCATTTTTCATCCTGTTATGCGGTCTTCAATAAAATTCACTCCCGGCATTCTCAATTTACCAGGCTTTCTGATCATCGTGTTCACGATGAACATTTGCTCACTTGAAGCGCGTCAAAGTGACCGGGAGGCGATGGTTGATATGTTGTTTCATTCCTTTAACAATGCATCTACTCCGGGTTGTGCGGTGTCGGTAATCGAAGCCGGGGATATTCTATACAAAAACGGCTATGGAATGGCCAACCTGGAGTATGGTGTCGAAATCAGTACCGAGACGATTTTTCATGTAGCATCCGTGTCCAAACAGTTTACAGCTCTCGCTGTTCAGCTCCTGGTAAATGAGGGAAAAGTATCCTGGGATGACGATATTCGCACATATATTCCGGAAGTTCCTGAATTTTCTCATACGGTTTCACTTCGTCATCTTGTTCATCATGTAAGTGGTATCCGGGATCAATGGAGCCTTTTAATGCAAGCCGGCTGGAGATGGGAATCGGATGTTGTCACTCAAAACGATGTACTCGACATCACATCTCGCCAGAAAAACCTGAACTTTGAACCCGGTTCCCGCTATCTGTATTCCAATACCGGTTATACCCTCCTTGCCGTTGTCGTGGAGCGGGTGTCCGGACAATCCCTGCGTGAATTTACAAGTGAACAGATTTTCGAACCGCTGGGTATGAATAACACGCACTTTCAGGACGACCACCGGCGGATTGTTAAAAACCGGGCCTGGGCGTACGAATCAGACAGAGATGGCGAATTCGGACTAAGAAATTCCATCCCTGTTTTTGACGTGGTAGGTGCATCGAGCCTTTTTACCACAGTTGAAGACATGGCTGCATGGGACCGGAATATGTACAATGGTGAAGTTGGAGGTACAGAAGGTATCGAACAATTGCATACACAATTTGTACTGTCAAACGGAGACACAACCGATTATGCACACGGGCTGATCAAAAATGAGTTTGGCGGACTTCCTATGGTGAGTCATGGTGGTGCTGATGCCGGTTATCGAAGTCAATATCTTCGGTTTCCGGAGCAGCAACTGAGCATTGCTGTTTTCTGCAACTTCCCGGGGGCGGGCCCTGACCTGTTGGCCAGGCGTACAGCTACAATCTACCTGGATGATCATCTGCAACGTTCCGGGTCAGGAGGACAAAGGCAAAGGAGAAGCCTTTCGGATGATGGAGTGGCGGAACTTACTCCCGGTGATCTGGAAAAACTTCATGGAATCTATGTTGCCCGGCCGGGAGACCGTATCATGCAAGTATATTATGAAAATGATCGACTGATGCTGGACATCGGCCCGGGCCTGCCTTTAGTACAAGTTGGTGATCATCAGTTTGTCGTTGATCGGTCCGAACTTGAACTAGAAATCATACCCGACAACGATTCAACAAGAGGAACGCTTCTATTCAACAGCCGGTCGTTCCCTGATATTTACGAACGCCACGAACCCTGGTCTCCTTCAGCCTCCGAGCTGGATTTATTTGCAGGAACCTATTACTCGGATGAACTCTATACGGAATACAGATTTGAAGTTTACAATGATGAACTGCAGTTTCATCACAGAAAGCTGCCCACTCAATCACTCCGTCCAGTTTTTACCGATGCATTTTACCTCGGTGGCAGAATCCTGGTTTTTAGCCGCGACGATCAAAACCAAATTAACGGGTTTCGCATCTCTGACAGTCGGGTTTGGGAAGTTGAATTCCAGAAAACCGATAATCTGTAATAGGTAAAAATAACTACCCGATTCTCTCGGGATTTGAACCCGGAATTAGTCTGTAAAATATCTTTTAAAACCGGCCGAACCTCAACGAAAAAAAAGATGCCAGACCCGACAAATCAGAATTACTGGTTCCTTCAAGGTTTACATTTCCCGCATACCGGTAAAAGAAACCTCCACTGAGGCGGAACCAGTTGGTGACATTCAAGTTAATGTTAACTCCTGGCTGCAGTACAAAATAGGAATCCCTGGTTTTATCTAGCTCCAGGTCACGGTCGTCAAACCGTACTGTCCCGGACCCGATCAATGTTTGCAAACTGTAGTGAAACAAGCGGTGTGTATTATGAACATATTCAATCTCAAAACCACTGTAATTCGTTCTCAATTCGGGTTCATCTAAACCGGTTTCATTCCAGCCGACGGGATCAAAGTGAGTACGAGTTCTATAGGATGCCAATCCCAGATTTATCGACCGGGTATTGTCAAATTTAATGACCCAGGCGCCTCGGGTACCCCGCAGGTATGTTGGCTGACCATTTACCGAGGTTACTCCAAATATGGGAGCTCCATAACCTCCATGACGAATTTCACTTCCTAAAAGTATCTCGGTATCCTGGCTCTTAGCAGTTTGACCAAAAACCAGATTGATAAAGAAAAAAACAGACAGGATGAGTACAGCGTAAAGTGTTTTCTTCATGAAATGATCCTGATAGAATAAATTTATCGATTATGTATTTACCTATACGCAAGTAAATACTTCATGTTACAATCCTATAGTAACAAAATCTTTCAGCCACTCTCTTTAGAGTAAATCATCTACAAAATATAGCAATCAGTTACAAAGACCCTGTATTTTCAAAGATCAAAAAGAGATGGCCAAAGGAAGGATGGTAGATTTCTCTGTCAGCGTTTACCTTTGCCCTGACTATTCATCTGCTCACAGCTCGACGGGATACAAGCATAGCTTGATAGGTTCCTTAGAGTTTATGCGAGCAAGCATTGAGGACGCAAATACATATTTGACAGGTATATGAAACCATTCGGCCAGAGGTTTGGAGCCGGGCTTAACTCAGGTTGGCTTAATCTCAGCTAAACCTAGTGATTCACCCGGCTTCAACCTCACTTTTTTCTGGCTGGCTTATCTTTACATCCGAATTTGATATATCTGCCCCTGTCAGCGTAATCATTCAGCAAATTTAAAGCAAGTTAACGAATACGTGTACAAGTATTAATGCAGGGTCCATACTACGGCTATTCTTCATACATCTTTTCCGGATCTGCCTCAGCAAAATCGATAAAAAGATCTGCCAGTTTCACAGTCACATCCCGGAAATACTCCTCTCCTTTTTTTACCGTCGCAGCTCCAGGGTATCCAACACCGGTGTCTGAAGTCACCTCCGACCACTTCCGTTCCATCCATACCCAATTTTCCCGAAACGATTTTATGCGAAATTTTTTTTCTTTTCCATCACCGGCTTCTGAAAGAGGCAGCACCAACCCACGTTCCAGATATAGCATCAAACTGGTTTCCATTTCATCGGCATGATCTCCCGGGTTTTCAAAATAGGCTTCCTTGTCAAGCGACTGGAACCAGTTACAACTCGCCATCAGCATATTCGGGTAGAGGATGCCAAGCTCACGAAGCATTGACTTAAAATCATTGCCTCCATGCCCGTTTAAAATCAACAGTTTCCGAATTTTTTGGCGATCAAGAACTTCCATAATATCGGCCAGTACTGCAGCTTGTGTAGACGGATGCATGTTGATATTTAATGTGATATCGGTTTGCCCGGTATTGACCCCAAATGGAATACATGGTAATACTATCAACTGTATACCCTTCTCCCAGGCAATTTTCGCTGCTTCTGAGGCGATGTGCTCTGCCTGTATAATATCCGTTGCATACGGCAGATGATAATTATGCGCCTCAGTTGCTCCCCAGGGAAGTATGGCGAGTTCGAAATTTCTTGTTTGTATATCTTTCCAATTTGTTTCAGCCAATATATAAGGTCTCATAATATTATTTCGTTCGAAGTTCTACTCATCAACCATCAAAATATCCGTAATTCGCTGGCCTTTCTCATATGGTTTTTGTTAACTGTAACGATGGCCTGTTCCGTCTCTCTTTACAATACCGAACACGACCAATTACAACCAGTGACATCCTATGAGTGCCACAGATCAATTTTCTCGTCAGACCCTCGTTGAAGCAGTCACATTACTAGAAGAGTGGGACATTTCAAAAATTGAAAGGCTGATTCTCAGGTTTGAACTTGAAGATAAAATATCCTATAAAGAATTAAACCGTCCTCAGCTTGCTAATCATATTATTCTTCACCTGATTCATTTAAATGGTGAAGATCCTCAAAAAAATCAGGAATATATTTACCAGTTTATCGAACAGATCGCCTCAGAAATTAAAGAGCCCAAAGGCGATATTCCTGCATTTATGGGAAACCAATTGTTTCGTGATCCGGCCGAACGCCTGAAAAATTGCCTTAGCAGAGACGGCTACAAACTCGAAAACGGAAAACTTAAAAACGTCATCCCGAAAGTATCCTCACCGGGGAAAAAAACCAGTGAGCTTGAAGAACTTCTATCTGAAAAAGGTTTTAATGAAGCTTTAAAGCTATTTCATAATGCCCTTTCAGCTCACACAACAGGAAACTGGCAGGAAGCAAACAGCTCCATCACACAATTTTTGGATGAAGTGGGAAACAGATCTTACAGGAATGATCCTTTTTTCAACAATATCAGCGATCAGTTTCTAAATAAAGAGCTGCCAAATAATGAAAAAGAAAGTACATTCCGGATTCAAATTGCCGTCCTGACAGCCGAAAGACATCTGAGTTAATAATATTACCCTCAGCCTGAAAAAATTCTTCCTTTATTATGCCAAAAAGGAAACAATCTGAAAAACGCCATATGGATCAGGCGTCCGTTATTTCAACTGAATGTACAATTAAAAAAAATAAGTATTCAAGTATTTAGGCACCGGCTTTTTCAAGCAAAGATACAATCTGTGAATGATGTTGCGTCGCAGCCTGGTCTTTGGCACTCCAGCCCCTGTCGTCAATTACGTCAACATCACAATGATGACTGATCAGCAATTGAACAATCTCTTCATGTCCGTTGCTGCACGCCCAATACAGGGCATTGGTGCCACGGTTATCCCGGTGATTGATATCCGCACCCTCTGTTATCAGAAACTGTACGATATCGATATGTCCGTATTTGGCACTTTTCATCAAAGCTGTACGCTGATGTTCATCTCTTGTATCCACCGGCATTCCATTATCAATCATGCGTTTGATAGTATCAAAATCACCATTCTCAGCGGCATCCAGAAAGGATTCTTCATTCATAAGCGAGATCTCCGTTACGTTATGGTTTTAATAAAGATAAGCTCCCTAATTGTAAACCATAACGAGCATTTTGTCAACCCGAAGCTGTAAATTTTCAAAAATAATAAGATATGCAATTCAACCTATGTTCCTGTGATAGAAAAAATATATAAAAAGCCCCCATACTACTATTACAGTCTTGTTTATAAGCAATAAAAAGCCGTTATTATGAAACAGACCCATTTGCAAAGTAATTCATCTAAAACAGAGTTTTAAAATGATAGGTTTAAAAGGCGTTTATCGGCCAGCTTTGGTCACCGTACTAGCCTGTCTGGCAATTACATTTTTGTTTGTTCCTTCGGTTGACGCTCAAAATGAATTGACCAGAATTTCAGCGGTCGAACGCAGCGACGGCAAGGGATTTGTTGTCCGATATCATCTTGAAGAGCTGGTCGACTCTTTCAAAGTTGTGCAACCTGCTGCCGATCTGATCCAGATGAAACTATATGCAGACGAACTTGATACCCTTGACCTCAGGCTCCCTCCTGAATCGGAAACGTTCTGGGGAATTGATGTTCATAAATTGGATACCGGGATCGGTATTGATCTGTTTTTAGGCTCCGATAATTATTTTAAAACCTCGGTTTACCCTGACCAAAACCGGTCTCACTTGCTACTAGCGCTTGAAAGAATCACATCTTCGGAATTAGCCGGTATTACCGAAGGTGTCATCCCCATTTCATGGGTCGATGACACAGAGGCAGACCCTTTACCTCAGTTTGATTTTGAAGATGATGAGCAGTTAAGAGAGCTGCGGGATGATATGCAATTTAATGTCATTGTGCTGGATGCCGGACACGGAGGACACGATCCGGGCACCATGAACCGTGAACTTGGCATTATGGAGAAAGATATTGCACTTGCCGTCACACTCAAATTGGGCGAATATATTGAACAGTATCTGCCGGACGTAAAAGTTGTCTACACCCGGGAAGAAGATGAATTCGTCCCGCTCGGTGAGCGAGGACTAACAGCTGCACGGACAAAAGGAGATCTTTTCGTTTCAATCCATATCAATTCAGCTCCCAATCCCAGAGCCTCCGGCACGGAAACTTTTTTCCTCGGACTCGCAAGAACCGAATCAGCTCTTGAAGTGATGAAACGGGAAAATAGCGTTGTAGATCTTGAAAATGGAGGGGGTACTCTTGAACTGAGTGAAGAAGAACTTCTGTTGTATGAACTGACCAATGCTGGAAATATGGCAATCAGCGAACATGTTGCAAGCATGATCGAAGACCAGTTCAAAAACCGCGCCCAACGCCGTTCAAGAGGGGTAAAACAGGCCGGACTTGAAGCTCTTTGGCACGCTTCCACCCCGGCTGTGCTCATAGAATTGGGATTCCTGTCAAACCCTGATGAGGCCAGATTTCTGAATAGTGAATATGGGCAGGCTATCATGGCATCGGCTATCTTCCGGGCTATACGCGACTACAAAAATCAGTATGAATTGAGCCGAAACGGTGATGCCAATTTAAGCCGTTCCGAATAGCTATAGACAACACTTTAGTTCACCATCCCGATTGTTATTCATCGATTGTGTCTACAAAAGCTCTTTTTCAAAAGCCTCCATCCCTTCGAAAAGCAGATAAGGTCTCACTTTTACCGGATAATCGATTTGCAGATATCGTTCAAAAACAGGTGAGGATCCACCTGTCAAAAAGAGGGTAAATGATCCGTACTTTTGGTGATATTTTCCTATAAATCCTTTTATGGCTTCGAAAAAAGCTCCGGTTGTCCCCCACTGCAGGCTTTCTTGAGTCGATTTGCCCGGCCATTTTCCGGGTAGCTGATCCTCTGGGACCGGCAATTCCGGCAACTTTTCCGAAATTATGCTCCTGACAGCTTCCAGGCCCGGCATGATGACACCTCCCTGGTAAATACGATCGGAAGTCATTAAATCGATAGTGCACGCTGAGCCGGCATCGATGACAACTACCGAATCGGAAACCAGGTTTGAAGCCCCAAAACAGGCCAGAAATCGGTCCATCCCAAGGGTTCCGGGTGTGTCATAGGACAGGTAATCTGCCGGAATATCCCTGTATGTAATCAATCGCAAAGTTTTTCTCATATATTCTCGGTCAAGTTGTTCGGATACTTGTGCATTCACACTGCATGCGATTATCTTGTCAACATCTTCCGTTTTAAGCCATCGAAAGAAAAGATCCTTCTCCTGCACCTTGTCTTTGAAAACTGTTTCCCACTCCAGGCCTTTTTTCCTGGCTGCTTTGATAAAGCTGTTGCCTATATCCAGATATGTATTCATGAGTGAGTGCTGTATATAACGATAAAATCCATTATTTTAAACCATTGGCTGATTTCTTAGGCGGTGTATCAACAAAGTCATTGCAATTCACCGAATAACCGTACGTTTGATATACAAAAAAATGTTTGTATGCTTGGGATCTAATGATAAGTAAATCTTCAGATTTACACTCTGGCTATCAAATGCACTAATGAACGTTTGATTAGTATAAACTATTTATCAGAATCAGAAACTTTAATGAATATTCCTAAATACATACCATGAACCTGAGTAAAAAAACAGCTATTGTTACAGGTGCCAGCAGCGGAATCGGCAAAGCCTTCAGTCAAGCACTGGTTGGCAAAGATGTGACCGTTTACGGGCTGGCAAGACGGATGAATAAACTCCAGGAACTGAAAACAGAACTGGGCGAACGATTTATTCCCGTTCAAATGGATATTACCGATTTTGCCGCTATTGAAGGCTGGATTGACAGAACTTTCAATGATAATCATCTGCCGGATATACTAATCAATAATGCCGGCTTGTCTACATTTGGAAAAGTGGATGAGTTATCGGTTTCCGAATTCCATACTATGGTTAAAACCAATGTTAACGGGGTTTTTTACATAACTCGCAAGGTTGTACCCTACATGAAAAATAATCCTGAGGTTTGCCACATCATCAATATTTCATCCATAGCAGGATTGGTTGGAAACCCTCAATTATCCGGGTATAATACCACCAAATTTGCTGTTAGAGGCTTTAGTGAAGCACTTTTCAAGGAACTGAGATACGACGGCATCAAAGTCAGTTGCATGTATCCCGGCTCGATAGCTACTGAATTTTTTGATACCGCAAATGCCGGGGGAACTCACCCCAATATGATGATGCCCGGGGATGTCGCATCTACCCTGATTCACCTTCTGGAAACCCCCGATAACTTTTTGATTGATGAAGTGACCATGCGCCCGCTAAACCCAAAATCTCCCAACGATAAATAATTTCATGCTTTTACGTTACCTGATGTTGTTTACCGTTTTTTTCCTAATTGTGGGATCGGCATGTGAATCCGGTGACAACAAGCCTGAAGACCTGATCAAGGAACCGGTCTACATGGATCTTCTTACCGAAGTTTTTCTGATTCGCAGCCAGGTAGAATTGAGAGATTTCGATGAAGAACAGGAAGACAGTCTATACAATCATATTTTTGAACAGTACGGCATTAACCGGCAACAATTCGAACGCAGCCATACGTTTTATCAGCGTCAGGGAGAATATCATCTCGCCCGCACCGATTCCATACGCAGTATTCTCCAGAATGAACGCGAAGCAATTTTGCGTTCACAGCAAGAAAATCATAGTCGCTGAATAGCCGAGATGAAATTTTCATTCCTCATTATTCTGATTGCTGGTACACTTTGGGGTACAGCATGCAGTGACGCTAAAAACCCGTATGAGCATCATTCGGCAGAAGCCGACCGGCTTATTCAATCGGCTCTTAAAGATTCGTTGTTTGCCGGATCTGTACTCCTTGTAAGTCACTTGGGAGATATTATCCACCATCGTGCATATGGCCACGCAGCCTTGTACGATCGTGAGGGAAGGTTGCATTCCGACCCTGAACTTATGACCACGGAACACCAATTTGACCTTGCCTCACTGACGAAAATTTTTTCTGCAACATACGGCATCATGTATTTGCACAGTAACGAGCAGCTGCATATTGATGACCGGGTATGTGATTATCTTGAACCATTCGACAGCGATGAAAAAAGGAATATCACAATTCGTCATCTACTGAGCCATACCTCAGGCCTTATGCAGTGGCACCCGACTTACTACAATGCAGAAAACAAAGAAGAAAGACTAAAATTTATAGGTAAAACATCCCTTTCTTGGGAGATCGGTGAAACAAGAAGATATAGCGATCTGGGGTTTATGGTTTTGGGTGATCTGATCGAAACCGTTTCCGGACAAAATCTAGACGATTTTTTATCTGATCATATCTTCGCTCCACTCTCTCTTGAAATGACACTCTTCAATCCCGGGGTTCGGGGTCAATTCAATATTGTTTCAACATCTCATGGAAATCCGTTTGAAAAAAAAATGGTTTATGAAGATGATTTCGGGTTCACGGTCAATGTTGATCCCGGAACATGGGACGGATGGCGCAATTATATTCTTCAGGGTGAAGTCAATGACGGTAATGCTTTTCATACACACGACGGAATTGCCGGCCACGCTGGACTCTATTCCACCGCCGGAGAGCTTTACAAGCTGCTCCAACCCGTTCTTGATCAGCATCCGGGAATACAAAACCACGCTGCAGATGACACAGAACTGTTCAGCGCTGAAACCATCAAACGGTTTCTGACTCCTGATGAATTCGGACACGGCCTGGGCTGGATGATGACTTCAGCCTCCCTGCATGCCGAAGACCTGCCGGAGGGCAGTTTTGGTCATACCGGCTTTACCGGAACAAATCTGCTGGTCGTGCCGGAAGAAGAGCTGGTCATTATATTTTTGACCAACCGTCAGCACTACGATGTGGATGAGACAGGCAACTATCCGGATTTGAGAGAGATACGAACGTCCATTACAAATATTTTTTTGAATCCGGAAGAACCCTATTTGTAACATCACCCTATGTTGAAAGTATGTCATACTTCAATTTCAGTATCCTTGTGTTTTCTAAAAGAAACAAATAGCAGCTTTATGAATGCCCGGAAGTAAAATCCTGCCTGACAAATAACTTGCATATTTTTTATCTTTTTGGTAAAAGAAATAAACCCTCAATACCATCGACAATACATGCATACAGTCGCTTTTGAAACCCTCGGCTGCAAACTCAATTTTTCAGAAACCTCTTCCATTAAACGGGATTTTGAGAATACAGGATTCGAAGTGGTAGGCTTCCATAACCGGTCGGATATTTATGTCATCAATACCTGTTCGGTAACAAACGACGCAAACAGCAGTTGCCGGAAAACGGTTCGCCGGGCATTGCGCAGGAATCCGGATGCTTTTGTTGCCGTAATCGGTTGCTATGCCCAGCTCAAACCCGGGGAAATTGCTGCTATTGAAGGTGTCGATGTCGTCCTCGGAGCCAAGGAAAAATTTAAACTGTTAGACTATTTCGATGACTTTACCAAACAGGAAAAAACACTAATCTACCGGGATGATGTGAATCAAGCGGTCGATTTTCACAACGCATTTTCATCCGATGACCGTACGCGTGCATTTCTGAAAATTCAGGATGGTTGCAGCTACAGCTGCTCTTTTTGCACCATACCCCTCGCAAGGGGTAAAAGCCGAAGCCCGAAAATCAGCACCGTCGTGCGCAATGCAGAGCAGCTTGTCCGGGAAGGATACAAAGAGATAGTCGTAACGGGTGTGAATGCCGGAGATTTTGGATCCGGCAGGGAAGAAAACTTTTATATGCTTCTGAAGTCACTTGATCATCTTGAAGGGCTTGAACGAATCCGCGTTTCCTCTATAGAACCCAACCTGCTGCACAACGAGATCATCGATCTTGCCGCCGGTTCTGAAAAAATACAACCTCACTTTCATATCCCTCTTCAAAGCGGAAGCGACCATATGCTTGGATTGATGCGCCGCCGTTACAAATCGGACTTATACCGGATGCGGATTGAAAGAATTCGTTCACAGATACCCGAGGCCTGTATAGGTGTGGATGTCATCACCGGACACCCGGGTGAAACAGACGGTCACTTTGCAGAATCCTATGAGTTTATCGACAGCCTTGATATATCCTATCTGCATGTATTCACGTTCTCAGAGCGCCCGGATACCCATGCACTGAACCTGGAACCTGTGATCCCCGTTCCGGAACGAAAAGAGCGCACTCACAAACTGCGACGGTTGTCCGAAAAAAAACGATTTGCATTCGACAGCCGGTTTTCCGATACCGTCCGACCGGTTCTGTTTGAATCAGAAAATACTAACGGGTTTATCAAAGGCTGGACAGATAATTATGTGCGGGTAGCTGTACCCTATAACCCGGTTCTGGAAAACCGTATCATTCCGGTTGAACTCGGAAAACGATCCAAAGATGGCTTTTTGTTCGGAAAAATAGACCGGGAATATCTGGAAATGGAAACTTCTATTGCATCGATCACAGAATGACCGTATGACCGATAAAGAAAAGCAACTGTTTGAAGAAATACTGGCATACCTTAAAATCGAAAGGGATGTTTACGGAGATTTTTATCCTGCCTCTGATAGATCCACAACCGATCCGCTTAAACAGTGCAGCACACTGGAAGAATTAAAAGCACTTTGCGAAAATAGTGATGTTTTGAAAACAGACCTGGAGGGGACCAATCTTGTATTTGGTGTCGGCAACCCGAATGCCGATCTCATGCTGATCGGTGAAGCTCCCGGTTATCATGAGGATCAACAGGGTGAACCGTTTGTAGGCCGGGCCGGACAGTTGCTGAACAAGATTTTGGCTGCCATTCATTTCAAGCGTGAGGAAGTCTACATTGCCAATATCCTGAAACACCGGCCGCCAAAAAACCGGGATCCCAAACCGGAAGAACGTGAGCGCAGCCTCCCCTTTCTTGAAAGGCAAATAGAACTGATCAACCCTAAGCTGTTACTTTGTCTTGGACGAATTTCAGCGACCACTCTTCTCAGCCGTGACGATTCCCTGAAAAATATGCGCGGCCAATTTCACCCATATTTAGGCCGCTTGCTGATGGTAACTTACCACCCTGCCGCGCTGCTTCGCAACCCGCAGTGGAAACGTCCTGCATGGGAGGATGTGCAATTGCTTCGAGAGAAATACGATGAGTTAACCGGAGATCATTAAAGAGCTGCCCTGAGCAGGTACCGATTGCAGGACGGATCTCCCTGTACTATTCATTCTTTTCAAACACTTCTGCAGTTATGCAATTCTACGTTTTCAGGTCATACAGACTTCACGGGGTTTGCAGACACTCAATCCCCGTCGTCACTTTTGCGTCCGCCGCCCATGATCACAACCCGGGGATCCATACGGGCCACAACTTCCACAAGTTCATTTTCCTGCAGTTCGATGACACGGTCGATATCCTTGTAACACTGGTAGGTTTCATCCCTTGCCACGCCGATCGTTAAAATATCCTTCTGTTTTAAAAATTTCCGATAGGCCGCTTCATCATGGTTTTTTTTGGCTTGCCGCCGCGAAGAGACTCTTCCCGCGCCATGTGAGCTGCTCCAAAGGCTCTCCTCCTCTCCCATCCCTTCGACCAGATAGGAAGGGGTGCCCATTGAACCCGGAATGATCCCGACAACACCTTTCTCGGCCGGTGTTGCGCCTTTTCGATGTATCACTATTTCCTGCCCGTCACTCAGCTTCTTTTTCCAGGCAAAATTGTGATGGTTTTCGTGTGATGCGATTATTTCCAAACCGACGGACATGGCAAAGTGTTTGTGAATCAACTCATGATTTGCGCTTGCATAGTTTCCCATCAGTTGCATGGCAGACCAGTATTCCCTGCCGGCATCATGGTTTAGTGAAAGCCACGCATAATTTTTCGATATACCTGGTACCTTTTGATTTGTTTCCGATTCGGCGATATCTTTGAAATAACTGGCGATCTGGTATCCGGTACCACGCGAACCCGAATGCGTCAGAAGTGCAACAAAGTTTTCTCCCTTCTTGAGCGGCAGCCATTCCTTGTCGGCAAGTACTGTACCTGTCATGATATCCGCGAAATGATTACCGCTGCCACTGCTTCCAAGCTGTTTGGCTGCTTTATCCCTGAGCTCTTTAGCCTTATCGATTTCGTTCCATCGTGGATCCTCCATAACCGGGTGATCCCGCTTCCCGTCTGCAAAATCAGAACCCAGCCCGAAGCTGGTTACTCCGTCAAGTATTTCGGCTAAATTACTCCGGGCCGACTCGAATTCATCCACTCCAATATCCAGGAAACTCATTTTCATTCGGCAGGCAATATCAAAACCGACAAATGCCGGCGAGACCGCATTATCAAGGGCAGCTACACCCCCGACAGGCAACGCATAACCGACATGCGCATCGGGAAGAAGCGAGCCTCGTACCGATACGGGTAAAGAACACGCCTTTTCCAATTGCTCGTAAGCCTCCGGGTCAATATCCACTCCGATCTCACCATACACTTTAATCGGCTTTATATCACCGTTAACATGCTTTTCTTTCGTCATCGTCCTGCTTCTGTATCTTACAATTATGGTTTTCTGGCACTATTAACAAATTTTGTATCGATTTCATTGTAACAGCCCCTGCATTCCTCTCTGTGAATTTGTATTTTACTTAAATTAAAGATCGATCTAAATCCACCCAATGAATTCCAGAACACTACGTTTAATTGTTCTTGTTGCAATTCCAGTATTTCTATTTACCATCTCATCCAGTTATATATTTGAGTGGCTCTGGATGAGTGAACTGGGATACGGCCAGGTCTTCTGGACAGTACGTGGTGCCCAGGTTCTGCTGACGTGTGCTGCTTTTCTGGTCGCTGCCGTGTATTTGGTCAGCAACCTGCGTTACCTGTCAGACCGGCTGCGGTATGTGAGTTTTGCCGGCACTCCCCTTCAAAATATGAATCTCAACCTGGCTGATGATAAGCAACACAAATATCTGAAGCTGTTTTTCACATTCGGCGGCCTGTTTCTGGCATTTATTTTTGCAATCGGATTTTATATCAGTTGGGATGAATCTCTTCGTTTCGTATGGAACGTCCCATTTGGTGAAACCGATCCCTTATTTGGTATAGATATCGGATTCTATATGTTTCAATATCCATTCTGGCAATTGATTCAGACATCCCTGACCATCCTTTCTTTTATTGTATTGGCATTTCTGTTGATTGCATACATTTTCACCGGACTATTGGGATCACAATCCGGAACCGGGTTGTCTGCCGATCCGAAAATCCTTAACCATCTTAAGTGGAATGCAGCTTTGTGGTTAGTTATGCTGGCATGGGGCTTTTTCCTTGCCCGTTACAGCCTATTGTTCAGAGAAGACGGCCTCATTTACGGAGCCGGTTATACCCATGTAAATATTGAACTACCCACACTCTGGATACTGACCGCCATTTCGCTAGTATTAGCCGTCATGCTGTTGGCAAGCCGGTGGGTTGAACTGAAAAAAGCCATTCCGGCAGTTGCAATTCTCGGCCTCATCGTGATGGTGCTTGGTCGCGTGGTTATTCCGGGTGCGGTTCAGAAATTTAACGTCGAACCGAACGAACTGAACCTGGAAAGGCCATATATCGAAAATAACATTGCGATGACGCGCCTTGCCTACGGATTGAATGAAGTACGAGAAATTGAATACCAGGCCGATGACACCTTGACGATCACCGATATCCGTAACAATCAGGATGCAATTGACAACATCCGTCTGTGGGATCCCAGGCTTCTTATCCAAACCTACAGACAGCTCCAGGAGATCCGGTCCTACTACGAATTTTACTCCGTAGACAACGACCGCTACACGATCGGCGGAGAAACCGTTCAGGTCATGCTTTCGGCCAGGGAGATTGCACGCCAGCTTCCGAGTCAGTCCGATACCTGGGTCAACCGACACATGCAGTATACACACGGGTTTGGACTGGTCATGAGCCCGGTCACTGAAACCAGCAGTCAGGGAGAGCCCCGGTTTATGATTCGTGACATCCCTCCCATTCCATCAACACCTGAACTTAGAGTAGAAAATCCGGCAATTTACTATGGTGAAAACAGTACAAGCTATTACATCGTAAACACAGATGTTCCTGAATTGCACTACCCTGCCGGCGACGAAAACATGTATACACACTATACCGGTCAGGGAGGGCTTCAGTTTTCAAACTGGTTCAGAAAACTGTTGTTTGCCTGGGAGCTGGGCGATATCAATATCCTGCTTAGCGACCTGATTCATGACGAAAGCCGCCTGCAGATATATCGCAGTGTTCAGGATAGGATTAACCGTATTACTCCTTTCCTTCGACTCGACCGTGATCCGTACCTGGTTATGAACGATGGCCGGCTTTACTGGATCCAGGATGCCTATACCACATCCTCACATTTTCCATATGCGCGTAAACATACAGGATTCAATTATATCCGTAATTCAGTTAAAATAATTGTAGACGCCTATGAGGGAACCGTAGACTATTATGTTGTGGATGAGGAAGATCCGGTCTTACAAGTCTATCAGTCGATCTTTCCCGATCTGTTTCAGCCGGCTGACAATGCTCCCCAGGGGATGGAAAATCACTTCCGATATCCGCAAGACCTTTTTGAAGTTCAGCTCGAGGTATTTAACCGCTATCATATGACGACCCCACAGGTCTTCTATAATCAGGAAGATTTGTGGACACGGCCTAATGAAAAATATGCCGGCCAAACCACCCTTATGGAACCCTATTATGTTTTGGCACGTCTTCCCGGTGAAGAAAACCTGGAATTTATGCTGATCAGCCCGACGACTCCCGAAAACCGGGATAACATGATAGCTTGGTTGGCTGCGAAGTCCGATCCCGGCAGTTACGGAGACCTACTGGCCTATAAACTGCCCAAAGACCGGCTTATTTTTGGGCCTGCCCAAATCGAAGCACGAATCGATCAGGATCCCGAGATCTCCCGGCAGCTCGCCCTCTGGGATCAGCGCGGATCCAGTGTCATCCGGGGTAATCTGATGGTCATTCCGATCGAAAACTCATTCCTGTATATTGAACCGGTATTTCTTTTGGCCGATGGCGTGGATATACCACAGCTTCAACGGGTAATTGTAGCGGTCGGTGAATCCATCAGCATGCAACCGACTATTGAAGGAGCCATTTATGATATCTTTGGTGCAGATGCTGACTTCCTCGTCCCGGATATCATCGCAGCTGGCGATCAGGAATTAATTTCGGAACTTCCAGCAGATGCTTTTGATGCGGTTGAAGGTACAGAATCCCTGCAATTCGATGCCTCGGAACTTGAAGATATACGCAACCTCTGGCGTGAAATGAGAGATGCCATGGAAACCCGTGACTGGACCCGATATGGAGAGCTCATGAACGATCTGGATGACAAACTGGGCGGTGAATAATAGCCCGTTTGTTAAAATTTTTCGGCTTACTGAAACTTTTCCATTCTCCTGTACGTCTACCTTCCCAAGAGCAGATTTGATAATCTGAACAACCTTACCGGGTAAGTCATCAACATATAAAAGCAATTATTAACGAATAGAATTTTCGAGGTTTTATTATGATGACTTTCAAAACATTTATCCCTTTAGTTTCCCTGTTTTTAACCCTGATGCTTGTCTCAACCGGTATGGCCCAGTCCCAATCCGATACAAAACCGGATACAGATCAAAAGGTGGACCAGGAGACTCGATCCTCTTATGGAATTACGGAAGCAGATTACGAGTGTTTTAAGAACATACATTGCCTGAAAAAAAACAAAGAATTACAACAAAGGGGCCTTCATATCAATTTCAAATCCACGAATGATTACGAACGTTACGAACTCCGAGGGGAATCCCCCAATGAAATCGTATATGCGGCTTATGATCAAAATGGCAACCTGATCGAAGGAGAACATCGAAGAGTAGATGTAGCCATGCCCCGGTTTATTACCCAACAGCTTGTCAGCGGGCCTTTTTCGGAATGGAGGATGATCGGAAATGAAAGATATATCAAAAACTTCGATACCGCTACCACTCAGTACAAAATCATTATGGAAAAAGATCATCGCGGAACCGTTCTCTATTTTGACAAAGATGGAAACCGGATGAATTTTATGGCCGAAATCTAAAATCCCCCAAAAAGGTCATTCCCAAACCCCCGGAATGATTTTTCCGGGGGTTTTTTAAAAAAAATCCCAGTTTTTTTCCTGTCAAATGATTATCTAATAACGAATTTATAACCGCATTCAAGAGTCATGGAAGCAGATCTTTTAACATGGGTTTTTATCGCTGGAGGAATCATACTGATGCTCCTTGAAATTTTTTTACCGGGGGGTGTTGCTCTTTTTCTTG
>SLOU01000258.1 GCA_007132385.1 Balneolaceae bacterium | reverse complement strand
ACATCTTTCAATCCTTTAAGTATATCAGAACTAATCCTTAGTTGACTAAACGACAATGTTCTTCAACTCTTTGTCTTTATTCAGTATTTCAATTAACAAATCAAAAATATTAATATAATAAAAAAGTCTCTGTTGCTCGACGATGATTTTGGATATTATCGGTTTTTGATAAATGAACTACCCTGCCGCTAGCGGTGGGGAATTTAACCCAAAGAGATTAAAATGAATTTTAATGGAATTGTTTGGCAGGTCCGGACTGTTGGTCATACGAGACTGAATCGTAAGCAGGCTGTATTCACCGGTATTGCCGATCCGAAATTCAGACATTATTGACCGGTAAACGGGGGTCTGATCGATCCGTCATTGACCGGAAATAGAGATACCGACAGGAAATTGAATAAAAGACACTGATCATGAGTAATCGACTTGCACTCTATGCGAGTAAAAAAGAAATTGAAGATTATTTTCAGTTTGAAACAAAACGAGAATCGATCTTTGATCCGCACTATAACATTGCCCCGGCGCAGCATATTGCCATAATCCATTCAAAAGACGGCAATCCGGATATTTTACGTGCCAGGTGGGGAATTGATGATGAAATGAAAACCACTTCAAAATATGAACTGGACCTCGAAGAAGCCCTGGAAAAACTTGGGTCAAAGAATTTTATGCGCTGTATTATACCGATAAGCGGATACTATAAATGGAAAGAGTCGGGCAAGAGAAAGGAGAATCCGTTCTTCATACGAATGCTTGACGAGCCATTAATGGCTCTTGCTGCTGTTTGTAAGACCGAACCATCTGATGAAGGGGCAGATTTTATTAGTTGTGCATTGATATATACAGAAGCGAATGCATTGGTTCAGCCACTGCATCCATATATGCCCCTTCAGTTAAACAGAAAACTGGCACAGAAATGGCTGGATCAGGATGAGAATCCTGTTACGATTGCAAATGATGCTCAGAAGCTTTTTTTGCTTACGGATATGACGGTACTCAGAGTCAGTAAGAAAGTAAACGATTTGTCGGAAAACTCCCCGAAATTGATTCAGCCGTTGCCTAAATAAAAATTACTGATCGGTTCACCCCTTCATTTCTTTGAAACTGATGCTGATCAGTGTCCGGATTATTTATCTGGTACACTAAAATAAATTTTCTGTGCGTTAGTTTTTTAAACGCTTTCATTAAAGCCCAAAATTGAATATTTTTACTGAGCTGAAAAACGATTCTATATAAAATATTATGCTGTACGGAATAATCATCGCAATCATAGTGGTAATCAGTGTTTTACTGATCGTAGTTGTTTTGCTTCAGCCGGGGCAGAAAGAAGGGCTCTCTGGCGGATTGGCAGCAGGTATGATGGGCAGTTCCGGTATGGGTGCCCGCAGAACAGCCGATTTATTGTCAACAACAACAGCGGTTTTAGCCACAGTTTTTCTGCTATTAAGCCTTCTTGCAAATTTTGCGATTGACGCCGGTGGACAACCGGGTAGTGCAGTTCAGCAACGTGGCCTGGATGCCGGTCCGCCTTTTGAAACCGATGTTGGGATTCCTACTGAAACGGAGTCTCCAATCCCGCAGCCAGCCGAACAACAGCCGGAGACAGAAGATAACTGAGATTGAAACCATCTCGGTTTGACCTGAAGCTGTTGTATATCCTAACCTCCGTCCGGAAGCATATCCGTCATAGACATGAGTAAAAGAGCGGTTTTCATGGGAGACCACACCCCGGGTTTAACCCCAAGAATTATCTATTCTTGAAATTACCATAGCAATAACTTCATACAAAAAACACTTCCCCCGCTCTTCAGGAATTCATCGGTGCTGAATTCGTGAACATTGAATCCGTGATCCAGCAGTTTATTATTAACGTCTGTACATCCTCGCTGGATCAGAACATTTTTACCGTCGGGAGCGACTGCGTTAACTGCAAGCAATTTTTCTGCCTCATCAATGCCGGCCTCAATTACATTTTCATATAGTGCATGTATCATCGATAGTCCCTCAGTGGAAAAAGCATTGGGGTAGATCAGGACACTTTTTTCGTCAAGTGAACAAAAACAGGTATCCAGATGATAAAATCGTTCATCTTTGAGTTCCAATGCAATAACCGGCACGTCAAGGATATTGGATATTTGTTCATAGGCATCGAAAGATGTACGTATTCCATAACCGCCCCAGAGCAGTTGACGTTTGAAATGCCAAATACCATCCCCCATCCCTTCAAATGCGTTCACTTTTTTTTCATCCAGATGATAAACTTCGTACCCGTTCTGACGGAACCACTGTTCGATAAAAGGAACCTCTTCTTTGCG
Source organism: Balneolaceae bacterium (assembly GCA_007132385.1). GTDB lineage: Bacteria > Bacteroidota > Rhodothermia > Balneolales > Balneolaceae > SLOU01. The sequence goes on along the minus strand of SLOU01000258.1, from coordinate 13,489 downwards.
TTCGGGGGTGTACATAATGCCCATGATCACTTTTTTATCTCCCCGTTCATCACAAAACGGCAGACTTTGATTGGCACAAAAGACCATATCGGGAAGTCCTTCCTGGCCATCGAGTACAACCATCTCGAAGCCAAGTTCTTTAAATCCATCCAGCAGGGAGTTCCATTCATTGCCAGCCTGAATAGTATCCACCATACCCACATGCCCGCTCATGTGCGGATTGATTACATAGGTTACATCAAAATAGGTAGGCTTCACCATCATCACTTTTTGTGGTACCGGCATTGCCGGAAGTTCCTTGAGTGTGAAATCGATCTGATCGGCTGATGTATAAACGTTTGCCATTCTCTTCCTCTCGAATAGTTGAGGTTTGAAAGATCAAGATCATAAAATAAGAGGCGTCCATCAAAAATTAATTTCATTTCGTGTCGTTGCACCCGTAGTTTAAGGAACACATCATGCTGTTAAACTCCGATATTATAACTCAAATTGCACCACTGGAACTGAAAGCCCGTACAATTGTCGAAGGCTTCATTTCGGGATTGCATCGAAGTCCGTATCACGGATTCAGTGTTGAATTTGCCGAACACCGGCCATACAATCGCGGCGATGATTTCAAGCACATCGACTGGAAAGTGTACGGCAAATCCGAAAAGTTTTATGTCAAGCAATACGAGGAGGAAACCAATCTGCGTGCCCACATTTTGCTTGATGTGAGCAGTTCCATGTATTTCAGGCATTTTGCTGACTGGAGCAAGCTTCGTTATTCAATTCACTTTGTCTCCTCACTGATGTACCTGATGAATCGACAGCGGGATGCCTGCGGGCTTGTAACTTTCGACCGGGATATTCAATTGCAATTTCCGGCCAAATCTTCATATAGCCACCTTCGCATGTTGTTTGGCAAACTTGAACATTTGCTGGAAGATGAAAGCAATGCGTCCGTTGAAAAGCGCAAATCGGCTTCTGCCGATGCGATTCACGACCTCGCTGAAAAACTGAAGCACAGAAGCCTGGTGATTATCGTGAGTGATCTTTTTGAAAATGTATCAGGCCATAAAGCCCTGATTTCTGCCATGAAACATCTGAGACACCGCAAGCATGAGGTGCTGCTTCTCAATGTGCTCGAGAATAAAAGTGAAAGGGAACTTGATTTCCCCGACGGAACCTATCTGTTTGAAGATATGGAAACCGGTTCGGAAATGGAGTTGATGCCGGCTCAGGTACGTGATACTTACCGTGAAAAGATGCAAGAGTTTACATATGAGTTTAAACTTGCTTGCAGTGAGGCAAAAATTGATTTTGAAGAGATCGATACACAGAGTGCATTTGACCTGGCACTACTTGCATACCTGAACAAGAGAAAGAAGCTGTTTTGAGAAGAATTCGGAACTCCTCCTTCTAAATCAGGTTACTTTAACCCGTTGTAAAATTCGGTTCAGGAGATTCGGAAAAAAACGTTTTACATAAACCGCTACTACCTCACGTCCGCCGATATAAATTTCGTTTTTTTGTTTTGCAAGTTTTGGCATCACTTTTCTGGCAAATTCTTCAGGTGACATGCCTCCCATCTGTCCGGCACCCATTTCACTGAGCGGGGTACCATCGGCCGTTAATGCGTTGTGGGTTACATTGGTTTTGACAAAACCGGGACAGACCAGCGAGATATCAATATTGTGCACGTAAGTTTCCTGTCTCAGGCAATCATACCAGCCGTGCAGGGCGTGTTTGGAGGCCGCGTACGTGGATCTCAGCCGGGTTCCAAATTTTCCCATTACACTGCTCATTACAACAATGTGCCCCGATTTTTGTCGAATCATATGAGGCAGAACCTCTTTGGTGAGATTAATAGCACCAAAGAAATTTACTTCCATAACCTGGCGTACTACATCTAATTCTGTCTCATGGGCAAGCCCTCGTTGGCTGATCCCCCCGTTGTTTACAAGTATATCAATACGGTCGTATAAACTGATGGCGTTTTTCACCTGGTCGGCATGTGTTTCTGTCTCAGTCAGGTCGAAAGGCAGGATATGAATATCGGATAGATCTCCTTGACAGTTTTCACGCACCCTGCCCAATTCCTTAAGACGCCGGGCGGATAATATAAGCCGGGCGCCCTGTTTATGAAATGCATAAGCCAATGCTTCTCCTATTCCGGATGATGCACCGGTAATCCACACAACTTTGTCTTTAAATGACATTTTTTTACGTCTATAAATGGAATTCTTTTTTGTAAAACTAAGGACGTTAAAATAGAATTTTTATGTGTCAATCGTCACAACTAACCTTACATTCTCATTAAAATCGTGAGATTTTGTATTTTTTATCGGTTATATCCGTTCAACAATCCAAACATAAAAACCAATCCCTGCATTTTGACTCCCAAACAGACCATATTGCTTGTTGAAGATGAAATAGAGCCAGCCGAAATGATGGCTAACTTTTTGCGAATGCATGATTTTGATGTGATTGTGGCACATGATGGTAATCAGGCAGTAGAAATTATTGAAAAGAAGGCCGGCACGATTCACCTTGCCTTACTTGACATCATGGTGCCGGGGGTTGATGGATGGGAAATCTGTAAAAAAATCCGGAATCATCCCGTGATAAAAAATATTCCTGTAATCTTTTTGACTGCCAGGGACCAGGAAAAAGATGAAATCGAGGGACTCGAGTTGGGTGCTGATGACTATATATCCAAACCGGCAAGCCTGAAACTTGTCAAAACCCGGGTTGAATCGCTTCTGCGCCGTCAAAATCCGCAGACCAGCAACTGGATTCAATACGGTGAGGTGTATCTCGATTTAGACGGGAAAGAATTATACTACGGCAAGAAAGGGATTGATTTAACATCAACGGAATACACGATTATAGAACTTTTTTTTAAAAACCCTCGCAGAGTATTCAGCCGGCAGGAAATTCTGGAGCAAATTTCAGATGATGAACGGTATGTATTTGACAGAACGGTTGATGTTCATATTAAAAATTTACGCCTGAAAATGGGTGATGCATCTCAGATTATAAAAACCTATCGCGGGCTTGGGTATGGTCTCAACAGGGAGCTGGTAACTGCATGAGTATACGTTCCAAACTGGCATGGACATTTATCCTGTTGCTGATTTTCGGTATAACGGCAATTAGCAGTTATTCAATTCTCTTTATCCGAAATTTTTTATTGGCTGAAGGCGAACAGCAGATCTATGACGATGCTGAATGGCTGGCACTTACCATCCAGAACCTTCCGGCTGATAATCGATTTGAAACCGATTTGAATGAAGCTGCCGTTATTTCCGGATATCGCATAGCTGTTTACGATTCAGATGGAGAAATCTTTGCTTCTGTTCCTTATGATGAACCCTATGATGCACCGTCGAGCCTGGATATAGATATTGTGGATATGATTCGAAATGAACCTGGGCCGTTGGTCCAAAACAGGCCCGAATCAGACCGTTTGATTGCTTTTGTTTCTGTACCCGGCATCGGTAATCCCGCGCAATACCTTCAGATCAGCCAGTTGAAAGATGAAATTTATGAGCCTATTAGAACCATCCGGTGGATTATCTACACAGGCATGTTTATTTCGATCGGCCTTGTGATTTTGGTGAGTGTACTATTTGCCAGGTATATGTCGAGGCCTATAGTACAACTGGAAGAGACTGCACGGTCAATTGCAGAGGGGAATGTTGAGAAAACACTGCACTTGAACCGAAAAGATGAGTTTGGTACGCTGGCTGAGTCCTTAAACCGGATGGCATCTCGGCTGCAAAAAGATAATGAAGAACTCAAACGAATCTATGAAAAACAGAGCCAGTTTTTTGCCGATATTACCCATGAACTTCGAAATCCGCTTCATACAATTGCAGGGGCTTTGGAAATGCTTCAGATGGATGGGCTGCCTGAAAATCAAAAAAAGCATTATCTGAATACCGCTACCAGGCAGACCGAGCGTATTCACCGGCTGTTTAAAGATCTCGTTACTCTTCAGCGCTACGACTCTGATGAGCATTTTATCGAGAAGAAATCCTTTAACCTTGCCGAAGTATTACGACAGGTTTTTGAGCTTTACTATCCGGCTGCAAAAGAGAAAGGAATCGATATGAAAGTGGAAACGGACTCTCATCAGGTTTATGCGGATCCTAATAAAATAGAACAGGTTGTGGATAACCTGGTATCCAATGCCGTTAAATACACCAACAGCGGAGAGATTCAGATTGTGTCGGTTCGGGAAAACGGGCAAGTACGAGTGGAGATAAAGGATACAGGATTGGGAATTTCGGATGAACATCTGAAGCGGTTATTTGACCGGTTTTACCGGACTGATAAGGCTAGATCACGAGATAAAGGGGGAACTGGTTTGGGCTTGTCGGTAGTAAAGAGTATTCTCAATGCCCACGACAGTGATATTGAGGTGATTAGTAAACCCGGAGAAGGCTCTGTTTTCATTTTCAAGCTTCCTCATGCTTTTCATTCTGGTTCTTCTGAAAGATAAAAGTGAACAAATTACCGGCAATTAATCCGCCGACAACGGGCCCGAATATGTAAACCGGCAGATACTGGTAAGATTCGCCGTAGTCAAAGAAATCGATCATAGAAGCCGCAGATGCAGCAGCAGGATTTACGACTCCACCGGATATCGGCTCACCAGTAAGTAAGATTCCGGCATAAGTAAGTCCGATAATCAAACCGTAAACGCGGTTATTCTTAAAATACCGTGTTGCAAAAAGTACCAGGTAAATCAGACAGAATAGCAATGCAAAAATCACTTCAACAGCTGAGTACTGAAACGGTGAAGATGAAGCCGGAGGTGAAAGCTGGTAGGCACTTTCGATTAGAAAATAGAGTAAAATCGAACCGGTCAGTACTCCGGCCAGCTGAAAAAACAGGTATCCCAACAATTCTCTGCTTGATAAGCCCCGGGCGGCCCAAAAAGCAATGGAAACCGCCGGATTATAGTGAGCTCCGGACACCTGGCCGCCCAGATAAAATACTGGTATAAGCAACAACCCGGTTGCAAGAGCATTACCTGTAAGCCCAAGTGCAAGAATAAGAAAAAAACTACCGATCAATTCGGTAATATATTTATGCATATTTTAGAGAGGGTGTATCGTTAGTCAGGATAAATCTACCTTATGTAAAGGCGATCAGCAAATCATTTTTCACTAATCGCGTGGTGAAGAATCCATTTGGCTGCCTCAGAATAGCCATGCATGCGGAATTATCAGCCTATCTAAACCCTGTCTAAATAATCGCAGGCAGGCATTCTTCACGATACCTTCATAAAAAACCCGTTTTTTTAGCTATTGGGAAAGAATCTGTAATCATATCAAATAACGAATAATCCCGGCAACGTATGCGTATTGGCATTGTACTGATGAATCTCGGTGGTCCTACACATGAGGATAACGTCAGAAAATTCCTGTACAATCTTTTCAAGGATGAGGATATCATCAAGATGGGTGGCGGATCCCTTCAGGAGTTGTTTGCCAAGGTTATTGCCAAATTCCGGGCTCCGAATGTGGCAAAAGATTACAAGAAGATCAATGGATGCCCCAAAGGGTGCACGGGCAGCAAGTTCTGCTATAACCGTCAAAATAAGGTCATATCTGATTGTTGTTCTCCAATCAATGGGCTGACGGAACAACAGCGAAGAGGTCTGGAGAAGCATTTTAAAAACCGGTTGCCGGACCAGGAGGTAAAAGTCTATACCTGTATGCGTTATTGGTTGCCATTTGCCGATACTATTATGGAAGAGATGGTTGATGACGGAATTACACATACAGTTTTGGTACCTCTTTATCCGCAATTTTCCTGGACTACCACTGGGAGCAGTTTTCGGGACTGGGAAACTGTACGTAAGGAAAAGTTTGGTAAAGATACTCCATGGGAAGAGTATCATGTGAAAAATTACCACCTGAATGAGAACTATCTTGAGGCTGTAAATGACAGGATAGACCAGGCACTTTCAGAAATGGATGAGGAAACTCGCAATAAAACCCACTTTATCTTTTCAGCCCATGGGACTCCGATGCTTGAAGTAAAAAGTGGGGATCCATACACGGTTGAAATCAAGGAAACAATGGAAGCGGTTATGGAACGCCGTGAAGTGAAAAACTCCTATTGGCTCAGCTTTCAATCCAGAGTAGGCCCGCAGAAATGGACACAGCCCAATACCGAAGATTTGGTTATTCGTCATCTTCAATATGGGATAAAGAATTTTTTGATGATTCCGATCGCATTTGTAACCGATCATATTGAAACGCTCTACGAACTTCAGGTGGAGCTTGTTGAAGAAGCTGAAGAACAAGGGTATCATTTTGAGAACTATAAGGTAATGAATGGGCTTAACGACCATCCGTCATATATCAAAGCACTTGCCGATGAGGCGCTGCTTCGGCTGTCGGAGGTTGTAACTGAAGATGGGAAGGCGAAAAAATCGCCTGGCTCGAAAACAATAGGAAAAGAAAAAGTTTCAACTGTTTAGTCAGGGATGGGAAACCCCAAATTTAACAACTTTACGGTCGCAGGAATCAATCACTGGGATGCACCGGTTGAAATTCGTGAGAAATTTAGCCTGAACCGGGTTCGTAAACTGGCTCTGCTGGAAGGAGCACGCCGGGAAGGGATTGAAAGTTTGTTTGTTGTTTCTACGTGCAATCGTACCGAAATGATAGCCCGGGGAGCAACTCCCCACGAACTGGTCCGGCTGCTTACCACTTACTCCAATGGTTCTCTGGATGAATTTCATAAATATGGATTCGAATATGAAGGCTATCGGGCGGTACAGCATCTTTTCAAAATGGCAACCGGCCCGGATTCTCAGATTCTCGGAGACCTGCAAATTGTAAAACAGGTTAAAGAAGGATATGAGTTATCTGCCGGTGAAAATATGATCGATGGGGCACTTCACAGACTCATGCAGCATGTATTCCGAACCCACAAACGATCGCGTAATGAAACTTCGCTCGGCAATGGAGCTGCAACGGTTGCATATGCGGCTGTGAAGTTTGCCAAACGGACCTTTGATAACCTTAAGAACAAAAATATTTTACTGGTCGGTACAGGTAAAATCGGCAAGGTCACATGCAAAAACCTCGTCAATTTGGGAGTCGGTAAACTTACGTTGATTAACCGTACACGCGACCGGGCTGAATTTGTTGCTGACAAATATGATCTGGAGGTTGCCGATTTGAGTCAGCTTCCCAACCGGATTGTAGATGCAGACCTGGTAATTGTGGCAACGGGAGCATCAGAGCCGGTAATCACAATGGAACAGATGAAAATGGCTGTAAAGAACCCAAAATTCAAGATCATGCTTGATCTGTCTGTTCCTCGCAATATCGATCCGGAAGTGGGGAGCCTGCACTTTGTGGATATTGCCAATATGGATATGTTGAGTGATGTAACCGATCAGGCGTATCGGAAACGGGAAAAAGAAGTACCGCTTGTCAAAAAAATTATTGACGAAGAGCTCGGTACTTATAGCGCCTGGTTGCAGGAACAGCGGGTTGTGCCCACCATCAAAGCCTTGATTGATAAACTGGATGCCATCCGTGACCAGGAAATGGATTTTTTCCGGCATAAAATTTCTGATGATGATGTTGAAAAAGTTGAAAAATTGACCCGCAGAATTGTAAACAAAATTGCTGCCTATAGTATCGAACATCTGCGTGATCACCATCAATCGGATGAAGTGACCAAAGTGGTGGAAGAGATGTTCAAGCTGAAAGCCGGGGATATTGACTGATCAAACTCTTCGTATTGGTACACGTGACAGTAAACTGGCTACCTGGCAAGCAGAATTCGTAGCCGGAAAGCTTGAAAAGATAGGTGTCAAAAGTGAACTGGTCTTCGTAAAATCCGAAGGTGATTTGGATCTGACTACCCCACTTCCTGAGATGGGAGGTAAGGGAGTTTTTACAAAAGCACTGGATGATGCTCTTCTGAATAAGGAAATTGATCTGGCTGTGCACTCCTATAAAGACCTTCCAACAGTGAATCCATTGCCATTGAAAGTGGCGGCGGTACTTGAACGGGAAGATCCCCGTGATGCACTTGTGGCACCGGCGGGAGTCGATTTTTTGGAGGACTCGTCGATAAATGCCATGATTGCAACCAGTAGCAACCGCCGCCGGGCACAATGGCTGCACCGCTATCCCCGTCATAAAATGACCCATATCCGCGGGAATGTGCAGACCCGCCTTCGTAAAGTAGAGGAAAATGGATGGCAGGGTGCAATTTTTGCCGCAGCGGGTTTGATACGGATTAACCTGGCCCACCAAATCGCATTGTACCTCGACTGGATGGTCCCTGCACCGGCGCAAGGTGCGATCGCCGTGATGATTCGTGAGAATGATAATTCACTTAACAAAATTATTCCGGAATTGTCCCACAATGATACCGTTTTGTGCACCGGGATCGAACGAGAACTGTTAAATAAAATGGAAGCTGGCTGCAGTGCACCTGTAGGTGCATATGCGTGGATTGAAAATCAGATACTGATTCTGCACGCCGTTGCCCTGACTCTCGATGGGAATGTGCAATATGACGTAGAATTGACCAGCCCTGTTGAGGAAGCTGCCGGGTTGGGGATCGAAGCCGCAATGAGGTTGCTTGACAAAGGGGCAGGTGGAATTATGGATAGTCTTGGGAAATAGTGATTGTATATCTATAAATATTTGATAATAAATAATTTATAAAAGTAATCCAGTATTACCAGCACCCAGTACCCGTAACCTATGACCGTTGATTATCGCTATAACATCCTTGTTACCAGTTCCATGACCGTACAGCAGGAACAGTACGCACAGAAACTGGGACTGAATCCGTGGGTGGTGCCGGCATTGCGGGTGGAATTTCCCCATAACTGGAAGAAGTTTGTAAAAAAAATGGATCAATATCCGCAAGCGGTATGGGTTTTTACAAGCAGAAATGCCGTTGAAGGGTTGAAAAGGATGCGGGATTCAGAATATGGAACCCAACGTCCGGCATCAGTAGAATGGAATCCAAAATCCTGGGTTCAGGGTAAAGGTGACCAAAAACAGGAGGATCCAAGCAAAAGGAAAAATATAATTGCGGCATGGGATCGAGCAGTGTTTGCAGTTGGGGAAAAAACCGCTGAGGCTTTAAAGGAGCTGAATTTTGTAGTGATGAACCCCTATAAACAAAGTGCAGAAGGACTGGCATCATTGATAGAAAAACAGTTTGAGACTGACAAGCCTGTGGTTTTGCACTGGTGTGGCAACCGGCGCCGTGACCAACTGGGAGATCAATTGAAAAAAGCAGGTTTTGAATACATCGACATGGAAGTGTATCAGACGGAATTGAATGCCATTCCCTGGCCGGAACGGGAACCTGATGCGATCCTGTTTTACAGTCCCAGCGGGGTTGAGGCGTTCCGTCAGAGCGGCGGTTTCAAACGGCCATTGCCGGAACTTTTCGCTATTGGAAGTACCACCGGAGAAGCCCTCAGCCTGGAATCTGGTAAAAATGTGCATATTCCTTCAAAGCCTTCAACGGAAGCTTTGTTAGAGTTGACATCTGAAATTCTCGGAAACTGATTATCTTCGTGAAGCCGAATTATTTAGCTAAGGCAATCATTTAAGCTATCACTATATCAAACAATATGAGTAACAATTTTCCCCCGTTAAAAAATGACCTGTTTCTTCGTGCCTTGCGTGGAGAGGATGTGGAACGTCCCCCGGTATGGATGATGCGTCAGGCTGGACGATATTTACCTCAATACATGGAATTGCGCGGAAAATATACGTTTTTCGAACGGGTTGAGACACCTGAACTGGCTTGTGAAATTACCCTGCAGCCAATCGATGAACTGGAACCGGATGCTGCTATTATTTTTTCGGATATTCTCACAGTTCCGCAAGCACTTGGCATAGATGTTCAGATGATTCAGGGCAAAGGCCCGGTTATGGGAAATCCTATCAGATCGGTAGACGATGCGTTTGCTATTCTTGCCGAGGATGTGCCGGAAAAATTAAAGCATGTAATGGATGCCATTCACTTAACGCGAATGGAACTCAATGGCCGGGTACCGCTTATTGGTTTTGCAGGTGCACCCTGGACACTCTTTTGCTATATGGTACAAGGTGAGGGGTCGAAAGATTTTAACAGGGCAAAATCATTTTTATACCGCCACCCGGAGGCATCCCGCCATGTGATGCGTGAATTAACTACGGCTACCATTGATTACCTCCGGGCACAGGTGGAGGCAGGAGCCCAGGCTGTTCAATTATTTGATTCCTGGGCCGGATTGTTGAGTCCGGAGGATTTCAACGAATGGGCATTGCCCTCTTTGATGGAAATCTGCAGTGCTGTCAAAGAGGTACCGGTGATTTTGTTTGCCAAAGGAGCCTGGTATGCATTGGAAAGGCTTAGTTTTCACAGCAATGCGGAAGCCCTTGGAATTGACTGGACCATCACTCCGGAATATGCCCGCGAAAAGACAAGAAATGAAATCACACTGCAAGGTAATTTTGATCCCAGTCATCTTTTGGCACCCATTCCAGAAATCCGGAAACAAACTCGCCGGATGATCCAGCGTTTTGGAGTCCGTCGCTATATTGCCAACCTCGGACATGGAATTTTGCCTCACGTTCCGGTCGATAACGCGCGTGCGTTTGTGGATACAGTGAAAGAATATGGTTAGATGTAGTTTTGAATCCGGAATCACTCGTCGTAAAAATTACGGGTCTTACGCCCTTTGACTTTTAATCAGGATTTTCGATCCAAAAAATTTCATGAAAAAATCGAATACACTGAAAGAACGGTTTACAGATTATGTGCATGATCTGCAGGAAGAGATCTGTCAGGCCTTGGAAGAACTCGATGGAAAAGCTCGGTTTAAAGAAGACGACTGGGAACGTGAAGGCGGCGGCGGCGGCCGGACGCGAGTTATCGAAAAAGGGGGAGTGTTTGAAAAAGGAGGTGTCAACGTATCGACGGTCTATGGAGAATTACCGGATCCGATTAAACAACATTTCAAAGTAGATAAAGGATGGTTTTATGCAGCCGGTATATCACTGGTTCTTCACCCGGAAAGTCCTATGATACCCACTGTACATGCCAATTATCGATTTTTTGAATTGTATGACGATCCGGCATTGAAGAATACAGCCGACCGTTGGTTTGGAGGTGGTGCGGATATGACTCCGTATTACCTTTGGGATGAGGATCCTGTTCATTTTCACCGGGTATTGAAAGAGGCCTGTGTCCGGCATGGCGGGGATCTGTATCCCCGGTTTAAGAAGGAGTGTGACGATTACTTCTACAATACACACCGTGAGGAAGCCCGGGGTATCGGAGGGATTTTTTTCGATTACCTTCGCAGTAATGAGTCAAGGTCGGACCATGACTGGTTTGAGTTCACCACAGATTCCGGAAATACATTCCTGGATTCTTACCTACCTATCGTCCGGCGGAGGAGGGACGAGCCATACGACCGGTCACAGCGTTACTGGCAGGAGATTCGCCGTGGGCGTTATGTGGAGTTCAACCTGATCCACGATCGTGGTACCTTGTTTGGCCTGAAAACCAAAGGCCGCATCGAATCGATACTCATGAGCCTGCCTCCGCGGGTGAGATGGGATTACGATCATCATCCTGAGCCCGGAACCCGGGAAGCGTATCTGCTTGAAAAGCTGAAAAATCCGGTCGATTGGGTGCAAAAAAATGAATAGAACTTAAAATTCAGCATTCAAAACTCAAACAATCTGCTATCTACTGTATCCTGAATTCTACGTATATTTCAAACCTTCGTTCGAAATCTGAAGTTTTCCAAAAATACTAAAAATAATGTCTGACACAGGTTCATACCCATTTATTCGTGGCCGCAGGTTACGGAAAAGTGAACAGATCCGCCGGATGGCGGCTGAACACCACCTGCATCCGGAAGACTTGATTGCACCGCTGTTTGTAATGGAAGGCCAAAATGATAAAGTGGAAATTCCGTCGATGCCTGGATATTTCCGGTACACCCTCGACTTGTTGATGAAAGAATTGGAGGAGATCGCCTCGCTGGAAATTCCGTCTGTACTGCTTTTTGTAAAAGTGCCGGAAGAAAAAAAAGACAACGAAGGTACTGAAGCCCTCAACCCGGAAGGTTTGATGCAACGGTCGGTACGGAAGATTAAAAAGAATTTCCCCGGGTTGGTGGTGATGACTGATGTGGCTCTGGACCCGTATTCAAGTTACGGCCATGACGGAATCGTCAGGAACGGGGAGATTGTTAATGACGAATCGGTAGAATTACTGGCCAAAATGGCAGTGAGTCATGCCGAAGCGGGTGCTGATTTTGTAGCCCCTTCGGATATGATGGATGGACGTATTGGAGTCATGCGAAAAGCACTGGAACTGGATGGATTTCATCATATCGGCATAATGTCGTACAGTGCCAAGTACGCTTCGGTTTTTTATGGGCCCTTTCGGGATGCTCTTGACTCGGCACCTGGTTTTGGGGATAAAAAAACGTACCAAATGAACCCTTCAAACGTTAAAGAAGCGGTTCGGGAAGCACTTCTCGATCAAAATCAGGGAGCAGATATTGTGATGGTAAAACCGGGTTTACCGTATCTGGATGTTGTTCGGGCGGTGAAAAGTGCTGTTTCCGTACCGGTCTCGGTATATAATGTATCTGGTGAATATGCGATGATAAAGGCAGCAGCTGCCAACGGCTGGCTCGATGAGCAACAGGCTATGGCTGAAGTTCTGATTTCTTTTAAAAGAGCGGGGGCAGATTTAATTGCGACTTATTTTGCCAAGGATATGGCACGGTTATTGTAATATACTCTATTGGGTAAGGATTCCCGGTTAGATCCGGTGAATTCTACAGTAAACAATTCGGAAAAATTTATAAATCAAATAACATATACAAAACTAACATTAAGATTCTGATAATATGAAGCGGATAGTACTTTTTTTAGCGACAAACCTGGCAATTATCGTAGTTGCAGGTATAGTAATGAACCTGCTTGGAGTGGGGTCATTTCTGGATGAATCCGGCACTCAATTAAATCTACAGGCGTTGCTGATTTTCTGTTTTATCTTCGGTATGGCAGGCTCGTTTATATCACTTCTGCTGTCGAAAAAGATCGCAAAATGGTCGATGAAGGTTCAGTTGATCGACCGCCCCGGCAATTCGAATGAAGAGTGGCTCGTAAATACGGTCAAACGACAGGCAGAAAACGCCGGAATCGGGATGCCGGAAGTAGGAATTTTCCCGGCACAGCAGTCCAATGCTTTTGCAACCGGCTGGAACAAGAATAAAGCATTGGTTGCAGTTAGTGCAGGAATGCTGCAACGGTTCAACCGGGATGAGGTTGAAGCTGTAATGGCACACGAGGTCGGGCACGTGGCCAACGGTGATATGGTGACACTTGCCCTGATTCAAGGTGTGGTCAACACATTTGTAATGTTCTTTGCCAGAATTATCGGTTTTACAGTTGATAAAGTGGTATTCCGTAACGAACAGGGATTT
>SLOU01000135.1 GCA_007132385.1 Balneolaceae bacterium | reverse complement strand
GGCCGGATGAATTTGCCCGAGATACTTCTGGAACGATCGCGAAAGCTGCTCGGAGATCAACGCGACCGTATGGCTGACCTGCTTTTAAACCTTGAACAACGTCTTCAGGATGCAGAAAAAGCACATCGAAAATATGAAGAACTTCGAAAGGAAGCTGAGAAGCAGAAAGAACAGTTTCGTAATAAGAAACGTGAATTCGAAGCTAACCGTGAAAAAAAGCTGACCGAAGCCTATCGGGAAGCTGACCGGATTATGAAAGATGCAAATCAGAAAATTGAACAGGCGGTGGAAAAAATTGTCTCGGAAGGGATAAAAGACCGTGAAAAAGTGCGTGCAGTTCGACGTGATGTTCACCGGCATAAAAAAGTGATCCGTGAAAAACTAGATGAATCAGAGAAGAAAATAGAGGAAAAAGAAGAACTCCGTAAACCAGCCGGACAGCCTCAGATAGGTGATTACGTCAAAATCTCTGACGGCAATACCACCGGCGAACTGATCGAGCTCAACGGAAATAATGCTGTCGTACTCGCCAGAGGACTTAAAATTAAAACCAGGTACAGCAATCTTGTTAAAAGCACAAAAAAGGATAGCGGAGGTAAAATCGACCGCTGGAAGGCTTCATCTCATCATCAATCTTTTTCCGGAAGCAATCTAAAACCATCACTCAATTTGCGTGGAATGCGGGGTGATGAAGCGGTAAAAGAGCTCATGCACTATATTGACCGGGCGATAGTCAGTGGTTTGAAAGAGGCTGATATCGTCCACGGAAAGGGCGAAGGTATCTTGAAAAAACTGGTGCATGAATACCTCGGGAATCGAAAGGAAGTACAACAATTTGAACAAGCTTCCTGGGAACGGGGAGGGCCGGGATGTACGGTCGTCTATTTTAAAGATTAATAGCCACGATTTGATCTGACATTCAATATTGTGCACGCGTCAATCTTCGAATTCCTTAATTATCGATTCCCAACTTCCTTCCGCCGTGACTTCAGGAACAAATCCTTCCTGCCTCAGCTTCTCCGCAACACCTGCACTTGCAGCAATCAATTTTTTTGAAGAAAGATCAATATCAGGAAAAGCAGTCCTGGTACGAATGACAGAACTTCGTGAATGAAAAAGAATTCCATCTGGTTCAACTTTTTTGATTTCCTTTCGCTTCTGGTCGATTTCCGATTTTTCAAACGGGACCGATCGGCAGACTGTAAGCTCCGAGACCGGTATCTGCAGTTCCTGTAGCAATCCCGGTATCTCTTCAGAACTTTCTTCAGCACACGGGTAGAGTACACCTCCGGATATGCTGATTCGCAGCAAAAACTCCATGATATCAATCGGCCTGGCATTCTCTTTTGGCAGTATTGCCGGGATTTCATGTTTCTCGAGAAATTCCATTTCCGGACGGTTCATCACCAGGTGAATCTTTTGACGGAATTCATCCTGCAGATCAAATTGATTAAGCCAGGTCAGATAGTGTCTTGAATTCCGAAGACTGCCAAAAACTACAAAATTGTATACCTCACGTTGATCCTCCAGGACAATACCCTGTTTCCGATCGCTGGCATACTTGTAATGCTCCAGCGGCAGGTGTACCGGTTCAATTCGACTGCCCGTCAAACCAGTTAACAGTTTGGTAGCATCGTCAGAATCAGCTGTTATCAATAATTTCTTCATTTGGCCCCTTTTTCTTCGGTTCTGTTAATTCTGCTATGTAATAAACGAACAATAATCCAGCCAACTTAAAACAAGTACCCAAAACCAAAATAGATACGATACAGATCTTCGGAAAAAGCTATATCAGCCCTGAAAAAAAGATCCGGATTAAAAAACGAAAATGCACCCCCAAATCCATATGTCTGCTTGAGGTCTGATGTAATGTCACCAAAAGAGTCTTCACCGCTGAAAACCCGTCCGGTATCCATGAAAGTTTGTGCACCAACCCTGATATAATCATCCAAAAAACTAAAAAGCCAACTCCGCAGTTCAATAATATGCAGTATGGAACTGTCGCCTCGAAAGCGGTTCAAAGCATATCCGCGCAACCCGTCATTGCTTCCCACTACCGGTAATTCCCAAAAAGGAGTGTTTCCTGACGTGTAGTCGAATTCAATTTTTTGTGCTATTACCACGTTTCGAATCGGAGAATAGTATGCACGTGCCTCTGTACGAAAACGTGTAAAGCTGAAATCGCTGCCCAATAAAGAAGTGGATCTTCCAATACCGGTTTCAAATCGAATCCCGCTTGTGGGTATGAACTCACTATCCCTGCTCTCCAGAATGATTCCGAAGCCAAGCTGGTTTACCCAACCTCCACCACCGCCCGGTGGTGGCAACTGACTAAAAATCGTATGGTCTCCACGAGAAACCGGATCATTATACGAAATGGTGGCCAGAAACTGACCATCCAGAGTACCATTTTCTCCAATCCGGCTCAGAGATTTTCTGCCCCAATACCTGAAATCAACGGACCTGTTTTCATAATAAAAATTCCCCTCATCATATTCGTCAGTTGAAAAAGTAGTTGTATTGCCAATCCCAAAAAACGTATCGCTTCGAATCCTTTGCCCCTCAAACAGAAATCGACTCCGGATGTCTGAGCCAAAACTGTTCACCCTTTCGTAATCGATCTTGGTAATGAAATTACGACGGGTTGTAACCAAAGCCTGAAAAGAGGTTAGGCTATGAAAAGGTTGCTCATTTAATCTATAGTTGATTCTTTGCATCACGCCACCGCCGAACAGACCAATATCAGACGTATAACCCAAAACGGGAACAAAAGAATAGTCCGTGCCGATGTTAACCCCATCCGGTATAAATTGGCCGTGTAACTTGTCAGAAAAAGCAAACAGGGAGAAAAGGGCTGCAATGGTAATCTTCAGATATCCGTTCAAATTCAAATTTCTCCCTCCCATACATATAATTGCCTGTTCTGACAGGCATTGGCATCAAGATTAAAAAAACGTTTTATTCTATGATGATCGAGTTTCAGAATTTTTTCATTCATTTCTGACCGATCTTTTCTGAATTGGTTCTGCTGATTCTTATCATTCATAGTCTATAGTCGATTAATCAGTTCCCAAGATACAGATATTCATTTGAAATGTGAGAATTCTGATTGAGATTCAATAGCTAATGCAACGGAATAAAAAATACAGGCACAAGCTTGTTGCAATGGGCGATAGCATGGCCCAGGGATTTAAGAACGGAGGGGTTTACCGGACTGACCTCAGCTTCCCTGCACTGTTAGCCAAAACTCTTGACGCCAACATAGAGTTCGACTCTCCCTCATTCGTAGCTCAGGCGGGAATACCCGTTAACCTGGAGGTTCTGATACGCGGTTTGTCAGAAGAGGTTGGTCAATCTATCCGATACAATAACTCTATTCCTGCTGCCAGGCACCTATATACGACATTACGCCGAATTAAATCCTATTGGGAGAATGATGAAAACCATCTAAACCGGTCAAGGGACTTTCCCTATCACAACCAGGCTGTATGGGGATTTGCTGCCAATGATTCATGGTTGATTACTGAAAAAAAATGCCGCGAATATTTGTCCGAGAATAAACCGCAATACAGTGTTTTCAGCGTGCTCCCTGATCATGCCATGTATATTACCGGCCGGCTGGTCCTGAATCCGGGTTTTCACAGAAGTTTTGAGAATAATAGCCAGGTGGATAATGTTGCATATCTGCATGAGAAAGGAGGAATTGAAAATTTGATTCTATGTACCGGGCATAATAACATCGTGGGTGCTATCAGTAGTCTGAAAGTTATCTACTCGGAAGAAGATTTTATGTCAAAGTATCACCATGAAAGAAAATTCACCGTGTACAGGCCGGAGCATTTCGAACAAGAACTCAGATTTTTATATGAGCAAATTGCCGCTTTGAAGATACCGAGGGTGTTCGTTCCCACCTTTCCCTATCTCACAATTCCACCGGCGATCAGAGGAGTCAATGAAAACGAAGTAAGTCAACACTCGGGCTATTTCGATTACTATACCCGGTTCTGGATATGGGATGAAGATTTTAACCCGGACAAGCATCCCCATCTTACCAAGGATCAGGCTATCGAACTGGACCAACTGGTCGATCAATACAACTATATCATCCGCAAACTTGCCGGTGCCTATGGATTTACCGTAGTACCGGTTGGAAAATATGTATCGGCTGTTGCCCGCCGAAGGCTTGGGGTTAATGCCATTCGTCCATATCCACCCGAATTTATCGAAGCGCTAAAAACCAATGAAGCGACTGCGCATCTGGTGACCCAGGAGGGAAAAGTGAGATTATCCACCGATTTTATCAGGGTTGACGAAGAGACTAGAAAAATAACTCAGGGAGGCATTTTCAGCCTCGACGGTCTACACCCCAGTACAATCGGTTACGGT
>SLOU01000098.1 GCA_007132385.1 Balneolaceae bacterium | reverse complement strand
GTCGTCAGTGCCGACGGCAGCCCCCAAATGTTGTACCGTGCCTTTGAGAATGCAAAAGAAGAAGGCCAAATACTTCGAACCGTACAGGTCGACTGGAGGTGGCTGAATAAGGATATCCATGAAAAATTTGACGCTGTTATCTGTCTTGGCAATTCTTTTACCCATCTGTTTTCCGAGAATGACCGCCGAAAAGCCCTTGCCGAATTTTATTCGATCCTGAAACACGACGGAGTCCTTGTTCTTGATCAGAGAAATTATGATGCGATCATCGATCGTGGATACTCCAGTAAACACAAATACTATTATTGTGGCGAAGATGTAGAGGTACAACCGGAATATATCGACGACGGACTGGCCCGTTTTCAATACAAATTTGAGGACGAATCTACCTTCCACCTGAACATGTTTCCTCTGAGGAGGGATTATACCCGGCGTTTGATGAAAGAAGTCGGCTTTCAAAACATCTACACATATGGGGATTTTCAGGAAACCTATCGCTCAGAAGATCCTGATTTCTTCATTAACGTGGCTGAAAAAGAGTATCAATAAAACAGAAATTGAATTTTGACCTAAAGTATTAGTTAAAATCTACCGGGAGGATTAATAAATTATGAGTGATACAGCAGATCTTCAGGCAGTAAACATCGCCCGTGATTATTACAACAGTTCAGATGCCGATACGTTTTATTCCACTATTTGGGGCGGAGAAGATATTCACATCGGGTTATATCATTCTGAAAATGATACTATTCCCGAAGCAAGTCTTCGTACACAGAAACGTATGATTGAACACCTCAACAAATTGAATTCCGATTCCAGGGTGATCGATCTCGGTTCCGGATATGGGGGGTCAGCCCGTTACCTGGCAAAGAAATTTAAATGTAATATTACTGCGCTTAATCTTAGCGAAGTCGAAAACAACCGTGCAAGAAAGCTGAATTCCAGACAAAATCTGGACCATTTGATTGAGGTGGTTGACGGCAACTTTGAAGAACTCCCTTATGACGATGAATCTTTTGATATCGTTTGGTCGCAGGATGCTTTCTTACACAGCCCAGTGCGGGATCAGGTGATCAGGCAAGCTTCAAGAATTCTCAAATCCGGTGGGGAGTTTATCTTCACTGACCCCATGCAATCGGATGATTGTCCCGAAGGTGTTCTTCAGCCAATTTTGGATCGTATCCATCTCGAAAGTATGGCTTCACCTGAATTTTACAGGGAAACTGCTGATGAAACCGGCCTTGAAGAATTCACTTTTGAGGAATTGACTGAACAACTCAAAAACCATTATTCAGCTGTTCTCAATGAAACGATTTCAAATGAAGCCGAACTCAAAGAAAAGGTAAGCAGTGAATATATCAATAATATGAAAGAAGGACTGCAACACTGGATCAACGGTGCCCGAAATGGATACCTCGCCTGGGGCATTTTTCACTTCAAAAAAAAGTAAACCCTGGATAAGAACCCGCTGTGCAACGTACATGCCTTTGCCTGTTTTCTTGCACTGATTCGCTGGTTATAGCCATTCAATAAACAGCTCTCTGCCTGGTAATTCCGAATTTATGTCTATGAAACAGAACTGTGATACTAACGATAATCCTGAAAACTTTTACTTACTATGATTCAAGAAACTAATCCTGATTTTCATGTAAATCATGATCGGTTTCCAACCCTTTTTGAAATTGTACCGCCTGTAGTTGGCAATAAAGAAAAAAGATTACATAAACACATCCATTATATCGATCAGATGTTTCGGGAGATAAAGGTGGATGCCCTGAACCTTCCCGAAATCCAGGATGAATCTAAAAAATGTGAGAAGGGCAAACGTATCAGTCCCTACAAGAAGAGGGTAAATCCAAGAGATTATGCTGCTGCTCTTGCCAGACGATTCGATACGGAATTTATCATCAACCAGGTTTGTGTAAAAAGATCCCCACAAAAACTGGAAGAAATGATGCTTGAAACTCACGATGACTTCAATTTCAAAAATGTTGTACTGGTTGGTGGCGAATCATCAGATACCACATATGATGGTTTATCTGTGACAGAAAGCAATAAACTTCTCAACCATTATCTGAACCGGGGCAGGCTCCGGCATCATAAGGTAGTGGATGAAATTGATCCGACTGATTTCAACATCGGTAATATCTGTATCCCAACCCGAAGACGGAATGATTTTGATGAACCTGAAAGGATGATGAAAAAGTTTCTGTCCGGAGCTGACTTTTTCACTTCTCAAATTATCATGGAATCAGAAACTCCCGTTTCTTTATTGAAGGACTTTTGTGATTTGCTGGAGCAAGAGAATAAAGAGCCGCCTATGATTTTTTGGAGTTTTTCTCCGATTTCAAGCAAAAAGGACATCAATTTTCTGCGCTGGCTGGGTGTTTACATACCGGAACTTACAGAAAAGCTGATTCTTGGAAGCAAAGATTCTGTGGCTGCTTCCGTGGTGGTCGCACAATCGGTTTGGGAAAAACTGAACGATTTCAATGAACAGCTGCCTGTTTCTTTTCCGATGGGCATTAACATATCCATCATGGGTTTACGCAATTTCGAAAACGGCGTCCAACTGGCTAAAGACCTGAATATGATAGCTGTTTCAGACTGATGATCCCCTGAAAAACTGCTTCCCTTGGTCGTTTTAACCAGATCATTATATTCTAATAATATGGTTAAACGACTTTTTTATACGATTTTATTTCTTTTGGGTGGTTTCAGTACAGCCACTTCTCAATCTGGCCAGGTACCGATTGATATCGGGAAAGAAGTGGAAAAACGAATTCTTCCACCCGTATTGATTGAAGGTGAGGATGCCAAAACGACTTCACTCAGAGAAAGAATGGAACATTTGAATATTCCCGGCATCAGCCTGGCTATCATCAAGGATGGAGAAATCATTTTGACAGAGGGGTTCGGCAAGGCACATTCTACCGGTAACCAACCGGTTACTTCTGCCACATTGTTTCAGGCAGCCTCACTTAGCAAACCCGTTACTGCTTCTGCTGTTTTATCTCTCGTCGTTGACGGAAATGCAGACCTGGACGAGGATATAAACCGATATCTTGAAAGCTGGAATCTGCCTGATAATGGTTTTACAAATCACGAACCTGTAACGATTCGAAGGTTGCTTAACCATACGGCCGGTGTCAACGTACACGGCTTTAATGGTTATCCTGCCGGCCAGGATGATTACCCTGTCCTTCGGGATATACTTGAAGGTTCCGGTTCAACCAATTCCGAATCCATCAAAGTAATCCATACCCCAGGCTCTCAATGGCAATATTCCGGTGGTGGTTATACCGTTATTCAACAAATTCTTGAAGACATCTCAGGCCATTCTTTCACTGAAATTATGAAGCAGACCGTATTTGAGTCACTGGATATGACCGGAAGTACGTTTGAGCAAAATCTGCCTGACAGCTTAAGAGAAATCGCTGCCAATGCCCATGTGAGAGGTAACTTTCCTCTTCCCACAGGCTGGCATATCTACCCGGAAAAAGCGGCTGCCGGACTCTGGACGACACCTTCCGACCTTGCCCTCTGGATTTCAGAAATACAAAACGCGGTTATAAATAATGAAAGTAAAATTTTTACTGTCGCTGCAGCAAGGGAAATGCTTATTCCCGATCATGGCGGTTGGGGACTTGGAGTGCAGATCAATTCAAAGGGTGACTCGCTGCATTTTTCTCATTCAGGTGCAAACGAAGGGTTTCGAAGCTATCTGATAGGATTTGTCAATCAAAGGCACGGCATTGTTATTATGACCAATTCAGACAATGGATCTATGATTGTTCCGGAAATTACCCGGACAGTTGCCTACCACTTAAACTGGCCGCAATATCAACCATCCATTCGAACTGTGGTAGATCTGGATCCAGAGAAGCTGGATGTTTTTTCAGGCATCTATGAACTCGAAACAGGCATCCCCCTGGAAATTACCCCGGGCAACAATAAATTATATGTCTCAGTCTCCGGTGAGCATGTAGCAGAATTTCTGCCTGTTTCCGATACTACATTTTTTGATGTTTCAACCGATGTCCGAATTGAATTTTTACCGGCTGCGACAGGCGAAACCGATGAGTTGAAACTGATTATCGAGCAACACAAGCTTTCGGGCTATCGTAGTGATTCATTTGACCGATAAATAATCACTTCATCTTTTCATCAAAGAATCATCATTTCTGATTTTTTTAAACAGTATATTATTTTATAAATGTACATGTTTGTGGATATTTTATTCGAAATTATGCAGCTTTATATATAGTATTCTGCTAACGGTGCTTGCTATTCTGAATTATTCAGTTTAAATGATTGATATACCCGGGTTGATTCTCTGGATCATCTGGCATTCATTGACCCGTCATTTGCCGAGGCAGAAATGGCAGGGATGATTAATACAAAGATAAAAGAGTATTTTGTCTTTTATAG
>SLOU01000247.1 GCA_007132385.1 Balneolaceae bacterium | reverse complement strand
GCGAGATAGCTGCCGATTTTTATTGCCTAAAAAATATGAGTTAAAAAGTCTCCGAGTTTAAAATAACTGCATGCAGATCTCAACACACATCCAATGATTACTGTCTGGTTATAATACCTGGAGGTTTTTTATATGCAAGGAAATTCGCATATTGAATACCGCAAAAGAAGGTATTTATCGGAGTTTTACTCCGATTGAACTTTGAAACCAGTATCGGTTTTTTTGGGATTTATACTCAAAACAGCGGTTTTTACATGCCGAACCACATTCGTTGTTGTACTACCCATCATCAGGTACTTGATGCCAGTTCGGCCTATCGTTGCCATGACAATTAGCTGATAATCATTTTCTTTGACATGATTCAGGATTGCTTCATGAGGTGAATCTTCTGAAGTAACCACACTGTAACTCAGTTTATCCCTTTTTAAGCCATGAAAATATTTATTGGCTACGACTTTTAACCTTTCTTTACGGATCTCTTCAAGGGCAAAATCAGATTCATCTTCGTCGAACTGGTCAAAACTTAATACATGAAGCAGGTGAAGGCTGGAGTTTGCGCGTTTGGAAATTTCGATTCCCAATGGGAAAGCGGCACCAGAGTTTTCGGAAAAATCAGTCGTAACAAGAATATTTTCAAAATTCCCAACATCCGATTCATTTTCAACGACCAGTACAGGTACGTGGGCAAGCCGGATTACTTTTTCTGCTACAGATCCAAGTAAAAAGCGCGTAAATCCCGTTCGCCCGTGAGTCGTCATAACGATCATATCAAACTCTTCGGTTTCAGATAGATCTACGATGGATTGAGTTGGGTTCCCAAAGGCAATGATCGGGGTATTCAGGAATTTCTCTTCTACATGTTCAGTCACCAACTCCTGCAGACGTTCTCTTAAATTATCTTCAATTTTATCAAAATCCTGATAGACACTGCTGCTGATTCCGAGTGCATACGGTTCATCCATTTCTGTAATAGGTATATGAACATGCACCGGAGTGATTGTAGCTTTGAAAAGTTTGGCCAATTTTTGAGCTATGGAAATAGCATGGATGCTTAGCTCAGAGAAGTCAACAGGTACAAGGATTTTTTTGATGTCCATGTGTTATGAAATTAGTAGGTTTAATCAAAGAATTCCCCGATGGTTCTGTATAGGGGTAGTTCATTCTTTTTTAAAGAAGGAATAATACTGTATTTGATTTAGTTTCGTAGAAATAAAAAAATTTATATTTAATTACAGTATGTAAAATATAGGGGAATTGCATCTATCAAAACAGATGATTAAAGATGGATGAGATGCTTCTCGATTCAGCCGTTTGTTTTAACCTGCTTCCAGCCGTAGAATTTCCAGTGGCTTTTTATTTAAAACTCCTTTCATATTTAGCAAACCGGTGACAAGTGTTAAAACCACGATCAAAAAAGCAGCTATTGCAAGTGCACCGATATCCGGTGAGAAAGCCAGTTCAAAATAGTAGATAGATAATAACCAGCTTGAACCAACCGACAATATAAGGCCTGCAAAACAGGCTAAAGAACCTAACATGAGCTATTCGAGCATTTGAATACTTCGAACCTGGAATTTCGAAGCTCCAATGGTGCGCAGAAGCACCGATTCGCGAATTCGCTGAAACCGGCTAATGGCTATGGCACTTGCAAGTACGACCAGCCCTGTCAGAATGCTGAATAAAGCCATAAATTGAACAGCCAACGCAACTTTATCCAAAAACTCCTGGACGCTTTGCAGTACCAGGCCAATATCAATGGCAGAAACATTCGGATGATGCTGGACAATTCTTTGTTGAAGTGCAGCACTTGATTCTTCTCCCTGTGTACGTAAAACCGTGGCAAAAAACTGAGGGGCAGCCTCCAGTACACCTGCGGGAAAGACGATAAAGAAATTGGGTTCAGGACGTTGAAAATCAACTTCCCGTATAGAGGCAATATAGGTCCTGACCGGAATACCCTGTACGTCGAATGTGAGCGAGTCGCCTATGGTTGCATTTAAATCTTCTGCTATACCTTCATGTACCGATATGGGTACTACCGAATCGAGGCCATCGGCTTGTCCGATCCATTCTCCCTGTAAGAGTGTTTCCGAATCACTGAGGTGATCTCTGTAGGTTACCCTGTATTCCCGGGTGAGAACCCAGCGGCTGATATTTAATGTTGTATCGTCCCGTACTTCTCTAATACCTTTACCTTTCAACTCGGAAAGGCGCATAGAGACAATGGGTACATTTTGCAGTATTCTGGCACCTTCTTCTTCTGCAATTTGGATAATATCTTCATTTTGATCCGATTGAATATCATAAAAAACCAGGTTTGGCTGGTTCTCTCCTGTTTGAAAATCAATCCGCTGCAGTATCATATCCTGTGATAAATAAAGTACTCCGATCAAAAGCATACCCATCCCCAAAGTGGTTACAAGGATCGATGTTTGATTGTTGGGACGAAAAAGATTGGAAATACCCTGACGCCAGATATATGAAAATGAACGTAAACGCAAAGCTCTGACAGACCGTATTAACAGGTTTGCTACAAGCAGAAGCAGGCCGATACAAATTCCCAGTCCGATCGTGAACAGCAATCCTGACACCCAGCTTTCGACAAGAATCGAAAGCGAAGCTGTTATAAGGCCGACCGCTATTAGAATTGCTATAATTTTGACCTTGCGCTGAAGCAGGCCAAGTGGAGAAAAATCGATGGTACGAAGGGTTAGCAAAGGAGGGATTTTGTTTACACTTAATAAGGGTAAAAGAGCACAACCCAGGCTGATCACCACACCGGTACCGAATCCGAGCAGAAGGGCCGTAGCAGACGTTTGCTGGACAATTTCAAATGGTAAAAAATCGGTGAATAGTGTCGGCAGATAGCGCTGAATCAAAAGTCCGAAAACCGAACCGATAAAAGCCCCCATCAAGCCGAGGAAAACCACTTGGAGTGAAAAAATTGAAAGCGTCTGTTTGGAAGATGCGCCCAGGCAGCGGAGGGTGGCTACCATACCACTTTTTCGTTTTATGTAAACATAAATGGCACTCGCTACTCCCAGACCACCTAAAAGGAGAGCTATAAAACCGATCATTCCAAGGAACCGTGTGAGGTTGTCTACAATTCGGCTAAAGCCTGCTTTTTTTGATTCAACCGTATCAAAGCGGACACGGTGTTCCTGGGAAAGTGCACGTATGTCAGAGACAATGGGTTCTATTTCGCGTTCAGGCTCAAATTTGAAAAATGTTTTATATCTGACACGGCTTCCTCGCTGAAGAAGGTTGGACCCTTCAACGACATCCCTGCCAATGAATACACGTGGACCGATGAGGGAAAAGGCTGCCGATTCACCGGGGACTTCCAGGATCATACCTGAAATTTCAAGTTTCTTCTCCCCGACCCGGATACTGTCACCCACTGCCAGACCGAGTTGATTCATAATTGGCCTGTCTACCAAAGCGGCCTGGTTATCCTGATAGGTAAAGGCGGCTTCGGCCGGTTCAGTTTTCAGTGTACCATAAAATGGAAATCCGCCTTCCACAGCCCGAATCTGGGAAAGGCGTGTTTCACCGGCTTGGCCATAGACAATCATGGAGTTGAATTCCAGCGAAGTTGCCTGTTCTCCTCCAATGGAGTCGATAAATGCAGTTACTTCGTCTCCATATGGTTCGTTCTGCCGTATTTCAAGATCGGCACCGAGCAGCTCCCTGGCCTGATCATCGACCGTAAGCATAACATCGTTTCTGAAGGACAGAATAGCGACAAGTGCAGCGACACCGGCAATGATGCTGCTGCTGTAAAGAAGTAGGCTTTTGTATTGCGATCGTCCATCACGCCAGGCCGTAACAAAACTGAACCGGTCGGGTATCCAGTTGAAAAATTTGTTCATAATCAGGAAATAATGTTGGCATCCAAAACTTTACTTTGAATAACCGAACGGGAGTGTTGTGTGTATTCGTCTGAGAAAATTTTACCTGATTTGAGCCGAATAATCCTGTCGCATTTGCCTGCCAGTTCGAGGTCGTGGGTTACAATAATCAATGTTGTGCCTTGCCGGTCGTTCAAATCAAAGAGGATATCCTCGATCTGTTGCCCGGTTTCCGTATCCAGGTTGCCAGTCGGTTCATCTGCAAAGAGAATATCAGGATTGTTAATAAAGGCTCGTGCTATCCCAACCCGTTGTTGTTCACCGCCAGAAAGCTGGGCAGGATAATGATCGGTGCGGGCTTCAAGTCCCACTGCCTGTAATAGTTCAAAGGCATTCTTGTATGCATCTTTGTACGTTACCCCCCTTAATTCAACCGGGACCATGACATTTTCAATGGCTGTCAATGTCGGTATCAGCTGAAAGGACTGAAAAACAAAGCCGATATGACGGTTGCGCACGGCTGCCAACTGATCTTCATCCATGGTATTTAAACGGTGCTCCATAACAGTAACATGCCCCGAGGTAGGCTGGTCGAG
>SLOU01000163.1 GCA_007132385.1 Balneolaceae bacterium | reverse complement strand
GATGTTCAAACCCGATAAATTAAAATGGCATAATTGAAATAATGGCGTCAATTATATAAAGAAATTACATCCATTATTGATAGATAATCCTCTAAAAATTCATTCAAATCATTTATAGAAACCCTCTCACTCAATACCGGATTCACAGGGTGCATAACCGTATTTCGAACATTCGTAAACAATCCATTTCCCGCAAATTTATTTCTGTATGCCAGCAGTGGTTTCATTTCGCTGGGTAAACTTTCACGAAATTTATCGAGGGTAATTCCGAGGGTTTGCAGGTACATATACTGAAAAATAGAATTGTCTTTACCTTCGGTCGCTGCTTTGTCAAAAGTTGAAAGAATGTCGATCAAGTGCTGATAATCAGATGATCTAAATTCATTAATCACATCTTCTTGTGATAAAATTTCTTCCAGCAATCTGGCGATTTTCATTTCGAGATCTGAAATAAGCTGGAACAGATAACTGTATACCGGTTGACTGCTTAAATTTACATAAGACACCAATCCTAAAATATCTTTATGATTGGTCAGAAAATAGAAATGACGATTTTCTTCATTAAACTTTCTGATCAGATCCGTAAAACTGAGCCTGTAATAAATTGTATCTGCATGATCAATCCTGTCAAAATTAAGAGTTTCGAAATTATTCCATGTTCTGGTTGAATAATAGGATTCAATATCACCATTCTGGTTTTTAAATGGCAGTACGTCAAATCTATTCATCTTCATGATGTTTTTTGCTTTTTCTTCATCTTCTGTATCAATGGTTACCCAATCCCATCTGTTAATGGCAATGTGAGCAGCTGTTAGATCAAATGAAGGTGTGTAATCAAAATATTTTTTAATGTTCATTTTATATTTAAAAGCAGTATTAAAATTGAGTAGTATTACTGAATATACCATACTTATTATCGTAAAAACTATATGTGAATGTGACTGAGATTTTTACGATAATCAAGAAAGTATTATTCTGTTAAATTATTGTACATCAAAGTTTTGTTATTGAAAAATGGAAAATATAATCAATCAAATTGTTTCCTTTAGAGACGCACGAGACTGGAGGCAATTTCATAACGCTAAAGACCTGGCTGTAGCCCTGAATGTTGAGGCCGGTGAATTATTAGAATTATTTCTTTGGAAGGAGGCCGGGACAGCCGACAAGCTAAAAATCAAGGAAGAGCTGGCCGATGTATTCATGTATGCATTTCTGCTTGCAGATCAACAGGGATTGAATGTTGAGGAGATTGTAATGGAAAAGCTAAAGAAAAATGAAGCGAAGTATCCGGTAGATAAAGCCAAAGGGACTGCAAAAAAATATGATGAGCTATGAAGAAACAGGTTATGATCTATGAAATTAAGAGTGAAGCAGTCTCTAATGCTAAAGAACTTTTTTCTGAAGAGAGAGATTACTTTTACTGGAATGATGCGAAATTCATCAATTTAAATGATCAGGATATCGTTTTTGTGGTCAATCCCCATGAAAATTGGGTTCTCTGGACAGAATTTGAATCCGGCAGAATTCAAACATCATTGGACAAGGAAACCTTGACGGCCAGTTTTAATGATAATGGAGTACAATTTAAGGTCAATGCTCCAACTGAGTCACAGTTATCTCAATGGCAGAACTTTATAAGGCTTAAAATTATTAAACGGTTTGATACAGGCGATTCTTGGGACTGGAAAAGTCTTGGTAGTTCCGAAATTACATATTTGAACGGAGATCGTATTGATGGTCAGAATTACAATAGGGTTATTAACTTAAACAGTTTGGAAAAACTGTCTGGTGATGAAGAATTTAGATCGATACTATCTCAATGCAGAAAAAATTTTAAATCCGCAGATCCAAAGGCAAATGAGGGACGGAATTCAAACAAGCCTGAAGTCAATGAACACATACAAATTATTTCTAAAGTAGTTGATTACCTCAAATGGAATGGATTTACCTACTCAATGAAAGAGCTGGCCAATTTCTATCTGTCGTTAAAAACCAAACCGTTTGTTATCCTTGCCGGAATATCCGGTACGGGGAAAACTCAACTGCCGAGAATGTTTGCTGAAGCCGTTGGCATGAGTGAAGAACAGGTGATACAAGTGCCGGTACGCCCTGACTGGACGGACGGCAGTGATCTTTTAGGCTATACCGGCCTGAATGATAAATTCCAGGCAAAAGGATTGACGATTGCTATTAAAAAAGCCAATGAAAACAAGAATAAACCCTACTTCTTTATCCTTGATGAAATGAATCTGGCGAGGGTTGAGCATTATTTTAGCGAGTTTTTAAGCGTGATTGAAACACGGAGGCGGGGCAGCGATGGTGAAACCATACTCACAGACCCGATTTTACGTGAGGAGATGATTCATAACGCCGATAACAGAGATGAATTTGAAGATATGAGATGGCCGGAAAATCTATATTTGATTGGAACAGTCAACATGGATGAAACGACGTTTTCATTTTCAAAAAAAGTGCTGGACCGGGCAAATACAATCGAAATGAACGAAGTGGATTTGTCATTTAAAGATCAAAAGGGTGATGATGTTGTGCCTTTGGATAACATAGAAAACAGCTTTTTCAAAACTGAATTTATTCGCTCTACAGAACTCTCTGACAGTGACAGAGAAGCGTTGGAAAATGACATTTTGCTGCTCTCCGAGATTAATGAAATTCTTAAAATCAGTGATTTGCATTTTGCATACCGTGTAAGAGATGAGATTGCTTATTACACCACCATGAATCGAACCTACAATCTGATTTCGGACAGTGAAGCAATGGATTTTCAGATTATGCAGAAGGTGCTCCCCCGTATTCATGGAAGCTCGATTCGTGTACAGCGAATTCTGGTTCGTATGTTGAATAAGTTGAATAACACAAATCTTGGGGAAGAGTCACCGGACCTGTCAGCATTAGGTGCCCTTGAAAAAGAAATTAAGGAGTCGGCATATCCACGTACAGGAAAGAAACTGCTTTTTATGCTGCAACGATTTGAGGAAGACCGGTTCACCAGTTTCTGGGTTTAATGAGAGATTCACAACAGATACTAACCTTTTCGGCTTCGGGACGGCGTAGCATTGAGATAAGTATCGGCCGGCAGCAAAAGCAGATCTTTGACAACGGCCAACCATCCAAACTTTATGTGCAGGGTGATTTTGAGCCGGTCAATCCGTTAGATCTTCACAACGTAAAAATATTTGAATGGCAGCCTATACATATCCTGGCGTTGATTGGAAAATCGGAAGATCAGGATAATACGCATAAACTGTATGTGAATCAGCGAATGGTTACTGAGTCGAGATACAATGCGACACTGGAACAGCATCAAATTTCTGAGCAGATCATTTTTAGAAACCAGGTAGGCGAGAGCAACATAACCCTGCGAAGTGCGGACGGGAATGTGCTTTTTGAACTGCAGTTTGAAGTGTTTCCTCAGAAGATGGATTTCCGCTCAGATTATGATGAAATAATGAGAGAAATCAGAGACATTGTTCACAATCTCGCATTTTCATTATTGAGAGATACCTATCAACAGACCCGGCCTAAAGTAACCGGCCGGGCATCAAAATCGGAGTGGTTAAGTATACTCCAGGTACTATTTGAAGCGATGGAAAAGAGCTTATCGGTGATACAGAAACAGCCACAGCATCAGATCGAACGAATGGTACAATACCAGCCGGTGAATAAAGTGAAAAGAGCAGGCCTATCAGAAATCAAGTGGATGAGTAAAAGCGCCCGGTTTGCGAAGAGAGCGAATGGAAATCACCGAGGTGTGGAAATTGCTCACGACAAAGCCTTTGAAAAGATTCAAACCACCCGAAAAAGGGTAAGTTACGATACTCCGGAGAACCAATTTGTACGATGGGCTATAGATCAGACGCTAATCAAGCTCATTCATGTTGAGAAAGAGCTGTTCAAACCGGAGGAGGAAGAGTATGCCCTTCTTAAGAAAACATTGAGAGGATACCAGGGCAGACTTCAATCCATTCTGCATCAACACCCTTTTACAGAAGTGAGTCCATTCAGCCATCGCCAAAGTTATAGTACGGCCATGACCCGAGGATCGGGCTATCGGGACTTTCTCCAAATCTATCTGATATTGATTCGTGGACTCGATATTGCGGAGAGCGATATTTTTAAAATGGATGTCAAACAGATCAGTGAACTATACGAGTACTGGTGCTATTTGAAGATTATTCAGTTAATTACTGAGCAGAAAGAGTTAAAAGTTGATCTGCGGGACCTGATCAAAATAAAATCGGGCCGATTTTCTGTATCGCTTCAAAAAGGAGAAAAATCTGAAGTGAAATTTACAGATGAACAATCAGGTGATACGATATCAGCTTATTACAATCGGGAGTTTCCCAAGACGAAGAATAAGCCAATAACGTACAATCAACTTCCCGATTATACGCTAAAATTTGATAAGGCAGGTTTTAAAACTCCATTTTGGTACCTGTTCGATGCGAAATAT
>SLOU01000200.1 GCA_007132385.1 Balneolaceae bacterium | reverse complement strand
TACAAATCTCGGCCGTCTGAACGTATCTCCGGATCGTAATGATTATTTCCACCACCCAGCAGAAAATCTACTTCCCGCTCCAGGTATTGTACGGCGATATCCTCGCCCTGTCCGCGGCTCTCCACATTGGCGGCAAATCCTGCCGGTGTGGCATGGGTAATCTCGGTGGTGGTCACCAGGCCGGTGGCTTTGCTTGCATCCCGAAAAATGGGCAGCAGTGGTTTTCGATGAATCCCATCAGGTGTGATATTGACCGCTCCATTGTTAATCCGGTACCCGCATCCCCAGGAAGCAGCTGCGGCAGCCGAGTCGGTTACAATTCGGTCAGCCGAGGCCATATCCATCAGCCCGCGCCGTAGAGTATTATCTTCCAGCAGCCGGATCCAGTTGGAGGCACGCCCGTCACGGCGGCGAAGCATTGTATCGGCCATTTGCAAAGTGCCCGCACTCATTCCGTCACTGACTAAAAAAATGACGTTTTTTGTTTTTCCACGGTTTCGGATGGATTCGCATCCGCCTGCTATGGCCACGCCCGAGCCGAGTAATAACGTTGATAAGGCTCCGGTCTTTAAAAATTCTCGTCTGGTTTGATTGCTCATGAATTAATTGATGTTGAATTGTCGAAATGTATCATTCAATATTAAACACTATTCAACAATTCGAATTATTCGACGTCCTTTATACTCTCCCCAATTATCGATTGAACGAATAAATATTGTGTACGTACCTGGCTCAAGCCCTTCTGGTAGTATGGCTTTATAAAGGTTATGAGGATCCGGACTTGGGTTACCTGATCGTCTCCATGAGACATCGCCTTCGATATTATGTTCACGTTCTCTCATAGCGTGGTATACCGGGTCAGGTTGTTCGGCATGCTCCATTGGAAGCCAGTTACCACCTTTACCTAAACGCATTTCTACTTTAGCTTCTGGAAGTGCATTAAACACATTGGCAAAAACTTCTACGGTATCTGTTTTAGTTACTGAAACTTCGTCCGGTGCAGAAATGTGCATCTGAAAATCTGCCGGCCTGCGAGAAGCCTTGTAAGTTAACTTCCATTCGTTTCCATTTATATCAAGAAAACCATATCCTGTTGGTGTACCGTCTCTCATCATTGCATGAGGAATTCCATATTCATCGGGAGCACCATTCCACCAAGCACCACACACTGTCCCCATTATCACAAGGTGGTGCTTTTCATCACCGTGCCAACCGTCATCCTCGTTAATATATCGATGATGATGACGATGGGCTGCAAGAGAAACAGTATTTGGGTGAGATGCAAGAATTTCAAACAGTTGTTTCTGCTCTTCATCATACTTCCAGGGAGTAGATTCAACCCATGGTATGTGCATCATAAAAAATACAAGTTCATCTTCCGGAATATGATTAAGAAAGTTCTCAATAAATGCTAACTGCTCATCGCCAAGACCAGTTCTATAATAACGCTCTTCACCTTCCACAATCCAACGAATGTTGTCAACTGCAACAAAGTGTGCCCCGCCCCATGTAAAGGCGTACCATGGCGGACCATAGGTTCGGAAGTAGGCACCTCGAACATCCCAGTTAGTATCGGCTGAAAAGTCAATGTCATGATTGCCTATAACATGTCTCCAAGGGATCCCGATCTGCCCGATCACCTGGTTCAGTGGTTCAAATATGTCAAGGTTATCAAATACAATATCTCCCAAAGTGGTTCCAAATGCAGCGTCCACTCCCACCAATTCATGAACTGTATCATGTGCGGTATAGTTTATTTCTTCAATGTTTCGCGGCTGGGTATCACCAAAGACCACAACCCGGAATTCATCACCTTCATCTTGCGGGTAGAGAGGAAAATCAACCGATTCGGGCCAGGGTGGCACAGTGGCATCCAAACCAGGAAATTCATCGCCTCCGGCTCCATCTTTGCTCAGAATGCTAAAAAACTGTGGAATATTGTTTTGATCGATCTCGGTGGTCCATCCACGGGGTTTAATCACAAAAATGATCGCATTGTCCTCAACTGTGAGTTCATATCTGCCGTTTGCATCGGTTTCAACAATATCGCTACCATTGGAGACAAGCACGCCTGAAATTCCTGGTTCACTTTCATCAAATCCTCCGTTACCGTTTAGATCATGAAATACAACTCCTGAGACACTTTGTTGTGCGAATGCCCATGAAGAAAAGATCAGCACAATAGGTATCAAATATATAAGAATACGAAAATAGTATCTAAGTCTTTTAAATATATGTTTTTTAATGGATGTATTTTTTTTAAATGGAGTGGATTGTAAGCTATTCATTATTTAGTAATTTCAGATTTATGTTTATTTATTAAAGTTTAAAAACCGGAAATACAAGTGATTTATTCATACATTGATTTTTCTGATCAAAAAATGTTTTTAAAATCACTTTCTGAATAAACCGGACAAGCTCCTGATTGGGTTGCAATATAACTTCCAATTGCAGTGGCAAAATCTAAAGCCTCTACAATAGCAATTCTTTTTAATCTTTTTGAAAGAAAAGCAGCAAGGAATGAATCTCCGCTTCCAACTGTATCTTTAATTTTAACTTTAGGAGCCGGACTATTGTAATTAAAATTTTGGCTATAATAAGATGCACCTCTTTTTCCTTTTGTTACTATTATTTCTCTTATCAAAAACTTTTCCATCAAAATTTCTATCTTTTCTTTTTCACTCACATTATTAGTATCAACAAACCAATCAAATAAAAAATATAATTCATCAAGATTTGTCTTGAGTAGATTAGCCTCTTTTAACAAATATTCGATTGTCCCCCTGTCGTAGAAAGGATCACGTAAATTAATGTCAAAAACCTTATAGGGAGCAGATTTTAATAATTTTTTTAAGGTGTATCTGGTCGTTTCACTTCTTGCTGATAACGTACCGTATATAAATGCATCAGAATTTTTTAAAAGCTTCGAATGCCTCTCTTCATACTCTATGAAATCCCATGCTACAGGTTGAATAATTTCATAGGAAGGTTCATGGTATTTATCAAAGGCAATCCTGACATTTGAGGTGGGGTATTTCTGGTCAAGTTGACAATAAGCTGTATCCAGTATTAAATTTTTAATTTCATCTAAAAGTTTCTCTCCGTCATTGTCATCTCCGACTCTGCTTATCACTTTACCCTGAATGCCTAACTTATTTAAATGGTAAACAACATTCATAGGAGCCCCACCAGGTTCTTTCCCTTTAGGCAGGTCATCCCAAAGAACTTCTCCAAAACAAACTACTTTTGGTTTATTCATAAATCTAAATATTCACTAAATTTTTAATGGTTTGCAGTGCTCCAAGATTTCGCAGGTTATTCACTACAGATAAATATTGCTTTACAAACCTATCTGACTTGCCTATATCCCCAAAAACTTCGTCTATCTGCAAAAAGAGAGCTGGATCCTCCCCACAACTTTCATTTATTTTCATTTGAAGTTGATCGTACATATCATCCTTAATTTGGTATGTATGTCCAAGTTCAGTCGTTCCATCAAGCTCCAAATATCTAAACCATGCAGCAATAATAGCAGTCCCCTTTTCGATTGGACCATCCTGGTTTATTTGTTCTATTATGGTAGGTAAAAGAAATTTTGGAAGTTTGGCAGAAGACTCAGAGCATATTCGGGTTAGCTTATCTTTAATACTCGAATTACCAAAGCGCTCAATTAAACTCTCTTTATATTCCCCGATATCGATTCCTTCAATTCGTCCAAGTATTGGAGTCACTTCCTCATCAAAAAACTCTCGGAGCATTTTCTCCAATATCGGGTCGCGAATGGCTTCATCAATTGTCACATGTCCAAATAGTGAACCTACTATACCCAAAAGAGAGTGCCCTGCATTTAAAAGCCTGAGCTTCATCTTTTCATAAGGTTCCACATTATTTACAAATTGGACCCCAACTTTTTCCCATTGAGGCCTGTCATTTATAAAATCATCTTCAATTATCCATTGTTTAAATGATTCACATACTACAGGCCAGTTATCTTCAACCTGGAAATCTTTTTTTAACTCTTCAATATCCTCTGAAGTAGTTACAGGGGTAATACGGTCAACCATACTATTTGGAAAGGTGACATTTTCTTCAATCCAACTGGCCAGTTCACTATCATATTTTTTAGTGAAAGTCAAAAGCACCTTACGGGTTACATCCCCATTGGTTTGAATATTATCACAAGACAAAACAGTACAACCTTGTAATCCATCAGCCATTCGTTTACTAAAAGCCGCGGCAAGGTATCCAAAAACGGTTTTGGGTTGTTCTCTATGTTTCAGATCCCATTGAATATCAGGATTACTGATATCAAACTCCCCATTACTGTCATTTATGTTGTAGCCACCTTCGGTAATAGTTAAGGAAATAACTTTCGTATTTTTTGAGGCCATTTTTTCGATGGCCTTTTCCGGATTATTCGGTGCTAAGATATAGTTTTTAATAGAACCTATTACCCTCGGTTTGCTTTTATTATTTGGGTATTTTACCAATACCGT
>SLOU01000108.1 GCA_007132385.1 Balneolaceae bacterium | reverse complement strand
AATATGGTGACAACCGGTTTTACCATCCGATTTTCCCGGATCAACCATTTACGGAATATAACCGTCTGCTGCTGCGCAATTCAGGAAACGACTGGCAAAGTACGATGTTCCGTGATGCCCTGGCTCAAAGTCTGATCTGCGATATCAATGTAGATACCCAGGCCTACAGACCGGCTATTGTCTTTTTGAACGGAGAGTACTGGGGGATACACAATTTACGGGAACGGTATGATCGCCATTATCTTGCACGGGTCTACAATGTCGATCCCGGGAATATTGATCTGCTAACCAATCGCAACGAAGTAAAAGAAGGTAATAATAATCATTACAATAAGTTGATTGAATTTATTGAGCAGAACGACCTGGGGGAAGAAGTCCATTTTGCCCGGGTGAAAGAAATGATGGATCTGGATAATTTTCTGGACTATTACAGTGCACAGATTTATTATGGAAATAGGGACTGGCCGCATAACAACATAGATTTCTGGCGGATGCGAGTTCCATACGATTCAACGGCTTCGATCGGTCACGACGGCAGGTGGCGTTGGCTGTTGTTTGACGTGGATTATGCGCTGGGTTTGCATGCAAGCTATGAATTTGATACCATCAACCGGCTCTTGAGTAACGAGGGATGGCCGACTACGATTCTTCGTAATCTGCTCGATAATGAGCAGTTTGAAGTTAGGTTTATCAACCGGATTGCCGATCACTTGAACAGCGTATTTACCCCCGATCGGGTTCTGCATTACATAGATAGCCTGGCCAGTGTTGTGCAACCAGAAATCAACGAACATATCGCACGATGGGGACGGCCCGACTCCATGGACGAGTGGGAATCTGACATCGAAAGTATGAAAACTTTTGCCGCCAACCGTCCGGAGGCCATGCGTCAACACCTCCTGGCTCAATTCGATATTCAAAAACAGATCCTTGTATCGGTAGATATCTCCGATAATACGGCCGGCCGGATTCGCGTTAACAGTATCCAGATTCGGCCTGAAACACCGGGAATAGACACCAATCCGTGGCCCTGGAACGGCACATACTTTCAGGAGGTCCCCATTACCCTTGCGGCCGAGGCCAATTCCGGCTATGCATTTTCCCATTGGGATTTTTTAGATCAGGGTTTGCAATCTACGGATTTGACCATCACATTGAGGGATTTATCAAAGGATTCAACCACGGTCAAAGCCGTTTTCAAGAGTAAAGACGACACGGCAGGTGAAGGTGATGAAGAGATGGTAGAGAAATTCAAACTCTATCAAAACAATCCCAACCCGTTTAATCCGGAAACGAACATCCGTTATCGGTTGCCAGTGAGAAGCGACGTGCACCTTGAAGTTTTTGATATCCTCGGAAAACGCGTGGCAACGCTCGTGGATGAAACTCGTCAAGCCGGAATGCATCAGGTGAGCTGGGATGCTTCCAATGTTGCCAGCGGATTGTATATCTATCGCATCCGGGCTGGTGAATTTGTGCAAAGCCGGTCCATGTTGTTGATTAAATGAGCGGGCTGCTAATCGCTGTCAAATTGATAATATGATTCAATTTAATTTCAGCATTCTTATTGCAGAAAGCATACTTGAATGAACCATATCCTGTTGCGACAATGGCTAAACTATTTGTCATCCCCAAATATTTACGCCTCTAAGCGCCCCTCGCCCTGCCGGAACAGCGTCCAGCCAAACATGACCAATATCTCTGGGTACACCTACTGCGTTAGCACCAATACTACGAACTACTACAGTATATCCAACATGAGGACGTTGGCCTCCAGGAGAATAAGGCGGGTCATCGATATCTACAGTAATGATCCATTCTCTACGATTGTCATTTCCACTTGCAGCAACCTGACCTTGTCTTAGGGAATATACTTGTTCAACGGGAATTCTCCCATAACCAGTCTGCGCCCTTTGTGTTATTTCAAAATCTTCCAATTTGATATTATGAATTGCAGCAGGTGCTCCTTTGGCTAGTGCATAAGCTTTTGCTATTGCCAAAGCCCTGTCCTTAGCATCACGCAATCTACTGTACAAATTTTCTTTGACTTTTTTGTGATCCGCGGGAGACCAAAGTGCAGGGTCGGCACCAAGAGTTGTATGGTCATCATCCGTTTTCTGAATAATACCAGGTTTATAGTCAAGAGATGATTTATAGGACGATTCTGATTGTGTGACTTGTTCGTTGAATGATGTATTGGTTTGCGCCTTTTGCATTGAAATATTACCCATGATATCAGCCTCTCTTTCCAAACCTGCATCATTATTCACGCTTACTCCGTCCTTGATTTGCAAGGTCTGTTTCACCCTCCCGCTTTTTTGCTGTACAATATGCCAGGCTTCATGAGGTAAATGATTTTCCTGGCCTGGAGCGATGTGAATTTCAGTTCCTTGTGCATAAGCATGGGCTTGTAATTGCGCTGGTTTATCTGAGTTGTAATGTACTTTCACATCTTCCATGGAGAAACCAGAGAGGTTTTCAATTCCGACTTTCAGGTTTTAGTATACTGCCTGTATCAAAGGCATAACACCAACTCTGCTCATGTAATCCTCGCTCCGTACTTACGGTTTATTCATGTTATTATTAATAATGAGGATAATATGAAGAAATCGGAACTAATTTCAAAGTACGAACTTCACCTTGCCCTAAAGAATTATAGTGAGAATACCCTGAAAGCCTTTTGATGTCACCGGTGAGAGTCGGGTAGGAGGACTGGTTGGTTATCACCCTGTCATTCACATTCTTATAGAACCTGAATCTGTAGTGCAATAACGTCATCTATTGCTGCAGGTGAAGTGTCTGGCAGTGATGAGGTGAAGTGTCTGGCAGTGATGAGGTGGGGGGACTGGTGGAAATGAACCCGGTGATGCAATGGAGCAACCCAAAGTTCCGATCATTACAATCACACCGGAAAGGAGGAATATAATTTCGGAGAGGTGGTCACGGACAGTTCGACTTCCCGGGAATTTTGTCCAAAATCGATCCATGTAGTTGGTTAAATAAAGTTTCATATTCATCCTGAAATTAATATCTTGAGCCGGTTTTAAATAGCCGTGTTATTCTCTCGTAAATCAGGATTCATTGTGACTGGTTGGTTATGACAAATGATGTTTATATGACTTTACCGGCAGTGATATCAGAGGAATCCCGTTTCGAATCAATCATTGGTTAATTATTTCAGGATGGACATTTTACAGGCAATTTTGTTGGGACTTTTACAGGGAATTACGGAATTTCTTCCGGTGAGCAGTTCCGGGCACCTGGCTCTGGGGAGAGCCTTGTTGGGAAGGGATCTGGAACCAGGCATAACATTCGAAATCGTAGTGCATTTCGGATCTTTTTGCAGTATCGCTGTCTACTTTCATAAGAAAATCCGGGAGATATTTACCGATCTGTTTAAAAGTTTCTCGCCTTCAGGTATCCGGAGTAAGCGGTTTGTCACGGATAGCAACACCCGTCTGAGTTATATCATTCTGTTGAGCATGATTCCTGCAGGAATCGTCGGCTTTACCATGAAAGAATACATTGAAGTGATTTTCCTGAATCCCTTTTTTGTGTCGTGCATGCTTCTGGTCACCGGAACACTTCTGTTCTCCACGAAATTTATGGGGAATCCGCAAAAAGATGTGGATATCAAACGAGGCTTGCTTATTGGCGTGGCGCAGGCGTTTGCCATTTTGCCGGGTATCAGCCGGTCCGGAACCACCATCTCGGTCAGCCTGTTCAGCGGTATGAGCAGGGAGAAAGCGGCAATTTTTTCGTTTTTAATGGTGCTGCCGGTGCTGGCCGGAGCAATGCTGCTGGAAATGACGGAAATTGTCGAAACCGGTATCGAAACAGCCGCAGTGATCAGTCTTTTCGTCGGATTTCTGACCTCGTTTATCTCGGGATACTTCGCACTGACATACCTTATCATTCTCCTGAAGAGAGAGAAGTTCCACTACTTCGCCTATTACTGCTGGACAGTGGGTGTTATCGGGATATTCTACTTTTTTTGATGTGCTGTTTTCGATGTGAATTTCATGTCGTCATCACAAAGCCGCGCTACCAGTCTTTGCTCATTTGCCCGGAATGGGTTACTTGATTTTTCATGTCTTGTCCTGCTGTCCAGTTGTCCTGTTGTTTTTTGTTTTGTAGTGAAACAAGACCTGAACGTTATGCAGCGCCTTCTCTATTTGTTACACAGGTATCGTAGCATTTCCATTAATAATTTTACCAACACCAATAGATTATGGTATAAGATATTGACCATGGTATCAGGGCAGTTGAGACTATTCGTATTCTACCTGGTGTACATATTATTATATAACTCATGATATATAATCAATAACATTATAATCAATCCCGTATCCTCTGGATACTTCGTTCTGATTTTTTTCTGTTGTAAAGTTGAGTCTCCTCTAAAAAGAGGTATTTATTTAAGCGGATATTTTGATGTAAAAGCCCCAAAAAAACAGTGCTATGTTTTTCGAGGGCAAAATGGGGGCTGGAATTGAAAATTGAACCCGTT
>SLOU01000079.1 GCA_007132385.1 Balneolaceae bacterium | reverse complement strand
GGAATTGCTTTCAGCCGGTCGGATGAGGTTCTGAAGGATATTCACGCAGCTTTAGAGCCAACATCCTGTAAAGTTCTTGATCTGCAAATCAAACATTCGAAAAATAACATTGCCGGGAATTATGGCATCAGGAAATCAGTCTGAAAACGGACATCCGGATTCAACGTCGGATAAGTCGCGGATTCAAAAATTTTACAAGCGTACGATTGAAGAAAGGCTTCTGGTCTTGAATGAAAAAAAAATTCTGAATACCGAAGATTATGTTTCTCTGCTTGAGGAACATCACCTGTTGAACAGGGAGGAAGCCGATAAAATGGTCGAAAATGTGATAGCCGTTTTCGGCCTGCCTATGGGATTGGGTTTGAACTTCCTGATCAATAAAAAATCGTATGTGGTTCCGATGGTGGTAGAGGAACCTTCTGTTATTGCGGCGGTAAGTTCGGCGGCCAAGGTGGTTCGGCAGGCAGGTGGTTTTATGTCAGAATCGGATGAACCGGTGTTAATCGGCCAGATCCAACTCGTGGATGTATCCCATCCGATGAAAGTACGACAAGCAATTCTTCAAGAGAAAAAGGAAATTTTAAACCTGGCAAATAGCCTTCATCCCAACATGGCAGCCCGCGGTGGCGGGGCTGTAGACCTTGAGGTGATGATTTACCCTCAATCGAGAAATCCCGGAAGTATGGTGGTCGTCCACCTGCTGGTTGATACCCGTGATGCGATGGGTGCTAACCTTGTAAACAGTATGTGTGAAGGGGTAGCACCATTGATTGAAAAGATTACGAACGGTCAGGTATATTTAAGGATTTTATCCAACCTTACCGACCGTTCGATGGTACGTGCCAGTTGCGAGATTCCGGTGGAACTGATGAAGTTTAATAATTCTTCAGGCAGAGAGGTACGTGATGGAATTATCCGGGCAGCAGAATTTGCAGCGGTTGACCCGTACAGAGCTTCGACCCATAATAAGGGGATTATGAATGGTATTGACCCGGTTGCAATCGCTACAGGCAACGACTGGAGGGCGATTGAAGCCGCTGCTCATGCATATGCAGCCCGTGGAAGTCGTTATACATCGCTGACGAGCTGGTATAAAAACGACCAGGGCGATCTGGTCGGGACAATCGATATCCCACTTAAAGTTGGAACAGTCGGTGGATCATTGAAATCGAATAAAGCAGTTGCTATCGCACAACGAATTATCGGGGTAGAGTCGGCCAGGGAACTGGCGGAAGTTATGGGAGTTGTTGGACTGGCCCAGAATTTTTCTGCATTAAGAGCCCTTGGAACTGAAGGGATCCAGCGGGGACATATGACCCTTCATGCCCGCAGTGTTACCAGTACTGCCGGTGCGCCGGCCGAACTGTTCGACAGGGTGCTTGAACGGCTGGTTGACAGCGGGGAGATTAAAGTCTGGAAAGCCAAAGAGATTATCGAGGAACTGAAGAAAGAGACAAAAGCGGGCCGGATTGAAACCGGGGAATCTGTTGAAGAGGAAGAAATGGGAACCGGTTTCGGAAAAATCATTTTGACTGGTGAACATTCCGTAGTTCATGGCAAACATGCAGTTGCAGCTCCGATTAATCTCAAAATGAAAGCAAAGATTCGTGACAGGGACAAGGATATCAATGTAATCATTCCCCGTTGGGGAGTGGAACAAAAATTGAAATTCGGTGAGGATCATCAATACTCTATATACCGGTCTCTTGAAATGATTCTGGATAACCTGGGCCTGCGGAACCGGGGGATGAATATCGAAATTTTTCCGGAAGTACCCAGGGCGATGGGTATGGGAGGGTCTTCCGCCCTTGCCGTAGCTATTATCCGCGGACTCGATGAGCATTACCAGCTCGGATTAACCGATCAGCAGGTTCGGGAACTGTCGTTCAAATCTGAAGATATTATCCACGGTGGGGCTTCGGGGATCGATAACACAGTTTCAACATACGGGCAGCTTATTATGTACAGAAAGGCTGACCCTCCGGAGATGGAGGAGTTGAAGCTGGTAAAAGATATTCCGATTGTGATAGGGCTGAGCGGAGTGGAGAGTATGACTTCAGGAATGGTTTCAAAAGTCAGAGAAGCCCGTCAAAGATACCCGGAATGGTATGATACCATTTTGGATCAAATGGATCGATTGGCTCTTGCTTCCAAAGAAGCCATAGAGCAATACAACCTGCCGAAACTGGGTGAAATCATGAACCTGAATCACGGTTATTTAAATGCACTACAGGTTTCATGTCCCGAAATAGAGGATTTGATTCAAATTGCCAGAAAAAGTGGAGCCCTGGGAGCTAAACTGACCGGCGGGGGTGGCGGCGGTGCTATTATTGCTCTTTGCGATTCTCCCGAAGTGCAACAAAATGTAAAAGAAGGAATACGCAAAGAGGGTTATGATGCATTGATCACAGAGATCAAATCAACCCGTAAATAAAACGTTACGGAATTTTACGGCATAAAATCTGTACATATCGGGTCAGCAAAATAAAAGCGGGAGAATTTGATTCTCCCGCCCGGTTAAAATACAGGAAGTACTCTTTCGGAAAATGTATCTCTGTATATGATTTTGAAGTAATTTTTGATAAACTTTCATAAGCTTATTCTTGATTTCCGGTTTTTCGCCAAGCTGCAAATGCAAAAACAAGTGCAAGAAGTGCAGGTATCATGGGCCAAACCAGACCGGCAATATCCCTTTCGGTTTCCGCTTCCCTGACATTCACAACACCTTCCATATATGGATGCGGTGTACAGATGTAGGTATACTCACCTTCTTCCTCGAACGTAAAACTCCAGCTTTCGGCATGTGCAAGCATGGGGGAACCGAAACTGGCCGGCCCGGATGTGGATACTGCATTGTGAATACCTGAAAACTCCCCGGCCATGAAACTGAAAACATCTTCATTGATCCAGGTAACTGTTGTACCGGGTGTAATTTCAAGCCGTTTCGGTGAAAAGGCATTGCCCTTGATTCGTACCGTTACCGAATCGGTATCGCTGCCATAGCTTACCGGTGGATCTACATCCCAGCTTCCGGGCTTGAAAGGCGAAATAACCCTGTTGGCTTCAGCAAGTAAATCATCCAGTTCTTCATCGGTATAACTCGGTCCGTCACCCAGAACAACTTTTGGTCCGTCTTCGGGCATTTCGGCGTTTCTGTCGCCTACAAGCAGGCCGATAGCTCCCTTGCTGGTCGAGCCTACGGCATGAGAAAGCATCGTGAAAGCTCCTTCATCGGGTGGGAGGCGGAATTCCACAACCCAGGTATCAGACGGACCGGCGGTGACCGTTTGTCCACCCTCCAGTATATTTGCAGGATGGCCCTGCCAGTAGGCATAATCCCAGACAATTCCTACCAGGTGAAACGTGGAAAGAAGGTTGGGACCGATGTTCATAAAATAGATGCGCACATAGTCACCCGGTCGCGCAGTAATGGGTTCGGATACATAACGGAAGATTTCCCCGTTGAAGGTGACGTACATGGGATTTTCGTCTACCGCATCCGTACCGCTGGCATACCATTCATGCTGATTGAGAAAGATCTCTACGTCGGGTCCGTGGCCGAGCTCCTCCTCGAGCCGGTATTGCTCTTCTGACGGTTCAACGACCATCATACCGTATTGGCCAAAGAGAACATGCATGGGAATGGCGTGT
Source organism: Balneolaceae bacterium (assembly GCA_007132385.1). Classification (GTDB taxonomy): domain Bacteria; phylum Bacteroidota; class Rhodothermia; order Balneolales; family Balneolaceae; genus SLOU01. The sequence goes on along the minus strand of SLOU01000079.1, from coordinate 869 downwards.
CCACCCGGAGCGCAGTGGTAGAGATAGACTCCCGGATGGGTAGCCTTGAATTTAATCGATCGGGATTGGCCCGGCGGGATTTCTCCCAGATATTTAGATGTCTGAGTGTAAGCTGCGTGAATGGAAGCGCCGTGAGGAATCGAACCGGCATTTTCCACGACGATCTCAACGATATCTCCTTCCCTGACCCGAAGGGTTGGTCCCGGGATGGTGCCGTTCATACGGAAACCGTCATACATAACACCGTTGCCCAAATAGGCCAGACCCTCCTCCATACGAATCGTATGTGTCACATCGGCTTCAACGTCCTGATCCACATAACTGGTCGGTCGAATACCAAGAGCTTCATCCCTGCGGATGATTTCGATAAAGTCGGGATCCTGATTCCAGTCCCTGTTGCCTTCGGTAAACAGTTCTCTCGTTGCTTCCGAAAAGCTTAGCGGAAGGTTTTTTTGAGCCTCCATGGCAGACATCAGCTCTTTGCCAATTAACGTCTCGCTTAAATCTTCCTCAATCTGTTTCTTATAAAGGGCATTGCAAGATGGACAGGCAATAGCTTTTTCAACGATTATCATTGACAGAAACCCGATGAGTAGAAGAATCGGAATGAAAGAAATTTTGGAGTATGTGGATTTTTTTTTCTTGCTGATCATAATGAACTCCTGATTATTTTTTTAAATAATCAATTAAGCTTGTTCTTTGGTAATTTGATTTGTTTGTGATAGTTACAAACTATCACCGTACAGGGTACTAAGCCTGAATCTACCGGATCCGGCTTATGTTTATTTCGAATCGATCCAGTATCCTCCAGCCAGTACGATTTCGGCATTCAATACGTCATTAGTAGTATAGAAAATATTCTATAAAAG
>SLOU01000080.1 GCA_007132385.1 Balneolaceae bacterium | reverse complement strand
TCAATAATGAAATATCTTCAAAGTACACTTATTTTAATGCTCATATTCTATACCGGATGCGGTCAGGTCCAGGAAGACAATGGACATGACTTTTATTTCCCACTTCCTGATGAACCGGGAGAACTAATCACATCTGAACTTCAGGATTTTTATGTTCAAACTGTTGTCGAAGATGTAAGTGTTCCCTGGGGAATGGTCTTTTTACCCGACGGCAGAATGCTGATCACTGAAAGAGAAGGGAATGTTCGAATGGTAAGAGATGGGGAGTTACTTGATGAACCACTTGAAGGTGCTCCGGATGTATTTATCGGTGGATCATGTGGACTGCTTGATATCGCACTTCATCCTGACTATGAAGAGAACGGATGGATCTATATGACCTATTCACATAAAAATCCTGACAATGAGGAGGAAGCAAATACTGCTCTTATGCGTGCACGACTTTCTGACCATAGCCTGGTAGACCAGGAGGTTTTGTTAATCGCTCAGCCATATGTTGAAAGTCGCCAACATTCCGGTAGCCGAATCGCCTTTAAAGACGGCTATGTAATCTTTAGTATCGGGGATCGCGGATTTGATTTTATGGATACTCCCCAGGATTTGGGTACCCAGATGGGCAAAATCATAAGGCTCAATTATGATGGAAGTATTCCCTCCGACAATCCCTTTGTAGACGAAGAAGGAGCACTACCGGAATTATACACTGTTGGACACCGTAATACGCAAGGTCTGGCAGTGAATACGGAAACAGGAGATCTGTGGTCTAACTCACACGGCCCGATAGGTGGTGACGAACTCAACCATATTGAGAAAGGTGAAAATTACGGGTGGCCGGAGATTTCATTTGGAGAACCTGATCCAGGAACGACTCTTACCGGTGATACTGCCAAAGTCGGTATGCGTTCACCAATACACCACTGGACTCCTGCAATTGCACCTTCCGGGATGGATTTTGTATCCAGTGACTTTTATCCAAATTGGAAAGGTAACTTGTTGATCGGAGCTCTCAGAGGAACGATGATTAACCGTGTAGAACTTGATGGGACACAGGAGGTAGTTCATGAAGAGCCGTTGCTTGAGGGCATCGGAAGAATGCGGAACGTCAGGCAGGCACCTGATGGATTCATATACGCCTCCAACGAATCCACTTCCGAAATCTATCGTTTGATTCCTGCTGACATGATCCGGACAGAGTGAAACAAATATCATTCATTCGCAAACTATAAAATAAGAGCCAAAAAAGTGGCTGAAGTATTCTTTCAGCTTTTTTTGGCTCTTATTCCTCACTTCGCGGAGACAGAATTGCACTTCCTGTTTGGTCATAATGAAAAGTCAGCAATGCTGAACATCTTATTAGTAAATCACATTTCAATTCCCGAATAATTACTACCATCATACCTTTACCGCATCGGTTTTTTTAAAGTCATTGTCTGATAAAAATATCAGTGCATATGAACATACAGGGGTATTAACCACAAAATGGAAAGATCTGATTGTAGAAAATTTAAGATGGAAAAAGTTTGACAGATAGTGTATAATAAGCGGTGGCTTTTTTTAGTGATACTTCAGAGTGTTAATCCAAAAGCTTACATAAATTGATGAATTCTTGCTCAATTCAGGCATTAGGTACATTTACAAAATTCAGCAGCCAAACGGAATAATAATAAATGAGATAATTTAAAATATGAAAGCTACAAATCAGGCATTTAATTTTCTTCAGTACGTATATGAATTTTTTGATTCCCGGGCTGTATATAAAGCCGTAACCATATTAATTGTTTTTTTCGCATTCAGTATTACAGGTTGTCAGCAAGATATCGATGATGGATTGCCCCAGGCTGATCCGGATAACGGTGGGTTACAGCTGCCGGACGGTTTTGAAGCAATTGTTGTTGCAGACAGCATTGGCCCTGCCCGGGAACTTGCTATTAATGAGAATGGGGATATCTATGTCAAGTTGCGACGATCATTTGAAGAGGGAAGTATAGTGGCATTACGTGATACGACCGGGAATGGTAGAGCGGATATTATCGCAAAATTTGATAGTACGCACTATGATGATGGAAATTTTCATACAGGCTTGAAATTACATAATGATTATCTGTACTATACCAGTAACTTTCATCTGATGCGCTATCCGATGATTCCCGGTGAGTTAATACCCGACACCACGAGAAGAGACACCATCTTTTCTCATCCTCATAATGAAATCCATGAACATCAGTCAAAGGCACTAGCAATTGATAATAATGGATTTGCATATATACCACTTGGTGCACAGTCCGACAATTGTGCAGAAATGAATCGTACACCTCAATCTCCTGGTATGGATCCTTGCCCATATCTGGATGATCATGGTGCAATCTGGAGAGTCGATGCCGATGTAACCAATCAGACAACGACCGATGGCGGTTACAGGTATGTGACAGGGGTACGAAGTATGACAGCCATGAACTGGAACCCCGTGGATGAAGAACTTTATATTGTTCAGCATGGGCGGGATTATCTTTATAGATTTTGGCCCGAGCATTATACTATTTGGGAAGAAGCGATGCTGCCTGGAGAAGAGTTTTTAAAATTGCCCAAAGATGGAGTGTTTAGCTGGCCATATTGTTATTACGATCAGATGCAGAGCCGGTTGGTATTAGCACCGGAATACGGTGGGGACGGTGAGATTATTGGCAGGTGTGATGAATTCCCTGAACCGATTCTCGGTTTCCCTGGGCATTTTGCTCCCAATCACCTGGAATTTTACACTGCAGACCAGTTCCCGGACCATTATAAAAATGGAGCTTTTGTTGCTTTACATGGATCTTACCACCGAAATCCTTATCCAGAAGCCGGTTATTTTGTAGCATTTATCCCTTATAATGATGGTGAGTGGGTATCAGATTCCGGTTGGGAAGTATTTGCTAACGGGTTTGCCGGTGTAGAAACAATTACCAGTACAGGTGATGCAGACCACCGACCAACCGGACTTGCTGTAGGGCCGGACGGATCGCTCTACATTAGTGATGGGGTTGACGGTAAAATCTGGAGAGTAATGTATACAGGTGATAAAGATGCGTTCGGTGAAGAAAATTTAGCCAGAATGGAAGAAGTAAAGCAAACTGCCAATAACATTCGAACACCAGATGAGATAGAGGATAATCTTCGAAGAGAGGAAACAGTGGATGGGCAATCCATTTATGCAACCTATTGTCAGGCGTGTCACCAAAGAGATGGAAGTGGAATTGAAGGTATGTTTCCATCCATGATTGGTAGTGAATGGGTAACCGGAGATAAAGATCGCCTGATTTCTGTGGTCATAGACGGACTGTCAAGAGCGGGTGCATACGATATACCGATGCCAAGTTTTGGAGACTTAACTGATGAAGAAGTCGCTGAGGTATTAACCTATATCCGTCAGAACTTTGAGAATGATGCCAGTGAAATTACTCCTGAGGAGGTCCAGGAATTCAGAAGCGGAACACAAGGAGACTAATTTAATGAAAATTAAAAAAATGAATTATTTAAATATATGTTCAATATGTGGAATTCGATAGCGGGATACTCTATAATTTGCTTGTTGATACTTGTTCATTCAGGTTGTACGTCGGAATCACTTGACCCACAGAAAGAGATTCTTTATGTGGGCACGTTTTCTGATGAAGGTTTATATGTATTGGAATTTAACCGGGAGGAACGCAGTTTTTCCGAACTACAGCGAGTGGATGATCATCCGGAACCCAATTTCCAAGCTTTACATCCGAATGGGGCTTATCTTTATTCGGTAAGCAGAGCAGGTGAATATGGGAGTATTTCGTCATACAGTATAAATTCAGAGGATGGTAGTTTGTCATTTATTAATGAGCAACTGGAAGAGACACGTGGCCAAAATCATATTAGCATCGATCCACAGGGCCGGTTTGCTTATGTTGCAAATGGAGGAGTAGGAACAATAAGTGTCTATCCTATTACGAGTGGAGGCCAATTGGGTGAAGCTGTTGATGTGGTTCAACATGAAGGCAGCAGTGTTCATGATCGTCAGGGTGGACCTTATCCGCACTCAAACACACCATCAATGGATGGTAATTATGTCTATACTCCCGATCTTGGAACCGACCAGGTGGCAATCTATGCATTAGACAGCGGTACAGGCCAACTTACACCAGCTCAAATGCCGTATGTGGAATTGGAACCCGGATCCGGACCAAGGCATTTTGCAATTCATCCCGAAGGAAACTTTGCCTACTCTGTTAATGAACTCGCTTCAACCGTCTCTGCTTTTGCTGTCGACCAAACTACCGGAGCACTTGAAAAGTTGCAGCGAATCAATATGTTACCAGATGATTTTGATGAGTTTAGCCATAGTGCCGAAATCCAGGTTTCACCGGATGGTAGATTTTTGTACGCATCGAATCGCGGTCATGACAGCCTGGTAATTTATGAGATTGATCAATCCACAGGTCAGATTGAACTTGTCGGCCATGAGTCTACCCGCGGAGGACATCCCCGGAATTTTGCTGTGGATGCTCTTGGAGAATTTGTTTTCGTCGTGAACAGAGATGATAATAATGTGGTTTTGTTTGAGCGGGACCAAGAAACCGGCTTATTAACATATACGGGTGTGGAAGCAGAGGTCGACAGACCGATATGTATCACCCAATATTTTATTTATTAAACCAGGCATAGTCTAGCGTCGTATCAACCCATTCATTGTGGGTAAGTAGAAGGTATTTTTTCTTCTGCCTTAAAGAAACTTATCTGCATAACTACGTGCCAGTTTTTATAAATAACCAGGAGTAAAGAGAACCAGAACCGGCCCCGCATAAGTATGGTTGACTTGACACTTGAGTTGCACCCCTGAATTCGTTTGGTGGACCAACACTCCCGGTCGGTAAACAGGGATTGCCCCTACACCTGTTTCAAAGGAGTTTTCTTGCTGATGAAGTCATTCTTTTGGCTGTCTTCATGAACCGGTGAAAGACAGTGCCCCTGTTCATACTTTTCTTTCACAGGGGTGAATTTTTCCGCTAATCATTGTAAATAATTGTAAATCACCAAAGTGGTTCCAGCCTGCTATCCCGACTATGAAAAGATCAATCATGAATACGTGGTAATGTACAACCTGATTAGTGTCTGAAGTGTCAGATTCATGATTTTCACCTGGGTTAGATAGAAATAAACATCAAGAAAACAGTGTGAATTCCGAACCTGATACCTCCCTCAAAGTCAAAAACATTAAATAAAGTTTACATTTGCTGTCAGGGTGCATGAACAATTTGGAGTATTAGTAAGATGTAAACAGGTATTGTCTGGATGTATGATAGTACCGGGATGGATAAGATCAAACAGATACAACTATGTGGATGCCATTCTTCTCAGATTCATTTGGATATTTTGTAATGATTAGACAAATGGTCAAAGCAGTAGAGAAGATTGCTATTCATTATTAATCATGACCAATAAAAAGGTGAAATTTATGAAAACTAATACAACAGCTAAGCTGTTAAAAATCAGCTTTTTTGGGGGATTTTTAAGCTTGATAATGGCGGTATTTATTCCTTCCATGGGGTTAAGCCAGGACTTGGCAAGCAATTCCAGTTCAAGTCAACAGGCTACTTTAAGTATAAATACGTCTGATAGTAGTGATTTACCTATTTTTCAAACAGTTAATGGAACAGTTCGGGATGCAGAAAGCGGTACCCCAATTCCTGGAGTCAATGTGGTAGTTCAAGGAACTGCCATGGGTACTGCAACCGATGTAGATGGTCAATATAGTCTTGGAGTACCCGACCTTCAGTCTACACTTGTCTTTACTTTTATTGGTTATATTAGCCAAACAATTCCTATTGATGGAAGAACTCAAATAGATATTGAGCTACAACCTCAGGTATTGGAAATTGATGAGGCTGTAGTTACTGCCTTCGGTTTGCGAAGAGATCAACGTTCACTCGGAACAGCTATTGGTCGGGTATCGGGAGAAGATTTAGGGCGAACCCGTGAGGTTAACGTCTCCAGAGCACTTTCCGGACGTGTTGCAGGTTTAACGGTTACAAGTTCAACATCGGGTGCAGCCGGATCTACGAATATTGTGATTCGGGGAGCCAGTTCACTGGCCGGGAACCAACAGCCGTTATACGTTGTAGACGGTATTCCTATAGATAATTCAGCACAGGGTGGAGTGTTCAGAGGCGGTACCGGTGGTACGACGGGTGGTAGTGCACGGGATATGGGTGATGGTATTTCAAATATCAATCCAAATGACATTGCAGAAATCTCAGTACTTAAGGGGCCGGCTGCAGCTGCTTTGTACGGTTCACGAGGTGCCCAGGGCGTAGTATTGATTACCACCAAGACCGGTCAGGCAAGGCAGGGAATTGGTGTTGAGATCAATAGTAATGTTTCTTTTGGTAATCCACTGGTATATCCTCGTTTACAAAATGAATACGGAGAAGGCAATAATGGTCAATTTCGTGTATTTCACGATGACGGGACACCAATAATGACTACGGCTAACGATGGGCCACAACATCCAACCAGCTGGGGACCCAGAATGGATGGAACCGAAGTGATTACGTGGGAAGGGATTCGCGAGCCATTCAGCCCGCAGAACCAGCATAGGGATTTCTATGATACAGAATTAACGATCGATAATTCAGTCAGTTTTTCCGGTGGCGATGATAGAACCGTTTTTCGGCTTTCTCTTAACGACCTGAATTATAAAGGTATGGTTCCGACTAATGAAATGACCCGACGAACGATCTCTTTCAGAGGTGCTCATGATTTTTCTGACAGGCTTACAGCAGAAGCCAGAGTAAGTTATGTAAACCAGGAAGCTGAAAACCGGCCTGGAATGGGTGATTCAGGAGCTAATGTAGCTTATAATTTGCGAGCGATGCCCAGAAATATTTCTCTTGAAAGCATGAAGAGATATGAGATTTCACTGGCAGATATGGAAAACCCGCTTGCACTTACCGGGCATGGATCAAACCTCAAGCAACTGGGGTATTCGCGACAATGGAGTGCGGCTACAGTGGGAGTTTCCGAAAATCCTTTCTTTGTATTTAATAACAGAAGAATAGAAGATACAAGGGAACGGGTTATGGGTCATGTTTCCCTGTCTTATGCATTCACTGACTGGCTCAATTTGTCGTTAAGAGCCGGAACAGACTCCTATAATGATCGCATTTACCAATTTAATGAAATTGGATCCCGTGGTACATTACTGGGGAATATGAGTGACCAGATTCGGCGAGTACGAGAAAATAATGCTGATGCTATGCTTTCTGCTACTCGCACTATTACCCCGGATCTATCGGCAAGTGCAACTATTGGAGGGAATTACCAGACTCGTTGGATCAATTCAACAGGTTATAGTGGTGGAACATTTATTTTGCGGGGCTTGCCTCAACTGACAAATACTACAACAGCGACTCGTAATGGTTCCTTCGGCTGGAGTGAACTGGAAACACAGTCATTGTTTGCTTTTGGTCAGTTTAACTGGCGAGATATTGTATATCTTGACTGGACTGGAAGAAACGACTGGTCATCCACACTGCCGACTAATGCCAATTCATTCTTTTATCCATCGGTCAGTACCAGCTTTGTATTCGCTGATGCCTTCGGATTGACAACTGATTTGTTTTCGTATGGATCCGTTCGGGCTGCCTGGGCACAGGCTGGTGCTGCCGGATCTCCCTATCAGCTTTCAGGAGCTTATGGTCTTGGAAACCAGTTTCAGAATCAACCGACAGCATCTTTTACAAACAATATTCCTTTTAGTGACCTGAAAAACGAGTTGACCACATCGGTAGAATTCGGTACCGATCTGAGATTCTTTGGTAACAGGCTACATTTGGATGCAACCTATTATAGTGCAAGTACAGAAAACCAGATTTTAAGTATCAGTATTCCATCTACTACAGGTTACACCCAGCGATTGTTAAATGCTGGTGAGATTAAAAACAGTGGGATAGAGCTGATGTTATCTGGTCAACCTTTGGTTATCCCAGGCCAGTTGCAGTGGGAAGTAACTGTTACATATGCCAGAAACCGAAATGAAGTTGTTGAACTGGTTGAAGGGGTAGATCGTTTCCTTATAGGTTCTGCAAGGAACGTAAGAGTGTTTGCTGATCCGGGAGAACCCTTTGGAGCCATCTATGCTCCCAACCGCTGGTTGCGGGACGAGCAGGGCAATCAACTCATTGACCCATCAGGTATACCTATTCGGGAATCCGGTGAGTTTCTTGTTGGAAATTCCCAGCCGGACTGGACCGGAGGCATCATGAACACGATTAACTACAGAGGTTTCTCATTCAGTGCACTGGTTGATATCCGGTCGGGTGGGGAAATATTCTCCCTGTCGAATGTATGGGAAGGGCTATATGGCACCGGTAAGCGCACACTTGAAGGACGTGAAGGTGGCTTGGTCGTAGATGGTATGGTTGCTAATCAGAATGCCGATGGTGACTGGGTATCAACCGGTACACCAAATTCACAGCAAATCACCTCTCAGCAATATTGGGATGCCACAGCTCAGCAGGAAACAGCCATTACCGAAGAGTTTCTTCATGACGCAAGCTTTATAGCCATGAGGGAAATGAGCATCGGCTACACACTGCCTGTATCTCTTATCAATTCTATTGGCCTGAATAGTCTCACTCTTTCAATTAGCGGTCGTAACCTTTTCTATTTTCAACGCCATACGGATGGATTCTCTCCGGAGGCAGCTCAATTTACCCTTGGCAACTCAGGGTATGGCATAGAAAATGCGTCCCTGCCGATGGCAAGAACAATAGGATTCAACCTCAATGTTGGGTTATAAATGAAAAGTTTGAATAAAGAAAATATCAATAAAAATAGTAGAGGTATTTCATAATGATATCTATTAATAAATTCCTTTTGGGAGCTGCATCATTGGTTATCTTTTTAGTGGTGTTCGCTTCTTGTACGGATCATTTCGGCTCATTAAATACGCCACCGGCTGAAATAACGACCGTTGATCCGGGTTTTTTGTTTACTGCCCAGCAAAGATGGGAAGCCAGAGGTGTGGGTAATTTCCATTGGTTTCAATTGAGAAATCTCGGCTCCTGGGCTCAGCACTGGGGTGAGACACAGCTAAACAACGGGAATGCGACATACTTCAACGATGGTCAGCGGCGTAATGAAGATCAGTACTGGGACGCAACGTATAATACCGTCCTGAAAGACCTTGATCGCGCCAAACGCATTTTACGTGAATTAGGTGAAGAATCGGAACCTGAAATTCGAACAAGGTTGGCTCAGACCAAAATATTAGAAGTTCTTGCTTGGGAAAAATTGACAGCTACTTATGGTGATATACCATTTTCAGAAGCTGTCAGGGGATTTGGTGAAGATCCGATTATGACACCAGCCTACGACGCTCAAGAGGATATTTACCCGGCTCTAATAAATCAACTGGAGACAAATATTAATTTATTAACTCCTGGAGATCTTACTTACGGTGCTGCAGATCTCTTTTATGGGGGAGATATCGAAAGTTGGAGACGCTTTGGCAATACTCTGAAGCTGCGTACAGCAATGAGGATGTCATATGCAAATCCAGGTTTAGCTGAGCAATTGGTCACGGAAGCGATGGCCCAGCCGCTTATTGACAGTCATGATTATTCAGCCTCGGTTGCAACAGGCCCCGGTGGTGGTTCGACATTCCTGTTACACGGGCAGGTACAACACTATCGTAATCCGTTCACTCTCTTTCTCACTCAACGCTTTATTGATGAACTGGAGAGCAGAAATGATCCGCGATTGCCATACATTGCAGAGCCAACGCCCAATTCGGTGGCTGCAGGCACACCTGAGTACAGAGGCTTGCTGGTTAATAATACGCAAGAAGAAATGGCTGCATTTGATAACAACCAGGGAGATCTTTCCAGGAATTCATTCGAAATTTATCAGAATGAAGGTGAATACAATCCACCCATGCATGTGCTCACCTATGCCAACGCCTCTTTTCTAAAAGCGGAGGCAGCTCTTCGTGGTTGGGGTGCATCACCGGGAGATGCTGAAGCTTATTTCCAGAATGGAATCCGGGCAGCTATGGAAATGGAACCTTATCATAATATCGATCCAGCTGACATTGATGCTTATGTTGCAGCACACGGAACTTTATCGGCTGATTTCGAAGAAGCACTTGAGCAAATCGGGATTCAAAAATGGATCAACCATCACCACCAAAATTGGGAATTGTATTTCGAGTGGAGACGCTTGTCGTATCCCAGACTTGATCCCAATAATGGAGGAATGGGAGTAACGAATAATACCATTCCCCGAAGGCCATATTGGCATCAGGCTGAAGTCTCTTTAAATGCAAGTGGCTATGAGGCTGCCGTTCAAAGACAAGGGCCAAACCTCATGACAACCAGAATGTGGATTGACGCAAATCCCAGCAACGGTCAGTCAATTACTTATTGATTGTTTACATCTTATAAAATTAAAAAAAGTGCAAGTCGTAAGGCTTGCACTTTTTTTATTTATTAATCTCGGACTCCTCAATTTGCACTCTCCCCTAACTCCGAAAATCAAATCCTATGATTCAGAAAATTTAGAAATTGTAAAAGTCTATTAATATATTTCATATTATGAAAAGGAGCGTTTTGCATGACTTTAATTTCGTGTGTAACCCATTCATGAATAACCATGGTTTTTAAAAAAATAACATTCTTCACATTCCTGCTGACTTTATATTTTTTGGCAGGATGCTCAAAGGATGAATCGACCAGTTCAGAGGATAAGCTTACAAATAGTGTTCAAAATGAAGTGCCAGACGATACAAAGCGACAACTAAATTCGGCAGTAGATAGGCAACCAGAGACCGATAATTTGCATAGTAATGAAAATGAAGTGTCTCCTCTTACAAACATACTGAGGAAACGTAGTGATCTGGATCCGGCTAATTTTATTGCCGAAGGTTCGGGTACGGTATTTTTAAGAAATCAAAAAAATGATTCTGAATCTACATCTCAGACACCTCTCTATGTAATTGATGGGATACCGCTTGATGGAACACCCCGGGCCAGTACGGGTACATGGGGTTCCCCCAATTATGAAAATCCCTCGGATATATCTCAGAGTGAGATTTTATCCATGCAGGTTTTATCAATTAATCAAGCAATGGAAAAATACGGAGAAGCAGGTAAAAATGGTGCTATTGAAATCACAACCTTACGCGGATCGGGTACTGGCATCAGTTATATACGTTCGGATGATAATAAGACGTACTCAAGAGATGATGCGGCTGAATATGGTTTTAAGAATCTGTTAATTGAAGAAAATGATGGCAGGAAAACGAACAATAGATAATTTATTCATTTCGACTGTTGGCTCACTTTTATTCACCATTTTTGTAAGTCATGCTGTATTTGCACAAACGAGCGGGCAGGGAGAAACCTTATTTACCCTGCTTGATCCGGAACACACAAATATCTTATTCAGTAATGATATTCCGGAAACTGAACATCTTAATATTTTGACATATGAATATTTACATAACGGCGGTGGTGTAGCTACCGGTGATCTCAATAACAATGGCTTACCCGATATTTTTTTTACAGGTAATTATGTTGCCAATCGATTGTATAAAAATAATGGCAATTTCCAATTTGAAGAGATTGCTGAGGAGGCTGGACTGTTAGGCACACAGGGTTGGGATACAGGGGTTACCATGGTTGATATCAACGGCAATGGATACCTTGATATTTATGTATGTCGTTCCGGGCCATTGCCACCTGAACACCGGGCAAATCAGTTGTATATCAATAATGGGGATATGACTTTTACTGAAAGTGCTGCTGAATACGGTCTTGACGATATGGGATATGCGACGCAGGCCGTATTTATTGATTACAATGGTAACGGGTTATTGGATATGTTTTTATTGAATCACAATATTGTGCCAATGGAAGCATTTGATCCGGCTGAGGTAACGGCACAGCGCGATCCATATGTGGGTGATAAACTATTTAGAAACAATGGAGATGGAACCTTTACGGAAGTTAGTGAGGAGGCCGGTATCATCGGTAATCCATTAGGGTATGGTCTTGGAGTTGCCGTAGGTGATCTGAATAATAACGGCTGGACAGATATCTACATCGCAAATGATTTTCTGGAGCGGGATTACATTTATATTAATAATGGCGATGGAACCTTTACGGAAAAGTTAAAAGAAGCTACAAAGCAACTCGTTTCTTTCTCTATGGGTAATGACATCGCAGATTTTAACAATAATGGCTGGCTCGATATTTTAACTACTGATATGCATGCTGAAGACCATTACCGGCAGATGACAAATATGACCGGTATGGATAACACCACTTTTCGTTACATGGTGGATGACGGGTTTCATTACCAGTATATGTTTAATGCTCTCCAAATGAATAACGGAAATGAAACATTCAGTAATATCGGGCAGATTACAGGAGTTTCATACACCGATTGGAGCTGGGCTGCGTTGATGGCAGATTTCGACAATGACGGTTTTAAAGATATCTTCATTGCAAATGGCTATTATAAAGAAGTAGCTGATAAGGATTATAATGTTTATGAAGACGAAGTTTTTGATTTGGTCAGGACAGATCCGGAGATTGAATTGCTTGACAAAATGCCTGAATTGTTGGAAAGTATTCCTTCAACTCCAATTGTGAACTATATGTTGAGAAATAATGGGGATCTGACTTTTACGAAAAAAATGGAAGAGTGGGGGATGAATCATCCCGGTTTCTCAGCCGGTGCTGCATATGCAGACCTTAACAATAACGGCGCATTGGATCTGGTTGTAGCCAATGTCAATGATCTCCCATTTATTTATCGAAATAATAGCAGGGATCTTTCTGGCCATAACTTTTTGAGGTTTGATCTTCAGGGCCCTGCAAATAACACAAGTGGAATCGGAACCCGTGTTACGATATATAATGGTGATGATTTGCAAATGATTGAACATTACCTGACACGGGGTTTTCAATCTTCTGTGGAAGACGTCCTGCATTTCGGATTAGGCGATCACAATGAGGTGGACCGTGTTGATGTGCGATGGCCGGACGGGAAGGTGCAAACGTTGTACGATATCCCGGCTAATCAAATAGTTTCATTGAGCTATGAGAATGCATATCAACCGGAGGATGATAGCGATAGTAGTGTAAATGAATTTCTCTTTGAAGATATAACGGAACAAGTCGGCCTTTCTCATAATCATGATGAAAATGAATACATAGATTTTGAACGTCAACCACTCCTCCCTTACAAAATGTCCAGGCTTGGTCCTGCTTTAGCTGTAGGGGATGTCAATGGCAACGGACTGGATGATTTTTTTGTCGGTGGGGCTCATGAATACTCTGGTACTCTTTACTTCCAAACGGAGTCCGGTGAATTTGAATCTGCTTCTTCCCAACCTTGGGAAAACGACAGAATAAGTGAAGATGTGGGTGCCCTCTTTTTTGATTCTAATGGTAACGGTTCATTAGACCTGTATGTTGTCAGCGGCGGATATGAATTCAGTACTACTTCTTCTGCATTGCAGGATCGCCTATATATTAACGATGGTGATGGAAATTTTCAGAAGGCTGAAAATGCACTTCCGGAAATGAGGACCAGTGGCTCGGTAGCTGTTGCCGGAGATTTTAATGGGAACGGGCAGTTAGATCTTTTTATAGGAGGCAGGGTTGTGCCGGGTAACTACCCGTATCCGCCCCGAAGTTACCTCCTTGAAAATGAAAACGGTATGTTCACGGACGTGACAAGTACCATGGCTCCAGAACTATATGAAGCTGGCATGGTTACAGATGCTATATGGAGCGATCACAACAACAATGGAAAGTCAGATCTGATTGTGGTAGGTGAATGGATGCCGATTATGCTCATGGAAAACCGGGGTGATTCGTTTGTCAATATTTCAAATGAAGAGAATCTTGAGAATAGCAGGGGGTGGTGGTTCAGTATTGCTGAAGCCGGTTTAAATGAAACTGGTAACATGGATTATATAGTCGGTAACCTTGGTTTGAATCACCGTTATAAAACCTCTCCGGATGAACCCTTTCAAGTCTATAGCAAGGATTTTAACGGAAACGGTCGAAATGATATCGTACTGGCATATTATAATGACGGCGTACTTTATCCGAGAAGAGGCAGAAGAACAATGGTGGGCCAGTTTCCTTTTATTGAAAATGAATTCCCAACATACCACGCTTATGCTTCAGCTACATTTACTGAGATCTTTGGAGATGATTTGCTCGACAACGCATTACACTACAAAGTGGACACATTTGCGAGTTCAAAACTGCAAAGCAGAGAACAAGGCGGGTTTGATGTAGTACCTTTGCCTAATATGGCTCAACTAAGTTCAATTCAAGGAATACTCGTTGAAGATTTTGACGATGACGGACAAAATGATATCGTCATAGCTGGAAATCTCTATCATTTCGAGTCTAAAACACCAAGAAATGATGCAAGTATCGGTTTATTTCTGAAAAATGATCAAAGCGGAAATTTGGGCTTTATTCCGGGAAGAAAATCCGGACTCTTTGCCGATGGGGATGTTAGAGGGCTTGAGTTGATTTCGTTAGGCAGGGAAGGGCAAATGGGTATTCTCATTCCAAAAAATGACGACTATCTCCAATTGATTAAGGTAAATAATATCACGGATGAAATTACAGATCTAATCGAATAGCATCATTTTATTTGCATTACATCTAAATTAAAATTACAATCTATACATTGTAATAGCAATTCAATTCATTTCAAGTATGAGGATAGGATGTCATTGAGATTATTAAAATGTGATTGGGTAAAACTGTCTCTATTATGTTCCGTTTTGGGTCTGATGTTCATTGGATGTGAACAAGCCGATGAAGAGTCAGATCTACGATTGGAAATTGCTGATGAGGTGAGTGAAGCTTTAGACAATAAACTGGATATTTGGTATCCAAGGGTAATCGACCAGGAATATGGCGGTTATTTAACCAATTTTGGATACGACTGGGAACAAGAGGAAAACCAGGATAAGTTTATCGTAACCCAGACGCGTCATTTATGGACATTATCCAAGGTGGGGACAAATTTCCCGGAGCGGGATTATATGGAATATGCCAATCGTGGATTCCAATTTCTCCGTGATCATATGTGGGATGAGCAATATGGTGGTTTTTATCAAACTGTAAGCCGGGAGGGTGAACCGATACCTAATCAGGATGGGGAATTTAACAAAACACTTTATGGAAATGTGTTTGCCATTTATGGTTTGGCTTCTTATTACGAATATTCACAAAATCCTGAAGCATTGGAACTCGCTCAAATGGCATTCAATTGGCTTGATGACAATGCCCGGGACCCAGTTCACGAAGGTTATTTTCAGAATTTGGATAGAGGAGGAACTCCCGTCGGTGAAAATCCACTGAAAGATTATAATAGCGGTATTCATACACTTGAAGCCTTTTATGAACTTTATACGGTATGGCCGGATGATCATCTTAGAGATCGTCTTGAAGAGATGTTTTTTATCATCCGGGATGTGGTTACCACGGATCAGGGGTACTTAAACCTTTACTTTGAAGCTGATTGGACTCATGTTTCATATCGGGATTCAACCGAAGAGGTCATCATGGCAAATCTGAACCGGGATCATGTGACACCTGGTCATGATATTGAAACGGCTTATCTTTTATATGAAGCTGCACATGCATTGGGCTGGCAGGATGATGAAACGACTATACAAATTGCCAAAAGAATGGTTGATCATACGCTCGATCACGGTTGGGATTCGGAAGCAGGCGGGATCTATGATGTTGGATATTATTTTCAGGGAGATGATCATATGAGCGTTATCCGGGATACAAAAACCTGGTGGGCTCAGGCAGAAGCATTGAATCCGCTTTTAATGATGGCAGATTATTTCCCCGACGATCCAAGAAATTATTTTGACAAATTTGTGATGCAATGGGAGTATATAAAGGAATACCTGATCGACCATGAACACGGTGGTTGGTTTACAAGTGGACTGGATAAGAACCCGGATGCCAGGTCAGCTCGAAAGAGTCAGCAATGGAAAGGCAATTATCATACTGTCAGATCCATGATGGAGGTTATTCATCGATTGGAATAAATTATATCTGCAGTGAACTAATATATTTATATATGAAAATAAACGATACCATTGAAAGTAACATAATCGTCAATAGTAAGTATATTATTCGTTTTCCTCCCGCTCCATTGCAAAAATACGACGATAAACAATCGAATA
>SLOU01000141.1 GCA_007132385.1 Balneolaceae bacterium | reverse complement strand
GGATTGTAAATCCGGAAGAATTTTGTACAGAACACAAAAAATTTATGAAAAACCTGGGAGTAAAAGGACGGGTTTACATCGGGAAAGAAGGGATCAACGGTACTCTTGCAGGAACAGTTGAACAGGTAAAAACTTATAAAAAACAGTTGAAAAGCCTGGCTGGTTTTGAGGATACTGATTTCAAATCCGATTTATCCGATGAAATTCCATTTGCGAAACTGGTTTGTAAGGTGCGTGATGAAATTGTGGCACTGCATGTGGATGATGTGGATCCGGCTGATGGAGGTCGCTACCTGGAACCTTCCGAATGGAGAGAAGTGCTGGAATCAGAAGAAGACTATGTGATGATTGACGTTCGGAATAATTATGAATCGAAAGTCGGCCATTTTAATGGGGCTATTACACCGGACGTAGAAAACTTTTACGATTTTCCCGAATGGCTCGAACAAGCATCCATTCCTAAAGAAAAAAAAGTTTTGATGTACTGTACGGGGGGCATTCGATGCGAAAAGTTTTCGGTTTTAATGAAAAAGAAGGGTTGGGAAGACGTGAACCAGCTTCATGGTGGAATTCTGCGTTACGCAAAAGAAGAAGAAGGCAAGCATTACAAAGGAAAATGTTTTGTGTTTGATGACAGACTTGTCGTTCCGGTGAATAAAGAGAGCCTTCAGCCGATCGCACGATGTGAGATTACAGGGAAGCCCGCTGACAGCTACATAAATTGTGCCAATATGGAATGCAATAAATTGTTTGTTTGCTCGGAAGCAGGTGCAAAGATTATGGAAGGTTGTTGCAGCAATGAGTGTAAAAGTAGTGAATTCAGACGCCCGTTTGATCCGGATCAGGCATTTAAGCCGTTTCGAAAATGGTACAACTATTTTGATGATGCTTTCAAGCAACGACAATTGGAATCCGTCCAAAACGCCAAAAAATAATTTTTCAGCCTCACAACTCTTTTTATTATAATATCCGGTAATGGTTGTGCTGCAGGAAATAAGAAATTCCAAGGAAAACAAGATAGCAGGCGATACATTTCATTTGCCCCGGAATTCAATAAGTAGAAATATCATAAAGTCTTGAAAGTTAAATCAACATAGTATATGAGAGGTGATTGATGAGTCATCTGAAAGAGCCTTTACACCCCGAAGGCCCCAAACTTTCCAGAATTGTTGCCGGAATGTGGCGCTTGGATGAATGGAGCTACACTCAAAAAGAACTGATTGGGTGGATTGAGAAGTGTATGGATTTTGGAGTGACAAGTTTTGACCATGCCGATATTTATGGCGATTATCGGTGTGAGTCATTGTTTGGGGCAGTTCTTAAAGAAAAACCGGGTCTGAGGGGGCAAATTGAATTGGTGTCCAAGTGTGGAATTTGCCTTATTTCGAACAAAAAGCCTTTTCACAAAATTACACATTATAATACAACAGCTGATCATATCATTTCATCTGTTCAACAATCCCTGGAAAACCTGAACACCGATTATCTTGATTTATTGTTGATTCACAGGCCAAGTCCGCTAATGGATGCCGATGAAACAGCGGCCGGGCTCAACCGGTTGATTCGTTCGGAGATCGTAAGAAATGTTGGTGTTTCCAATTTTACTCCTTCACAGTTTAATCTGTTGCAATCTCGACTCGATCGTCCACTGGTAACGAACCAGGTGGAGTTTTCACTTCTTCATGCCGATCCTGTTTATGATGGTACATTTGACCAGATGCAAACACACAGAATACGGCCTATAGTATGGTCTCCTTTTGGCGGCGGCAGACTATTTTCAAGTGATGAAACCCGGGCTGTCAGAGTGCGAAAAGTGCTCAACAAATTAGCGGTTAAATATCAAGCCGATATTGATCAAATAGCACTCGCCTGGTTGCTAACCTTCCCCTCCCGTCCGTTTCCTGTATTGGGGACCGGCAAAATTGAAAGAATCGAAAAAGCCGTCGGTGCGTTGGAGATAGATCTTGAACGTCAGGATTGGTTTGCACTTCTCGAAGCTTATCACGGAGAACCCGTGCCCTGATTTGCCCGGCAAAATTTTGTATTAGAATTCAATTTCTTTACCTTTTTTTGGTTTTATTACCGCATTGATCTGCTCTGAATTCAGGATAGTGTGATAATTGAATACAAATCAAATAATGAACTGCCAGGCTGACTAATTAACTTGTATATGGATTTATTTAACAAGCTCGAGGGGCGTCCAGGTCCTCTTGGGGAATTTACCTCGAATGGATATGGATATTATACGTTCCCGAAACTCGAAGGCCCAATCGGTCCGGAAATGAGGTTTAACGGGAAGAATGTTGTCGTCTGGAGTGTAAACGATTATTTGGGCATTGCCAGCAATCCGGAAATCCGAAAAGTGGATGTTGAAGCAGCTGAAAAATATGGTTTCAGTGCTCCGATGGGTGCTCGCCTGATGACTGGAAATTCTGATGAACACGAGGCCCTGGAACGCGAGCTTGCGGAATTTGAGCACAAGCCGGATGCACTTCTGCTGAATTATGGATACCAGGGTATCATGAGTATCATCCATGCACTGGTCGATCGTAATGATTATCTGGTATACGATTCATTAAGTCATGCCTGTATTGTCGATGGCAAACAACTGGCAATGGCTGAAAAGTTCGTTTATCAGCACAACGATATGGAAAGCCTGGAGAAACAGCTTGAAAGAGTTTACAGGAATAAGAAAGAGAATTCGGGTGTTCTGGTTGTCACAGAGGGGGTCTTCGGCATGACAGGTGATCTTGGAAAGCTGAATGAAATTATAGCCCTTAAAGAGAAATATCCATTTCGTTTGCTGGTAGACGATGCCCATGGATTTGGTACGCTGGGAGAAGATGGTTCCGGTGCCGGTACCCAACTTGGTTGTCATGACGGTATTGATATCTATTTTGGTACGTTTGCCAAAGCACTTGCGCTGATTGGAGCTTTTGTTGCCACTGAACCAAGGGTTGTGGAATTTATGCGGGCAAATGTAAGAAGTCAGATCTTCGCCAAATCCCTGCCGCTGCCAATTGTAGTATCTGCACGGGAACGATTACGCTTGGTAAAGGAAAATCCACAATGGCGCGATAAACTGCGGGAGAATGCCTTGAATCTCAGAAAGGGATTGAGAGAACTCGGATATCATGTTCTTCCATCAGAAAGTCCGGTTACACCGGTGATGACGAAAGGCAGTACCGACCTGTGTACCAAAATCATGCGTACAATGCGTGAAGAACACGGCATTTTTGTAAGTGGTGTCGCCTACCCGGTTGTTCCGAAAGGAATCGTATTATTACGCCTGATTCCTACGGCAGCTCATACAGATGAGCATATCCGGAGAACCCTTGATGGATTTGAAGCGATCCGGGATATGGTCTTTTCAGAAGCCGAAAAGAATCAGGAACGTCTGTCCCTGTCCGAAGCTATCGATAGATGACAGAGCTCAGGAAAATAGCTTTTTGAAAAACCCGACAATACCGGACTTTTCTTCTTTTTTCTTTTTACCGCTACGTCCTCCACTGAGTTTGTCGTAACTTGGCCGGGGCAATCCTGTGGGAGGTTGTTCATCCCTGCTTTTCTTTTTTGCTTTTCCCCTTCTGTTCTGTCGTTTCTTTTTATCGGAGTGTCTTTTACTTCGTCCTTTTTCCCTTTTTTTTCCTTTTTTCTCCTTAACATTTTCAGGGAGCGGAATTTCTTCCGGAGCATATCCCAGTTTTTTGCTGATTTCATTAATATCACTGCGATCCTGTTTGGATACAAGTGACAAAATACGCGTGGCTTTTCCACTGCCTACAAGTTCAGCACGCTTACGATATTCCTCGGTTTCGTCAGGAACATCATAATTTATCACCTGGGTTACCTGGCCGATATTAAGGTCGCCGGCTGAAAAATCGCCGGCAATCAGATGTTGTACATCACCACTTGTAAACCGGCCGAATCGTTCATTAAAAGTGTCTTTGTTTAGTTTGCTGTGAATACTGACAGCCCTGCGCCCACTTTTTCTTAAAATTCTGTATAGCCGGTCAGCAGTTCGTCTGGATGCAGTAAAAATTAATACGCTGTCCGTCGGAGTTTTTTCAAGATGAGCCATTAGTGTTGAGATTTTCATCCTCGGGGGAACCTTGATATAATACTGCGTCAGATCCTGGGTAACACCGGTTCCATTAGTGGATGTTGAAAGGGTCTTTTTACTCGTTTTTTTCACATCAAATCCAACCGTTTCCGGTTCAGTTAAAAAAGAATCGAGCTTTTCCAGAAACTCTTTCTCTTTTTTTTCAATTGTGACAATCCGCTTGCATTTTCCGATGATTCGTTTAGAAATGATTTCAACCGGATCCCACTCATCAAATGAATCTGCTGAATCGAGAATCATATACCCGGCTTCACGGAAAATAATACGGTTTTCTTCCATGAGCTGGGATAACCGTCCCGGGGTAGCTACAATAATTGTCGGGCCTGCAAGAAGTATCGATTTCTGTTCTTCTATCAATCCCTCTTCTTCAATCGGTGCACTTTCGATTCCAGCATGATACCCAACGGCCCAAATCCACTTATCCAGTTCATG
>SLOU01000201.1 GCA_007132385.1 Balneolaceae bacterium | reverse complement strand
TGTCGGATAATGATGATGACCTCTTTTTAGATCATCTTCACTTTCAAACTTTGCGACCCATTCAGGTCTTTTAAATGGAACAGACTCGCCAATATTTCTTGCTTTAAAACAGTAGGTATTCCCCATGTAATAATCATCGGGCTCTTCCGGAGCAAGTGGTTCATCAAACTCTTTTCTACTCTCACGACCTTCTCTGTAATCAGCTCCAGCAAAATAAGCTAAATCACCATCACCAGTGGCATCAATAAAAACAGGAGCACTAAGAATATAATCCTTATTACTGCCTAGCTGAATACAATAAATAGATTCAATAGTTGAATCGTTGGACATAATAGGACGATGCATATGGGTATTTAGATAGGAATCAATATTACTTTCCTGATATATTAATTCATATAATGCTAAATCCCAATTTGCATTTAGATTGTATCCTGTTAGTGGAGCATGATTACGAACACGTTCTATTAACATTACTTCTTCATGTATTCCCCCCTCTTTAATCCATGGATTGAAACGATGATTTGGTTCTGGTATTAAATTCACTTCACTTGAGCTCGATGCTCCAAACATGGAACGGTTATGGACTAATGCTACTTTAACACCATTTCGTGCAGCACTAATTGCTGCATTAACTCCTGAAAACTCACCGCCAACTACGATGAGATCATATTCTTTTTTCAAACTATCTTTTGCTAATACAGCTATTTTATCATCAGATATCTTTTTTTTTGATGCATTGTACTCACCAAAAAAGCCCCCAGTCAATAATAATATCAAATTTTCAAAAAAACCCTTTCTTGTTGTCAACATATCTTGGTATTTAAATAATTAAAGTATTACAAACATTAACCTTAGTTGATGATGCTATTATACTTTTACTGATATATAAAATACACTGTAGCCTCGCAATTTTTATCAGTTTTTACTCGAATCCATTGAGCACTATAACTATTATGAAATTCATAGTGTACATACTTATCAGAGGGAACTTCTATCGTTTTATATTTATGCCATTCACCATCACCAATAAAATCTACTTCAAGAGTAAATTGAACAGTTGATTCAGAAGCATGATATAAGTGAACTGATTTTTTATCAAAACCACCCATTAAAAATGGATCAGAGTACTCATTTGCCTCTATTTCTGTATCATACCAGACTCCACCTGAACCTGTGGGTTTACCAAATGACCATAAATCATCTGTAACACCAAACCAAAGACCTGCTTGAGGTTGACCAGCAAGTGGATTTCTGTCCAAATTCGATTGTCTAAACTGCATAGGTGTAGCCTGATTTCCACCTAAAACCAACATACCTCTCCAGGATGTAAAGTCGGGAATGATTCTTAAGTGAGTTGAAATAGGTCGGATCGCCCATAAAGTTCCCTTCCAAGTGTGATAACCTACTTCATAAAACATTCCATGAACATCCATTAAAACACGTTCAGTTTCAACTTCGCGAATGCGCATCCACTCTACATAACTTGTTTGATCATATGCACGGCTTGCTTTTGGCAGTCTATACGTCTGCCATTTATCATCAATCAACACCTTCAAAATCACCGATGCTTTGTCCCATCCGGTTGCAATCATTGGGCTACCTGATGCTCTTGCACTCCATACTTCAGTAAAAGCAGTTTCTTTAAGGACATTCCATGTATTACCATCCCACTCTGCCAAACGACCGTCAGTATCATTAATAGAATCAAATGTATTGTTTGCAATTACTACTCTGCCGTGATTAGTAAACCCATCTTTAAAATGAGGTCTTGTTCCCCCAGGCATATTTAATTCAATATTAAGATCAAAGAGTTTTTGTACTTCAAGTGAGTGTACATTAACTTCAAAAAACTCACCCTCCATTGCCAATACATAAACTTTATTTTCCGGATCTGTGAGATGTTCCATAGTTGCTGCCAATCGATGATTGACTAATCCATCAATAATTTTGACTTGACCATCAGTATTTATTGTGTATGGACCTATGAAAAGTTGATCAGATGGCCCGTGGACTAAACGATTAGCATACGTACCTACTACACTTTTCGGGTGTTTTTTTAAATTGAGATTTTCATCAATCGAATAAAGACCTGTGCCTGCACCCGTATCTTTCTTATGAGCAACATATGTTATAGCCCACAAATGATCAGCCCAAGGCATTAGGGCACCAACACCAGCTTCAGTTCTTGGGCTGTGATCAGCAACCATTCCGAGATGTGGGAAAACACCACTTATATTTTGTTTGCTTTCATAGCCATTTGAGTTTGATTGACCAATCAAGTCAAATGATGCTGTGATTAATATTGTAAATACTAATAATACAGTATATAAATATCTCATTTATTTAGGAATTTAATTAAACTCAAAAAAGTCGTTAGACCCTTTTTGCCCTTCAGGAAAAATTGTCATTAGGCCAATGAAAATATTGGGTTAAATATATCTCGTACTGTATCTGCAGGGAGAGTCCGTTTCTCAGAATTAGGGCACTATCAATTGAATGTTAGAATTGTAGGTAAAGCAGTTTCAATTAAATTGTTATGATTCAATCTTTGTTTACAATATTTCTAATTCTACTAATTGAAGCATTAGGTGTATGTAAAATTAGCCGTAGCATTACAATCTTCCTCTGCAACCAATCTGATCCAATGTGCGCTAAATCCATCTGGAAAATGGAATTCTTTTAGTTCTCCAGGCTCCACTGAAATCTTTTCATATGGGTTCCAGATACCAAATTCGTCGCTCACAGCAATCAGGTTCATGATTACATTTATTTCAATTGTAAATGTAACAGCCTGTCTTGAGTTATGTGAAAGTTCCAATTTCTTTTCGTCATATCCGGTCATTAAATATGGGTCAGATGGAATGAATGCTTCTACATTGGAATTTTTCCAAGGACCACCTATACCTCTTGGTTTACCAAGCTTCCACAGATCATCATAATCTCCAAGCCACAATCCAACTTTCCCATCATCGCTAAGCCGGAAATGTTCGCTATCTTCCTGTAAGTCAGCCTTACAACCTGCTATTACCACTAACCCACGCCAGGGGCAGAAATCAGTAAAACGCTTGTTATGCGTTGCAACGGGTTTAATATTTGCAACGTCACCCGAATTTTCACGAGGCAGGCAGTAGATCGTTCCGTGTACATTAAAAATATCTCGCTCTGTTGCCAATTCTCGGCGAGTTCGCGGTATGCCAAATTCAGTAGGATTATCAAAAGAAGGATCTCCTTTAGGTAACCGAAATCTGTTTCCCCAGTGATCAAACATAATGACAGATGCTTCATCAACATGAAACTCATCGGTTTCAATTTTTGCTCTTTGTTTGACTTCACGATGAAGCTCCGGATTATTAACTTTAACCAATTTTAAATCTTTATCCATCTCATAGTAACCTGCTTCAGAGTTTCTGCCATTATTGTCAATCATCCATGCCGCAAATTGGAGTGTTCCTAAATCATTACCTCGTGGATAAAGCAAACCCACACTTCGGGGAGCATTTGGTTCAGCCGAAGCTAACGCTTTAAACATTGTCGGATTTTTACTTACTCCTCCACCCTTGCCAAAATGAAAGTATGCAGTAACGTATTTGCCGTCGTTATCCGGGATTAACCGAATCCACTCTGCTTTGAGTTCATCCGGAAACACATGGTGTATATAACCGTGTGCCGGAACCGAAATGTCAGTAAGTAATTCCCAACTTCCTCGTCCATCTCTGTCAATTTCTACGCTAAATGTAATCGGATGGTTGTTGATATTACTCAGATGTAGTTGTCGGTGTGTATAGCCTGAAAAAGAAAATGGTTCGGATGCTTCACCTTTAGAAACATCATCATGTACCCAGGGTCCTCCCCATCCGTATGGACGTCCGTTATCTTTTAACTGATCCCATGATGCAAACCATAAATTTGATTGCGATTGATCGGTTAACGCTACCCGGGGTCCAAACCGGCTTAAAGCATTATCATCTGATCCAAATACAATCTGATCCTGCCACCGTGCAAAATCACCTGTTATCTTCAGATGGCTGGCAATAGGCTTAGGGGCTGGGTGATGATCACTTGAAAAATTACCTGGAAAATTGAACCACATGCCGTGATGGTTCATCAGATATTCGCCATTCGGGCCAACTTCCCGAATTCGCGGCCATTCAACGTGCCAGCCATGGAGACCTTCATAACTGTAATCGGCTTTAGGCAATCTGAATGTATGCCATTCTCCATTATCTAACAGTTTCAAAAGAAGTGATCTATGATCCCACCCTAAACTCCATAAAGCATCATCATTGTTTTCATTTCCCTGAATACCACCTGGCCCTGTTACTTCGGTAAACTGATTATCATTAATAACCTGCCAACCTTTTGGTGATAATTTACCACCCCATTGGCCATCCCATGATGCCAAACACCCTCCTTTAATTCTGAAATCGATCAATCCATCTCCATCTACTCCACCGGTTCCAATTCTTCCATTATTGGCATAAACAACCAAACCCTGACTGGAATAGCCTCCTTTCCCGTGATACCCGGGTAACCGCGGACCACCATCATTACCCCCTGGTGTCATATTGG
>SLOU01000039.1 GCA_007132385.1 Balneolaceae bacterium | reverse complement strand
TGCCGGGCCCTTTAAAGCTCCCACACTCTGAAACCTAGCGCATCTATTCCGGTTCATTACCGGTTATTCTCCTGACTTTTATTGGTTCTCTCTTATTTTATTTATGATAACGGTTATTGTATTTATTTGCCGTCTCTGATGATCAATAATCAGTCGACCCAAAGATGAATAAATCTTAAATACCTTACCATTAATCTATGTTAATTAAATAGTTCCTAATAAAGATGCATCAAGCCGGGAAAGGCTAATGTATACTGGACAAAAACAGGGATTATCATCAATTTTGATATCAGAAGTATAGAATTCCGAATCCGGAAATTGAAATTTAGAAATAAACCCTGTATAGCAAATTCACAGACCGGCCCGGTTCGGGGAAGATTTCTTTAACCAGGGAGAGGTGGTTGTAGTGTTCTTCGTTGAGAAGATTTAAGCCATTCAGGGTAACTGTATGAAGGGTAGTACCCCAGTTAAACCGGTATTGAGCATTCAGATCAAAAACGGTATAGCCATCAGTGGAAGATTCGAATTCTCCAAGGCGGTCTTGTTTAGCTGCAAGACGAAGCCTGCCTCCAAATGTAAAATTATCAACGGAATACCGTAAGGCCAAATTTCCATTTAAAGGAGGGATTTGGGGTAGAGGTTGTTCAGACTCTGTAAGACCCGTAGCTTCTTTTTCCTCTTCCGAGACAACCCGGTCGCCGATAGTCAGTGAAAAATTACCATCAAAAACGAGGTTATTCAAGATTTCAAATTCCGAGGATATTTCGGCTCCGTAGATCGTTGCTTCCGTCTCAACATAACGGAACTCATTCAAATCACCCCGTATAACACTTGGTTGGCCTGTATCTTGGGTGTGAAGGAAATTTCCGAACCTGTTGTTGAAACCGGCTAATTGAAAGGAGGCATTTTGTGTATTATAACGGACAAAAAGTTCGGTTCCGAGACCTCTCTCGGAACCGAGTTCGGGATTACCAACCTCAAAAGCAAAAACGCCTAAATGCGGTCCTTCGGAATAAAGCTCTTCCATGCTTGGAGCACGCCATGAGTGCATTAGGGTCGATCCCAGGAAAAAGCCCTTGCCGGCATTGTATATAGCTGAGAATGAGGACTCAAGCCCGGTGAAATCTCTTTGTCTGATGTGTCCGATAAAAGAGTTCGGTCGTTCCCGGACCGGCCAGGTTGACGTATGATTCAATCTTACTCCACCTTCAAGATGAAGTCGACCGATATCAGCTTCCTGAACTGCAAAAATTGCGCCGCTCCAGGAATTGGAATTCGGAGTACGGGAACCAAATACAGAATAATCGATAAATTCACTCCATACTCCAATTACACCATCTTCAAAAATTCCCCTTCCCCTGGTTCTTAATTTTACAGAACCACTCATCGTATTCATGTCGAACTGAGTACCTACATTGCCGCTGGCTTCGAGTTCTACATGATGATAGCGTGTGAAAGAAGCTCTTGCCTCCAGGAGTTTAAATATTGAACGGTTTAGCAGTACTTCCGAACGTCCATCGAATTGATATTTCGACATTTCAATATCCACACCTGCCGGGTGACCACCCTGAGGGTCCGGCGGAATACCGTATTCACTCAAATACATGGAGCCTGAAACACCGGCATAACCCCACGGACGGATGTAACTTGCACCAAGTCCATTTGAGGTAGTTTGAATATATGAATTGGTTAATCTGCCAACCGGTGTGTTATAATCCTGGCCTATACGCCCATTCAGATCAAGATTGAATACAAAATCATTATTCCAGGGTACTTTGATATTTCCGCCAGCCATCAATCCCTGGTTCACGGAAGATCCTTGCGTAGAGATGCTGCCGGTTGTTCTGGTCGGTACACTGTTGGGAATTTGATTTCGTACAACATTGATCACACCGCCAATAGCCCCGGAACTGTGTTCCAGAGCAGCAGGTCCACGGGCAATTTCAATTTCATCTGCAGAAGAGGGGTCCACAGTTACAGAATGGTCTCCCGCAGTCCATGAAACATCACCTGTGGCTCCGCCATCTTCCAGGATTTTCACTCTTTCATCACCCATACCCCGGATCACGGGTCGTCCGGGTGCCGGTCCCATGCTTCGTTCTGCAAATCCGGCCTGATTACTAAGGGTTGAAGAAAGTGTGACATCCAGGTCTCTTCGGAGTTGATCGCCCACCACCTTAATGGAAGCATGTTCAATCCGTGCACCTCTTGTGATCTCTGCATCACCGACCACTTCGACGGCTTGCCCGGATAATACGGTAGAAGTCATCTCGAGCCGTAATTCAGTTTCATCCTCGGAATCAACGGATATCGTTTGGGTGGTAGAGATGTAACCGATACGGTGGACCATCACTGTGTAAGAGCCTTCCGGTACATTTCTTAATTGAAAACGACCATCCCGGTCGGTAGTAGTGGTCCGGTTGATCTGTTCGAGGTGCAGATAGGCAAAAGAAACCGGTTCACCGGTCTGAGTATCTACAACAATTCCCGAAACCGTACTTCTGGATGTTTCATTATCATCCTTTACAGATGCACTGTATACCAAATCAGTATAAATGGATAAGAGTAAGATGTAAGCTGCTATTCTTAACATTTTATTTTCAAATCTGTTAACTTTTAGAAGTAACTTTTCAAAATACCATCTTTTGTCCAATCTTTGCGTTTTCGGAACTTTAAAACTTCATACCAGGAATGTGATTGGGAGAATTCGGTTTTATAAATTTCTTTGGTCCTAATCTTGAACAAAATCTCAGATTTATATATCCTGTTTGGATTGAAAATTCAGAAGGAAAAAGGCGGCCTGTCAAACCACCTTTTAACAGGTTATTGTACCACGATACTATTACTTAATTTGAACAGGTTGTAATAAAGCCGTTTTAGTTTGTTCTCTATCTTTCACGGCATTTATCTCTGTCATGAAGGTAGATACCATACTCATCGATCAGGTCATGTTCGTCATGAGGAACGTAGACATCCATCCAGAGAGATGTAAAATCGGGATGAGCGGAATCGCCGTGTTCATGCATCAGGTGAAAGCGAATCTGGTCGACACCGCTGTGATCAGCCCTGAAATGAAAGCCCCACTGACCGTCATCCCCGTGTTGCTCCAGGTTGGAAGGCCGTATAGCCTCAAGATCATCTGTATTTTCACGGGCTTCATCCGAACACTCGTCGGCCATGACGTTGGGTTTCCCCCAGTCCCAGCGCAGCCAATATTCACCGCCTTCCTCTTCAGAAAGGTCGGGCAGGTCGAACACATCCCCATCCGGATCAATCCAGCGAATCCTTACTGACGGCGTCATTCCTCTCGGGTTTTCTTCCGAGAGTTCGATCACATCCGGTGAGATCACGATACCATCGAAGCCCTCCCGGTAATAAACACCCCAGGTACCTGAGGGATCCCAGTTAAACTGGTTGTTTTCATAGCGAACGATTTCCGCATTGTTTTGCTCAATAACAAAACCGATCGGATCGAGATGTTCATCTTCATCGTTGGCACTGGACGAATCACATGCCTGAAAGGTAAATGCGGCTATGACCAAAATGGCCAGACCACTTATCAATTTGTTGTTTTTCAAGTATTTCATAGAATTGTTTTAGGTTTATGTTTGAGTTTATTGATTAAAAAATGAATGAATAAACATTGATTTGTATAAACCGTCTGAGTTGGTTTACAGTTTATCCGCAGGAATGAAAGGCTGTTATTCCGATTGTTATTACCAGTATAGTATTTAAGCCTGCACTTAAGACAAGTTCATGCGAGACTCAGAAATAGCACTAAAGGATCACAAGGGAATAATCAGGAGACAAAAACAGGTGGAGAGCGGCCGTCCTTGTCGGTAAAGATTCGTTGGGTGAAAAGCTGCTCCTGTAATGCAGATGCGATTTCACCGGAAACATGTAATGCTTTTGTGTCAACATCAATATCAAAATCGTATTCGAAAACAGCATCGCAAATCGGACAGAGGTGGATATCTTCAATCACGAGTTGGTCATCGTGATGTTCGTGAAGATCCGTCAATTCATGCAGGTGAAATGCAGAAATCATCATACCTGCCGAAAGTAGGAGGGTAAAAAATGACGATATGATTGGTTTAAATCTTCTCAAGTCTGCTTATACTGGCTGATATGTCAACTAAGTCCAAATATAAAGGGAGTTTCGCCATCAAACCAAATAAAAATACATAAAAATGTAAGAGTTCGTTCCCACCTTGCGTCCTATGACCAAACATAAAGCAAATTTATAACAGTTAAACAATGCATATATTTTACCAGTCATGGAAATTATTGAAATAATACATACATGGTTTCTTGATCTTGGAGAAGAATATGGTGTCAATCCATATATTTTTGGAGCTATTTACGTCGGAGCTATTCCATTTTTCACCCTGTCAGTTGGGTGGATTGTCAGGAATTACAGAAGAAAGAAGTCGATTGCCATGCCGGTAATTGCGACTTCATTCTTCTTCGTATCGGCTTATCTTTACCTGATGATTGCCGGACAAAACGTGCCCTGGTGGGTGTATGGAATTGTCATCGGCATACTTCTCTATGGAGGCTATTCTACGTATCAAAAAGTACGTAAACAGGTTAAACCGGAACATATTAAAGTCAAAGCGGGGACGGAATTGTGAGTAAATATGACTATGATGCTCTTGTAGTCGGGGGAGGGGCAGCCGGACTAACAACCTCGGGAATTGCAGCGAATTTTGGCGCCAAAACCATGATGGTAGAAAAAGAAAAGCTTGGCGGGGATTGCACCTGGACCGGATGTGTTCCCAGTAAGACTCTGATCAAAGCGGCCAAAGTGGTTCATGAATTAAGACAGGCATCTGCTTACGGTATAACGGTTGACAAGCTGAATGTAAATATGCATGAAGTTATTAAACATGTTCATGAAATTAGAAATGAAGTCTATGAAGATGCCGATCGCCCGGAGATATTTGAAGATATGGGTATCCATGTAGTACACGGTGAGGCGAGTTTTGTGGATCCACATACAATGACGATCAAACCTGAAGACGATAGTGAACGCCAGGTTACCGCAAAAAAAATCTTCATCTGCACCGGTGCAAAAGCCTTTGTACCACCGGTAGAGGGCGTGGACGAAATCGACTACTTAACGAATGAGTCTCTATTTGAAATCGATAAAATGCCTGAAAAACTGATAGTTATAGGTGGCGGCCCTATAGGATCGGAAATGTCACAGAGTTTTGCCCGGTTTGGTTCGGACGTTACACTAATTGATATGGCTCCCCGTATTATGCTGAATGACGACGAAGAGCATGCATCCATTTTAATGGAACAGATGGTTAATGATGGCATTGACTTCAAGCTTGAAGCGGGCGTTAGAAGAGTTTCCAAAAAAGGAAAAGTGATCGGAGTAACTATTGAGCAGAACGGATCCACTGAAACCGTAGAGTGTGATGCACTGCTGTTTGCAACGGGTAGAAGAGCCAATATCGACAGTCTGAATCTCGACACTGCAGGTGTGAAACATTCCGGCAAGGGTATTGATGTGAATGACAAATGCCGGACGAATGTAAAACATATCTATGCCATCGGAGACGTAACCGGCCGGTATCAGTTTACACATATGTCGGAGCATATGGCAAAAGTGGCTACGACCAATGCATTGTTAAAATTTCCGATGAAAATCGACTCAAAACATGTGCCGTGGGCAACCTATACGGATCCGGAAATTGCTCATGTAGGGGCAACCCGTGAGGAGCTTGACAAGAAGGGAGAGAGTTACCAGATTTACAAGTTTCCCTATTCGAAGATCGACCGTGCAATCACAGAGGGGCATAAGAAAGGCTGGATCAAGATCTATGCAAAAAAAAGAAATGGCAAAATTTTTGGAGCCGATGCCGTTGGCGCCTATGCAGGTGAGATAATATCGCAATATGCACTGGCCATGAGAAATGGTGTCACACTGCGAAATATGGCCGACACCATCTATCCATATCCAACCTATGCGCTGGGAGCCCGAAGGGCGGCCGATCAATGGTATATTAAAAAACAGTCGGCAACACTTGTAAAGTGGATAAAACGTATTTTTGGATACCGGGGGTCCATTCCGGATTATAGCAACCCGGACCGGATCGTATAGTATTTTATTTTAAAGCTGAAGCTTTGCAGCGGTCGATTACTTCCATGTTACGTACAGAATCCTCCAGTGGAGACGCAACCGGACGGTCATCCAGTATCGCCCTTGCAAATTCATCGGCCTGAAGTGTAAAATGGTTACAAGAATCGAAGGTCATGTTTTCCTCTTTATCTCCGACGGTCAGAACCAATCGGGTTGGTTCATTAAATGAAGGGTTAAATGGCCAATCGAGTTCTATTTTCCCTTTGTCACCATAGATTGCCACATACTGATCTTTGAAACACTGGGTTGAACAACTAAAAATCGAAGTACCTTCTTCGAATCCGAGTATCCCCGAAGCCAGGATATCGGTTTTAAAATCGGGGTGATTGTAGACGGCCGCTTTAACAACCCGGGGTTCTGCATCAAAAAGCCATCGTGAAACAGATATGGAATAACAACCGATATCCATCAAACCACCACCACCCATTTCCACGCTATTACGGATGTTTTCCGGGTCGGTGTTATAGTAACTGAAAAGTGAGTGAATGGTTTTGATCCGGCCGATTGTACCCGATCGGATCAATTCCACGGTTTTATTCCACCTGGGGTGGTGGCGATACATAAACGCTTCCATGACTTTCAGTTCAGGAAAACGCCTGGATTCTTTCAGAAGAGCCTCAGCATCTGCCGTGTCTAATCCGATCGGTTTTTCGCATAATACATGTTTGTTGGCGTGCAGGCTGCGTATTGACCAGGGTACGTGCATATGATTTGGCAGAGGGATATATACAGCTTCTATGTCAGGATCGTTTAATAGCTCTTCATAATCACCATATGTTTTTCCAATTCCGAGTTTGTTTGCTGCAAATTTCGCTTTATTCAGGTTGCGGGATGCTATAGCGGTTACTTCACAAAAAGATGAGGACTGGAGTGCAGGAATAACTTTTTCAATAGCAATTTTTGAGGTACTTAATACGCCAAATTTAATTTTTTTCATAGAATCGGTACTGACCCGGCTCTATTTAATCGTTCCAACCGGATATTGATTGTGTGTTTTCTGATAAGGGAGCATTCAGGGCATTGGGCGGTCTTCAAATCGTCGAAGAAGTTCAAAATAGCGTTCGATGAGCCGCTGGTAGTCATCCTGAAAACGGGTATATTCCGGATCCTGAAGGCGGGTACGAATCTCCTGCCTCAGCTCATCCAGTGTGATACCCGGAGGCATGGTCCTGTCAAAGTCCTCAGGCCTTCTGCCTTCATATTCGTCTGTTTGTCCACGTTCCTGCAGGGATTCTTCTGCATTCAGCATTCGGGAGAGGATATTCTGTTGACGTTCTATCATCAAAGGGTCGGTCATTCCGCCGCGCATGTCATTGATAGCGTCTTCCATCTCTTCAGATAGGCGCTGAAGTTCACTCATCATAGTGTCTCCCTGACGCAATGCACCGCTGCGCTGCAATTCTTCAAGCTGCTGCCGGATTTCATTTTGCTGACGCGCAAGTTGATCAAGACGTTCGGATTGTTCACGTGAGAGCCGTTCGCCTTGCATATCATTGATCAGTTCCTGGAGCTGTTCATTCATCATCTGTTGCTCGCCGCTCATATTTTCCATCTGTTCGAGCATTTGCTGCATCGACATGGAGCCACCCATTCCGTTCGATTGCTGATCCATAAGCTGATCGATTGCATTTGCGATCATGGAAGACAGGTCGTTTATACCTCCCAGAGACTCACGTGTAGTGATGACGGATGATCTTTGCTCACGGTCAGCCATATGATCGACAGAACGTGAAAGGATTCGTTCGATTTCAGATTTTCTCCGGTTAATATCGTTGGACAGTGAAGGGATTTCTGATGATACCTGGTATAGGGTGTCTGCAACCCGTGTAAATTGGGACAAAATATTTTGCTGGTCACGGGCGAGTTCCACAAAACCCTGGCTTCTGGATTCCGTTCTCCCGGTCAACCGGCTCAGGTCTTCCTGTGATTCGGACAGCTCCAGAAGGGTATACAGTGATTGTTGAAGTGCAAGTAAATTGACCTGAATCTGTTGGCCGCTCATCTGCTGCTGAGCTTCCCGCATTGCATCGGCCCTGGCCTGGAACTGGTCGCTCAGTTCCTGTTGCTGTTGACGGATCTCATCCATTTGTTCGCTTTCGCCTTCCCCTCCCGGATCACCATTTCCGTTTCCCGGATCACTATTTCCGTTGCTTTGTTCAATCAGATCATCCAGTTTTTCCTGAATTTCCCGAAGTTCCTGTGAACTTTCCTCTTTCAGTTGCTGAAGACGTTCTCTGGCTCGATTGGGGGGGCTGTTGTCAAGTTCTTCGAGCTGATGGCCGATGGTATCCGTATCTTCCCGAACACCTTGTTGCTCTTGCATTTTTTCGCCATTGCTTCTTTCCTCTTCTTCAGCCACATTTCTCATTCTTTCGGACAGATCTTCATACTGAGCAGCAAGTTTGTCCAGGTCACTATTCATTTTCAGTGTCTTGAAGAGTTCCAGGGTGCGTTCA
Organism: Balneolaceae bacterium; assembly: GCA_007132385.1. Taxonomy (GTDB): domain Bacteria; phylum Bacteroidota; class Rhodothermia; order Balneolales; family Balneolaceae; genus SLOU01. The sequence continues at coordinate 33,905 of SLOU01000039.1, read as the reverse complement.
AGACGTTCCTTGTAGACCTGTTCATTAAACTCAAAGTCCTCCATTGCACGCTGAAGGTCTTGCTGGTTCATGTTTTCGAGTGCATTTCTTAACTCTTCGAGGGCGCGCTGGAGTTCGGGATCATCAAGTTGTTCGATTAAATCCTGAAGTTCGTTGTAGGTTCGGCGGGTTTCTTCAGAGATCTGGCTGTTACTGTTTATTTCATTGCGTATATCTTCAAATTCTTCACCAAGCTGCTGAATTGCGTTTTCAATCTCTCGTTGCTGTTCACTGACATCATCCAGCATCTGCTGTTCTTCCCAGCCGGGATCCATGTTCTGTCTCATTCTTTCCCTGAATTGCTCGTAATCCCTTTCCATCTGACGGAAGCTCTCCGATACATCTTCCAATGAATCCTGTACATTGCGTTCACGCTGTTCGATCTGGTCTAAATGGGCACTCATGGATGGCACTTCAAGGATCAGATGTTGCGAATCAGACGATTTTGAACCGCTGAACTGGTCATTATCCCATACGGTTACCCAAAATGTCAGCTTATCGCGCGGACGCAGGTCCATATCGCCGAGTTCCCAGGGAATATGTTGGGTTTCACCGATAGAAGGCCTGTCAAGTTCCATGGATCCGGTTACCGGGTTATCTGAAAAAGCGCGGTTGAGCTCCCAATTTAATTCGGCTCTTGTGAGTCCAAAGTCATCTGCTGCCTGGTAAAAAATATCAAGCATATCCGGTTCAGATATCGTAAGGTTTTGCTCCGGTTCACGTATAAAAACTACAGGGTATTCATCTTCCAGCAAGTCCAGTGTAAAGTTAAAGGAGTTCCGGTTGCTCAGTCCATCCTGATCGGTCATATGGAAAGCGATCGTGTCACTTCCGGATACCGTGAATTCTGCCCGGTACTGCAGCGAGTCGTCGCCTGCCTGCTCCATGGTTATATCTTCATCTCCGAATAACAGCACATGATCATCCAGTGGCTTATTTGATGTACCGTATATCTGAATTTGTGATCCGCCGTAGGCCCGTATCCGTGCGAAGGGATAGGAGCGTTCATCAGAAGCAAGCCCTGTGTAGGGGGGAGGGTCGATCTGTACCGTCAGATCCTCAAAACGGGGCCTTAACTGTACATTAACTTGGTACGGATCACTGTTGAATCCATCCATCGTAACATAATAACGGGTCGCACCAGTGAGTTCAATCGGCCGGGAGCGATACGTCCGATCATCGACAAGCTCCATCGGTCTATACCTGTATTCCTCTTCAATATCAGTTCTAATGGCCAGGGTAACCCTGTCGGGCAACTGTCCCAGTGTACCCGTAAATTCGATCTCCGGTTCAAATGAACTACCGTGTTCAAGAGTGGTATCACCGGGTACAATCACAAAGCTGAACGGGTTAGGCTGTTCAAAGGATTGCCAAAATGTGAGAGTACGATCCAGGGAATCGGAGTGCATCCAGCTTAAGGTACCGGCCAGTAACAGGGATGCAGCCAGGAAAGTAAATGTTGAAAGAAAGTTTTTGTGATAGGTGTGACTTGATTTGTACTCGTTCAGCTTATCCTGTAAAGCGTCGAAATCAACGGTTTCAAGGTTTTTTTGAATGGCGAGCAAGTGCAATCCCGACTTGCTCCCGGAGGGGTCAAGGTAGAGGTCAAGAGCATTTTCGAGTTCATTATAGCCGTATGTATCACAAAACGAACGGTAAAAACGGATAAAAGTCGAGCTATCTGAAAGGTATTTTCGACGGTAAAAGAATGCCGGGATTGCTGCCGTGGTAAACAAAATAATCCATATTCCGGTTTTGGCTGCCGGTGGCAGGTAGAAAAAAGTCTCGACGAGGAGAAACAGGGCTATACCGGCAAGGAGTCCACCCAGGAAGAGAAAAATAACCGATATCCGGCTTTTTTTTCTCAGTGTGTTGTAGCGTGTGCGCAGATTAGCGATTAACTCTCTGGCAAGTTCGGTATGTGGCGTTCTATCCGTCAAGTATCCATGCCGTACAGGTTCATTGCCCGAATAAAAATCATTATCCAAAGTCAGCCGGGCACTGTGTTAATTTAACACGTTAAAGTAACGAATTAAAGGGAAAGGAAATTTCTTTAGATTCCGTAAAAAATGAGATAGGAAACTCGTCGACAAATTGATCCGGTGACAATCGATTTGGTAAACCTCAGTAAGGTTTAACCCGCTGAAGTTATAGGTCGTTCAGCGTGAGGATTTGGTCAACAGCGTATTTGCCATTCTCTTTCTTTACGGTAATAACCTCGTGTTCCGCATCATGTTCGAGAAAAAAGTACCAATGATTGTCAATCGCTTCGTCGAGGTATTGTTTTTTTTCTTTGATTGTTTGAATGGCCATCATGTCGAAGCCCATTACCCAGGGCATTGGTACATGGGCGTATGTTGGAATCAGGTCGGCGGCAAACACGATGGTTTTACCACCTGCTTCGATCACTGGAAGTTGTTGGCCGCTGGTGTGGCCATCGGCCGGAATAGAGTAAAGTCCTTTTTCATAAATATGATGGTCATTAACAAGGTGCAGGCGTTCACTCTCAGCCAGCGGCTGGATATTATCCGGGAAGAAACTTGCCTTTTCCCTTTCGTTGGGATTAAGTGCCGTAAGCATGTGCCGTTTGTTGACATGATAGGTTGCGTTCGGAAAACGATGTTGCAGCTCATCTTTGTCATTGTAAAAGGTTGTCCCGCCACCGTGGTCGAAATGAAGATGGGTGAAAATGATATCGGTTACGTCTTTCGGAGATAGCCCGCAAGCTTTTAAAGAGCGAACAAGGTCACTATGCTTATAATCCAGTGCGTAGATACTGCTCATTTTTTCATTGAACTTGTCTCCGGCTCCGTTGTCGATCAGGTAAACATTTCCGGTTGATTCGGATCGAATCAAGAGGCACCTCATGGCCATCGGGATACGATTTTTTCCATCTGCCTTTATTTTTCGCTCCCAAAGGGTTTTAGGAACAACACCGAACATGGACCCGCCATCCAAACGGAACCGGCCGGCCTCGATGACGAATAATTCAAAGGGCCCGGCCTTTGTTTTTGAAAGAGTTGGTTTTGTCATAAGGCGATTGTGTCAAAATGCACGGTTCAACGACCTGCTTTCTGGAGAGGAAGTGAAAAAACGGGTGTAACAGGCCATACATCAGGCTTTTTCCCAGAAACTCAATGAATTATGATATCCATTGCCATTGTGCAACAGGCTACAAATTTGGCTTATTACCTGGCCCGTACTTCGCACTGCCGATTTCATCTAAAAAGGGTTTCAGAGTCCTAAAACGATGGCACAGGGTCGATACGGTAAAGTGTATCAAGCAGGGTAATGCCGATCAGTATCAGGAAAAATACGATCGAGGTAATCAGCAGCAACAGGTTGAATTTGGTATCCCACCAAAGGTGCATGAAAAAAGCAGCTACAATTGCAGATTTCACAACGGCAATGGCAATTGCAACGACCACATTCCAGGGTTCGGGAATATGAATCCAGGTAACTGCAACGGTTACATAGGTGAGGAACAGTAATGCAATTGCCACACCCCATAAAAATTTGGCAGATGAAACGTGATGTCCACTCATAATAAATTATGTTGTCTTAGGCTGAAATTGATAACGAATCTATTTTGTATTCGGATTTTAACGTGTTAGCCGCTCTTTAATCGATCAGGTAGAGCAACGGGAACAGGAATATCCAGATGATATCCACAAGGTGCCAGTAGAGGCCGGTAATCTCCACAGGCGTGTAGTATTCACTGCTGAAATGACCTTTTCGCGCCCGTAACAACAGCCATACCATCAACCCGATACCAACAACTACGTGTATCCCGTGCAAACCGGTCATCATATAATAGATACTGAAAAAGATATTGGCCTGATCGTGAGCAATCCCTTCGTAAGTGTAATACCCTCCCGGAAATATGCCAACGGCAAACTTTTCCGTGTATTCGAAATACTTGATAACCATAAATACGAAAGCAAGAGCTATGGTTATGGCCAGGTTAATAATGATTCCTTTTTGCTGATTGAGCTGTGCAGAACGTATCGCCATTGCGACCGTCAGGGAACTTGAAATCAGTACAACGGTGTTAACCGCACCCCAAAAAGTATCCAGGTGGTCAGATGCCAGGAGAAATAGTTCGGGGTACCAGGACCGAAATACAATGTAAGCTGCAAACAGGCCACCGAAAAAAAGAATTTCCGTTACAAGAAATATCCACATTCCCATTTTTGCCGACTCGAACTGTTGGTCTGAATCGACAAAGTGATGTTGAAGGTGGTCCTGTTTTTTTTCTAACGTAGAAGGTTGTTCCATGGTTAGTCAGGTGCGATTTATTTGTCTGCTTCTACAGTTTTAGTTTCAGTTTCGTGCTCGTGATGTCCGTGGCCATTGTGAGAGCCGGCAATTCCGAGCTGGAATTCGGACATCGGCTTGTGATAATCGTACGGACCGTGGATAATCACAGGTGTATGTTCAAAGTTGTGCAATGGGGGTGGAGATGGCGCCTGCCACTCCATAGCGCGGCTTTGCCAGGGATTGGCAGGGGCTTTTTTGCCCTTAAAAATGGAATGAGTCAGGTAAATCAATACCATAAGGAACCCTAAGCCCAGTATATAGGAACCATACGTCGACATGACGTGATATCCCTGGAACTGCTCAAGGTAGTTGAAATAACGCCGTGGCATTCCGAGAGATCCCATCACAAACTGTGGCAGGAAGGTCAGGTTAAACCCGATGAAAACTATTGCGCATGAAATTCTTCCCCACATTTCATTGTACATTTTTCCGGTCATTTTAGGCCACCAGTAATGCAGGCCTCCAAGGAAGGCCATCACCATACCCCCGACCATTACATAGTGGAAGTGTGCGACGACGTAATAGGTGTCGTGCAGGTGAATATCAACGGCAAGGGCTCCCAGCATGATACCTGTAAATCCGCCAATGGTAAACAAGAATAGAAATACCATCACGTATAGCATCGGGGTTTTCAGGTCGATGGATCCCTTGTACATCGTTGCGATCCAGTTGAATATTTTGATACCGGTTGGAATTCCTACAAGAAATGTGAGAAAAGAAAACACCAGATTTGCGAGTGAAGACTGACCCGCCACAAACATGTGATGTCCCCAAACCAGGAATCCGATAAATGCAATGGCCAGTGATGAAAGAGCGATGGCCCAGTAACCGAATATATGTTTTCTGGAAAACGTTGATATGATTTCCGATATGATGCCAAAGCCCGGCACAATCATAATATAAACTGCCGGATGTGAGTAGAACCAGAAAAAGTGTTGATAGAGCACAGGATCACCCCCGAGAGCCGGGTCAAATATTCCGATGCTCAGCAGCCTTTCCATCGTGAGTAAAAGCAGCGTAATGGCAAGTACCGGTGTAGCCAGGATCTGAATGATGCTGGTTGCGTAAAGTGCCCACAGAAACAGGGGAAGCTTGTTCCAGGTCAGGCCCGGCGCCCTCATTCGGTGGATGGTTACGATAAAGTTTAGTCCTGTCAGAATGGATGAAAATCCGAGAATAAAGACCCCGAAAGTCATTGCCATTACATTTCCGCCGGCTGCTGACGAACTGTACGGAGTGTAGAATGTCCATCCTGTATCCACCCCGCCGGTAAAAATGGCGAAGAGGGTGAACAAGGCCCCCACTACATAGATATAAAAACTAAGCAGATTGACTCGCGGGAAAGCCACATCTTTACAACCGAGTTGCAGCGGCAGGATAAAGTTTCCTAGAGCTGCCGGTACAGATGGGACCAGGAAAAAGAATACCATGATCGCCCCGTGCAGAGTAAACAATTGGTTATACGCATCGGCAGTAAAGAAGGTTTGTGCCGGGGTAAGCAGTTCGGTCCGCAGAAGCAGGGCAAGTATCCCACCTACAGCGAAGAATATTGCGATGGATCCGAGGTACATCCAGCCGATCTTTTTATGATCGACGGTGGTCATCCATGCCCATAATCCACGCTCTTCGGTCAGATAATTACTCGTAGGATTCTCATCGGGTTTAAACCGGCGAACCTGTATTTTTTTAATATTCGTTGATTCGGAGGTTGCCATATCAATCTAGAGTTTTAAGATATTCGATAATCGCATCAATTTGTCGGTCATCAAGAGAACCGGCATAGGATGGCATAATAGCCGGGAAACCCGCAGCTACTTGTGTATTCGGCTCAATAATGGATTGTCGCAAATAATTTTCATCGATCGTTACAACAGATCCGTCCTGAAGTTCCCGGTCCCGGCCGAAAATGCCCTCAAATGAAGGGCCTTGCAGTGTGGAACCATCCAGGGAATGACAGGCGAGGCATCCCTGCCGTTGAACAAGTTGTTGTCCCAGTTCTGCAGGAGAAAGTGTTTCATCGACTGCATCAGCCGTTTCAAGCCAGGTTTGAAAATCTTCCTGGGAATGAACATACAGGTCAGCCAGCATATTGGAGTGCGCGCTTCCGCAGTATTCTGTACAGTAGATGGTCATTTCCCCGGGTTCGGTTGCTTCAAACCAGAGGGAGGTGTAGCGGTTGGGAAGGGCATCCATTTTTACCCGGAATTCAGGAATAAACAGAGAATGGATCACATCATCCGAACTTAATATAAGCTTGACCGGTTGATTGGCCGGAACATGCAGTTCGTTTACACTAACAAACCCGGTATCGTAATGAAACTCCCAAAGCCAGGATTTACCAACGACACGGATTTCATAGGCGTCATCAGGAGCTGTCGTCAGGTTCAGATAACCGTTATATCCCCATCCGAAGACAATAATCACAAGGATAAGGGGAATCACCGACCAGGTAATCTCCAGCTTGCTGTTATGGGTAATTAGTGGTGTTGTTTCGTCTTCCGATTTTCTTCTGTACTTGTAAGCAAAGTAGATAATGGCAATGGTGATGCCGATCAGTAAAATCAGACTAACCACATTGATAAAATTAAACAGTGCATCCACATCTCCCGCAAATGTACTGCGGGCATCAGGGAGCATAAAGTCACTAAGTCTGTTCATTCCTGAAAATCAAGTTTTTGTGAGTGGTTGGATCGTCGTTCTTTTCTCCAAAAAAGACCCAAAAATATACCCAGAATAATCATGGTAGCCAACCCGCCAAGTTTCATGATATTCATGGCAACCGGCACGTAACTCTCAGATGCCGGATCGTAGGTAAAGCAGTAAAGGACAGCTCGCTCAATCGTGGAACCGATCTGTCCGTCCGCTGATTCATAAAGGGCATTTCTAAGGTCGAATTCGGAAAACCGGGTTCCGTAGAGGTAGCGTGTAATGACACCTTCGGGGCTAAGAAACATGATCGCAGCGGGATGGATATATTCTCCGATACGTTCATCTTTCATATACCTGAAACCGGTCGCTTCACTCAGTTTCCGGATCTGTTCTTCCGATCCGGTTAAAAAGTGCCAGCCATCTTCAGAACCAGCCCGGTTTAATTCATTCATATATCGATTTTTACTTTCTGCTGCCAGTCTATAATTTTCATCAGGATCGATGCTGTATGAGATTATGGTATAATCCTTACCGGGTGACCATTGTAATTCTTCCACAACATTATAAACTCCTTCAACAACCAGGTTGCAAAGCATCGGACAGTCATAATAAAGCGGGTTCAACAGCACCGGTTTGCCGTCAATCATAAGTTCGGCTATAGTCACAATTTCACCCTCGGAGTTCGTAAATTCGGCATCCAGCGGAATCTGATCTCCAAGCTTTTCGTCAACGCCAATGTCTTCCAAAATAGCCGGTTTCTGATTCAATTGCGCTTCTGCTGCTCCGGCAAATAGAAACACTGAAATCATTATACTGACGGCTTTCAGTGCCTTATACATAGTTTGTGTTACCTCAGTATGCTTCTAAATTAATCTTGTTGTGCCATACGAGTGATGACAGTATCGATCGGCATCCGGTAGATTCCGTTTTCAAGGTCAACAACTCCGAATGAAGATAACGTTTCCTCGTCGCGAAGTTTTAACTGATTGATTTCACGGTATTCACTTCCTTCAAGAACTTGCCGGGTTGTCTGGTCACTGCTGTAACCATAGACCCAGATAAGAGATTGAATAATAAGGATTACCAACACGGTTCCGAAGACTGACCAAAATGTCAGCTTCTTCATGTCGAGATAGTCAAAAGTAACCCCGTATTCTATTTCTGAAGCAAGTGTATCGTTTTTTATTTCGATTTCTACTTCATTTTCCAACTCCTGACCGGAGCCCTCAACAGCTTTCGACAGATTGTCAAGGTTAACGTCCGAAATATCCATTTCATGTGCCCAGGCAAGGATATCCGAAGGATTTATGTCATATTTTTCCGCAACTTCATGAGGGTTAATGTGTTCCCCTGATACCACTTCAAGGACAACTTTGGCCTTAAATTCGCGACTGAATGGTTTCTTTTCGTTACTCATGGTTATTTGTGCTCAAAATCGTTCATTATTGGTGATAATGCTTTGCCAGAGAATCTGCAAGTTTCGGATCGTTCACCGGCACGATCTTGTGTTTTTTCAATTTCTTGAAAAACAGGCCGAAGAAGATTCCTCCCAGGCCGAATATCGTTGTTACGTCCATCCAGCTGATACTCATACCGTGGTGATCCAATATCGGCATCGCAATCCAGTAGAGTTCGATAAAATGCATGACCAGTACCAGTATTGAGGTGCCGATCAGTATTCTCGGATTATGTTTGGTATCCCGATTTAGCAGCAGAATAAAGGGTATGGCAAATCGCCCGAATATCAGGCTGTAGGAGATAATGGCCCAGCTTCCTTCCAGACGGTGGTAATACCAAAGTGTTGCCTCGGGAATATTGGCATAGTAAATCAGGATAAATTGTGAAAATGCGATGTAGGCATAGAAAACGGTAAATGCAAAAAACCAGGCTCCCAGATCGTAAATATGCACTTTTCTAATGGTATTTTCCAGAATTCCTCGTTTATGCATCCAGTAAATCAGCAGGATCATCATCGGGAAGAATGCCTGGAAGCTCATGGCAAAGAAATAGACACCGAAAATTGTTGAAAACCAATGGGCATCGAGCGACATCAGCCAATCGAAACTTGCAAAGGCCAATGTAAATGAAAATATTAGGATACCGGGAGCACTGATTTTTCGCAGCAATGTGGTCATGCCCCAATCGTTGGTCCTGTCCATATCCACGGAAATCTTGTGCAGCTTGTAACCCAGCCAACCCCAAATCCCAAAGTAGATAAACTGCCGGATGATAAAGAAGGGTTCATTCAGGTACGGAATTTTGCCTTCCATGATCGGGTCCCCGGTAACATAATCGGGATTGGTCCAGGAGTACAGTGTACCCATTCCGATCAGGACAGGAATAAAAAAGATTGCCCAGATCCAGATGTTGGATGAAAAAGCCTCGGGTATACGGCGCAAGACGGTTCCCCAGGATGATCGAGTAATGTGGTGTATCATCACCAGGAATAGTGCAGCCAGTGCAAAGCTGGTGAAAAACGTGTAGCTGGTCAGATATGAAAAGAAAAATTGTTCGTGATTCAGGAAATATCCGACAAAACTCGCAATGAGTCCGACAATCCCTACACCAAAAAGGGTTTTGGAGGTGTCGATTCCGGATGGAAATTCAACCGAATCAGTTATTTTTGAGCTACTTGTCGCCATGTATCCGTTTCTGGTTTAAAAATCGTTTTTCAGTCGTTATCAGCTAAAGATTTGATATACTCGATCAGGGAATGGATCTCGTCGTCAGAAAGATGTCCGAAAGCCGGCATAACCGGATCGAATCCTGCTGTAATTTGGTCCTGCGGGTTCACAATAGACTCGTATAAGTAATCTTCGTCAGCAGTTACAGTGGAACCGTCATCAAGCTCAACGTCACTTTCAAAAAGTCCGGCCATGCTAGGCCCGATCATTTCAGTACCGTCTGTTGAATGGCACGCCTGGCAACCCTGTTGTGTGAAAAGCTGTTCGCCACGTTCAACGCTGACTTCGCCTTCATCATCAGGGACTCTTTGTTCTTCCAGCTCCGCAATGGCTTCCTGTTCCTGTATATAGGCCTGGTCAAGGGCAGCAATATCTATGTCATACTCTCTGAGGATATCCTCCGGTACATTCTGACTTTGCTGCAATGCGCGCACGTAAGCCACAACCGCCCAACGATCTTCAACAGGAAGCTGGTTCCTGTAAGAGGGCATCGTTCTGACACCATTGTGAATAGCGGAGTAGATCTCTCCATCGGGCATTTCACGAATACGTTCTTCATGAAATGAAGGAGCAGGCACATAACCGTATTCCCCTGTCATGATAATTCCCTGACCGTCGCCAACTCCGCCATGGCACATGGTACAGTAGATGTCATACCGGTCTTTTCCGCGATATAAAAATTCTTCGGTGATTTCCATCGGATTTTCATCCAAAAACTCACCATCGGCATAAGTACCTTCATGTAATTCTAAATTATCTCTGAGGTTGCCTCTTGCAACGGTTCCTTCCACAGGTGTTCTCATCGCGCGCCGGTCTTCGAAAAACAGATTTTCCTGTTGTGCATTGTATCGATCCTGGAAATACATATTCTGCTGTGGATGAATGGGTGGCTTATCGGACAGTTGTCCCCGGCACGATACCATGGCAAATGCCAGTATCAGCACACTGAGCAGAGGGTATCTGTACGTGTTCGAAACATTCATGTTGCTAGGATTTCCTTTAATCATCATAGACCTCTTCCACATGTACTGCGCCTTGGTCTTTGAAAAGTTTGCGCACTTTTTCAATTTCAAATTGAGGGTCATCGGCTTCTATACAGACAAAAAAACCGTCGTCGGTTACTTTTTCAAATTGTTTGGAGTTAAAAAGCGGATGGTTAAACCTGGGCAGTCCATTCAGGAAAAACATTCCAAAGGTTGCTCCGAATGCAGATAACAGAATTGTCATCTCGAAAATGACCGGGACCCAGGCAGGAATATTCATCAGGGATTTACCGCTGATATTAAGCGGATAGTTAACCACAGACATATAGTAGATCATGGCGATGGCACCGGAAAAGCCAAGCAGCCCGTGAAGAAAGACGACCCAGCCGAGTTTCGATTTTTTCAGGTCCATGGCTTTATCCATCCCGTGAATCGGGAAGGGGCTGTAGGTATCATAATCACGGTAGCCGTTCCTGTTTACAGTTCGTGCAATTTGAATGAGTTCGCCGGGATTTCTGAATTCCGCGAGAACGCCAAAAAGTTTCTTGTCTGATTTGGTTGATTCCATTTCCTTATCCATATCCAATCCAGTGGTTTATTCCGGATATATCAGAGTTTATGATTCACGGTTGGGTTCCGGTACTTCTACTTTTGGTTGAATGTAATTTCCATTTTCATCGTAATTATGGGGATCAGCCTGTGGTAATATATTTTTGATTTCGGCAACGGCAACCATTGGCAGGAACCGAAGAAACAGCAGGAAAAAAGTAAAGAACAGGCCAAAAGTACCTACATAGGTCAGTACGTCCCACAAAGTCGGTGTGTAATAGCCCCAGGATGAGGGGAGAAAATCAGTCGAAAGTGATGTTACCGCAATAACAAACCTTTCGAACCACATTCCGATATTCACAACAATGGAAATGACAAACGTAAGTGCCACATTCCTGCGGAACTTCTTGACCCAGAAAAACTGCGGTGACAATACATTACAGGTAATCATAATCCAGTATGCCCAGGCATAGGGACCGGTGGCCCTGAGAATAAAAATAGCTTTTTCGTATTCAACACCACTGTACCATGCGATGAAAAATTCCATGGCATAGGCAAATCCGACCATCATCCCCGTAACCAGGAGAATCATGTTCATCTTCTCCATATGGTCGATTGTCATAATATCTTCCATTTTATAGATCTTCCGGCAGATAATCATGAGGGTCAATACCATGGCAAAACCCGAGAAGATCGCTCCGGCAACAAAATAGGGAGGGAAGATCGTGGTGTGCCACCCGGGAATGATGGAGACGGCAAAGTCGAACGATACAACCGAGTGCACGGATAGTACCAGGGGTGTGGCCAGTCCGGCCAGGATCATATACGATTTTTCGTACGTCCACCACTGCCGGTTACTGCCTCTCCAGCCCATAGCGAAGGTTCCGTAGAGTACTTTACCGATTTTGCTTTTGATCCGGTCACGAATTGTGGCAAGATCAGGGACAAGCCCGACATACCAGAAAAGGGCGGAGACGGTGAAATAGGTGGATACGGCAAAAACGTCCCACAACAGGGGGCTGTTAAAGTTTGGCCACATCGCCATTTGATTGGGAATCGGAAACACCCAGTAGATCACCCAGATCCGTCCGACATGAATGGCGGGAAAAATTCCGGCACACATAACTGCAAAAATAGTCATCGCTTCAGCAAAGCGGTTGATAGCTGTTCGCCAATCCTGACGGAAGAGAAACAGAATCGCCGAGATTAACGTACCGGCATGACCGATCCCAACCCACCATACAAAGTTGATAATCGCCCATCCCCAGTTGGCAGGAGTATTCAATCCCCAGATGCCAGTTCCTTCCCAGATCAGGTACGCGATCGAAACGAGCATGATCAATAACAGGATGTTGGCAATACCAAAAGCGATGTACCAGCCTGTAGGTGTTGGCCTCAAATTTACATCGGTTACCAGAGCCGTTATGCTTTTAAAGTCGTGATCCCCTTTGACCAGAACCGGCTCATGTACGTATTCGTACGTTTTACTCATGTTTGATTCTTATCTATTTGTATAAATAAATCCTTTATTAAACTATCCTATCTCCGGGTTCGGATTTCGAACTTTTGCTAAATAGGAGGTGCGCGGCCGTACGTTCAGCTCTTCGAGCATCACATAGTTGCGCTCGTTCTGTTTTGCACGGGAAACGTTACTGTTTTCATCGGTAAGGTCGCCGAAATAGATGGCATTTGCCGGGCAAGCCTGCTGGCAGGCGGTTTGAACGGCACCGTCAGCCGGTTTTTTGGATCCGGTTTCCTGTCTGGATTTCGTTTTTGCACGGCTTACTCTTTGTACGCAGTAGGTGCATTTTTCCATGACACCACGGAAGCGGATGGTCACATCCGGATTCATGGCCATCTGTACAACTTCCGGATCATCCCCGTTTGTCAGGAATTCCCGTGAGTAGTTGAAAAAGTTGAACCGTCGTACTTTATATGGGCAGTTGTTGGCACAATAACGTGTTCCAATACAGCGATTGTAGGTCATCTGATTCATACCGTCGTCACTATGTACGGTCGCGGCAACGGGGCAAACCTGTTCACAAGGGGCAAGTTCACAATGCATACAGGGAACCGGCTGATGGAGTGCCCGCGGATTATCTTCATCCCCTTCGTAGTACCTGTCGGTTCGAATCCAGTGCAGCATGCGGCGCCTTCCTACCTCACGTTTGCCAACCACCGGGATATTATTCTCGGCCTGGCAGGCAATGGTACACACACCGCAGCCAAAACAGGCGTTCAAGTCGATCGCCATTCCCCATTGGGGTTCGTAATCCGGGTATTCCCTCGCATTGAAGAGGGTAATGGGTTGATCATCTCCCTTCTCACGCGCTTCTCTCATTCCGGGCACTTCGAATCCGTACACTCCTTCAAACGTTGCAAAGCCCGGATTTTCCCGATACTCATCCATGGTTGCTTCGCGAATCATGCTTCGGCCTTCGAGGCTGTGATGATCCTGTACACAGGCAATTTCATAATTCCGTCCGGTTGCCGATACGTCTGCCTGCCGGTAATAGAGTGCCTCCGTGGTTCGCAAGGGGTATGTATCAATACCCACACCGTCGGCTACACGCCCGAGCCCCGACCTGCCGTAACCGACTGTCAGTGTAATAGATTCGTCGGCATGCCCCGGCTGTACCCATGCAGCAATTTCAATGGTTGAGTCACCGGTATCAATGCGAATGACCGGCGTATCTTTGTCTTTTAATCTGCGTTCGTCCGGAATTCCGAGTTCCCGGGCGGTTGCCGGACTCATCAGAGCTACATTATCCCATGTGATTTTGGTCATGGGTTCAGGCAGTTCCTGCAGCCAGCTGTTGTTGGCATACCGGCCATCAAACAGCTTCGCATCGGGTTTAAGGACGATTTCGATGCCTGAAACGGGTGATGTGTCGAGGTGGACGGAAATTTGGCCGGCAAAATCTTCCGAGAGGCTGACCTCGATTTCTTCAAAATTCAACTCGGTATCGACACCGTCGTGAAGTATTTCCCGCCAGCGTGCTTCAAAATCATCAGGGTATTGCTCCTGCCAGGTTTCACGTACCAGTTCATATCCGTCCTGCCACTCTCCGGATACAATGGCATTCAAAAATTCAATCTCGCTCCAGCCTCCGAACAAGGGCTGAATTTGAGGCTGTATAACCGAACTGATACCGGTATAGGAGTATCCGTCACCCCATGATTCGAGAAAGTGGGCCCGGTTTACGTGCCAGTCTGCAATTCGGGAGGTTTCGTCAACATAATGCGAAAGATGAATGACGGTTTCGGCCTGCCCGAGAGCCTCCTCAAACCGGAGGTCTGAAGGTGCGGTAAATGCCGGGTTGCTGCCGATCAATACAACGGTATCATATTCGCCATTTTGCAGTTCACGAGCTGCTTCAATAAAACGGTTTTGCTGATTTTCCTCACCGAAATGCGGCACGTCGTGGTAGGTGACTGTGCTTCCGATATTATCAAGTGCCGCGTTAATTGCAGCTACGGCAGCATGCACGGCCGGGATTTGTCCATATCCGGCCGTTAACAGAGACAAGCCGGTGCTTTCAAGCAGATCTTGGGCAAGCATTGAGACCCAATCGTGACCACTGAATTCATTGCTGACACCGCTAAATGCTTCCAGCCCGGATACAGATCCGGAGAGTTCAGCAGCAAGGGCAAAGGTAAAGGCAGGAATTTCGGAGGCTTTTAAGCGAAGCCTGTGATCAGCAAAAGAACCGGTATTGGTAAATGTGCTTTCGATAGAATAGATTCTTGACAGGGAGTCTTCCGTACCCTGAATTTGACGCCTTCCGGCCAGTTTACGGGCATTTTCCACGCTGTTTTTATGCCCGTATGGGTTCATGAAATCACTGTCAAGGGCTACGACGACATCCGCATTATCAAAATGATTGATCGTACGCAGCCGGCTGCCAAATGCAATTTCGGCACCTTCTATCTGGTTTTCATCATTGAAAGCTTCATAGGTTACCCATTCACTGTTCGGATAGTCGGCTAAAGCCTGGCTTCGAATCCGTTGAAGGGTAGGTGAGGAGTTGGCTTCACTGATAAAAAGAATACGTTGATCGGTCTCTGAAAAATGACCTGAAGCGAATTCGATAAAATCTTCATTCGAAGCTTCATTTCCGTTGTTAAGAACAGTTCTGGATCTGTCGGGATCATATAAACCGATGATTTCAGCCTGGTCATAAATATTGGTGCGTCCACCGCTACCTTCATGAGCTTCGTTTCCTTCAATTTTAGTAGGTCTGCCTTCATTGGTTTTTACAAGCAGCCCGTTCAGTGAATCCTGGAAAGGATGAGCGGTTGCGTAAAAAAGGGGTTCACCGAGTATCATATTTTCCGGCATTTCAGAAAATGGAATGATCTTCTGAACCGGTCTCCGGCAGGCCGCAAAACCGGCAAGTGCAATAGAGGCACCCATAACACGCAAAAAGCTGCGGCGAGAGACCTGATCGGTCATTTCAGCTGCATTCTCCGGAAATTCACGCTCCTCGTATTTTTTATACTCCTCATTCTCAGCGAGCTCTCGGAGGCTCTTCCAGTAACTATTTTGTTTGAGTTTATCGCTCATTCGTCATTCAGACTTAAATTCAAAATCGCTTTACATTACCAGCCGGGCCTGTTTGATTTGACAAAATCAGGACAGGCCCATCCTGTGTTCGTTCAATAGTGACAACTCTGGCAGTAAAGTGGCGCATTGATATTCTGTTTGGATACCAATTCCCTTCCAGCTTCAATTTGGTTTTCAACCTGATATCCCATGGTTGTTACCTCTTCCACCGGCCGTACATGCTTTTCGGGCTCCCGATGACAATCGAGGCACCAACTCATGCTCAGCGGTTCTGCCTGGAAAACAACTTCCATCCGGTCGACACGTCCATGGCACGCTTCACATCCAACACCTACATTTACGTGTGAGCTGTGGTTAAAATAAGCGTAATCGGGCAGATTATGCACCCGGATCCATTCGAGCGGTTCACCGGTTTCCCAACTTTCAAAAACAGGTGCGAGGTCTTCACTGTCGGTTGCAATTTGACTGTGACAAGTCATACAGGTTTCGGTTGCCGGGATATTTGCATAACGGGAGTCGAATACTTGTGAATGGCAATACTGGCAATCGAGGCCAATTTCACTGACATGAAGCTTATGGCTGAAGGGGACAGGCTGCTCAGGTGCGTATCCCACATTGGTGTATTCCGGAGACATAAAATACCAGACACCAAATACCAACCCGTTGAGTAAAATAATAATACCAATCAATAACCGTTTGGGGATGTCGTCTACCCACTTGGGAAAAACTTGAGCCATAGATTTAGTTAGATCATTAAGCGTTTACCGGTTTGCGAGTGGTGTCTGTTAAACCGCATTGAAAGTACCGAAAATCTCAATACTTCACATACCGTCCCAGCAGCCCTAAAAGATATTTAAATTCATTCTAAATAAGTTTTCAGAATCCATCAGTGTTACACCCCGGCATCTGTCGTGTTCAAACGGATATCAAGATAATATAGAATTGGGATAAATTCCCAAGTTTTCATAACAAAATTGAAGGATTTCATCGGGATTTCCTGCAGATTCCCCGATCTCCTGAAAAACCCTTCAGAAGTTACTGAAACCAAAGATTTTAGATTCCTTTTTCCTGGTTTACCAGTACAGCCGCCAGGGTAGTCAACATAGAAATTCCCTTGAAAAAAAGGGGATTTCCTGAAAAATTGTTCGATATAAAGTGATAAATTTGTGCATTCGAATATCATCAAATGAATACAGGAATTGATTCAATGAGTAAAACACAGAATGTGAAAAAAGATATTACGATTGATTTTGTGCGAGAGTTCAGTGTACCCAAAGCTATTGGGGTCATTGTCTTCATCAGTCTGGCGGCTTTTCTCTTTCTTATCTGGCTAATTTATTTTCGCGAAACAGGCGAAACCACAGCAGACTGGGTTCAGCATCTGCCGGCTCTGAACGCCTTGCTGAACAGCGCCAGTACCGTTTTGATTGTACTTGGGTTTATAGCCATCCGCAATAAAAAATTCATACGGCATATGAAGCTAATGCTTACGGCTTTTGTCACATCTTCCTTCTTTTTGATCAGCTATCTGATCTACCACAGTTATGTGGGTCATACTCCATTCCCGGGCGAAGGCCTGATACGGCCGGTCTATTTCTTCATACTGATTACACACATTGTCTTGTCGGCCTTTGTTGTTCCACTGGTACTTACCAGTTTTTATTTTGCCTATTCCGGGCGTTTTCAAACCCACCGGCGTGTATCCAAATGGACATTTCCGATCTGGCTTTATGTGTCGGTCACCGGTGTGATGATCTTCTTTATCCTGAATGCCTACGTGTAGAGATCTCCCGAATTTTCCATATTGAATTGTTCATGAGGCTTGGGGTTTACCCGAAGATCTCTTCACCGGGTTTTGGGATGAGGACTTCAGTTTCGCAATATTCTTCGGTAAGATCTTTGAATTCGCCCGGATCGCCGGTCAGGACCGGGAAAGTGCCGTAGTGAACAGGCAGGGCGACAGCGGCGTCGATCAGCTCGCAGCACATGGCAGCTTCTTTCGGTCCCATGGTATAGTAGTCGCCCATCGGGACGGCGATAACATCCGGTTCATACAGCTCTCCGTAAAATTCAAGATCTGCAAAAATATTGGTATCTCCCAGGTGGTAAAAAATGATATCGTCGTCGAAGGAGACAACCAGGCCACCCGCTTCTCCGGCATATTCACCGCCAAACGAAGAACTGTGATTTGCCGACACCAGGGTTACGGAAAAGTCATCAAAAGAGATAGTACCCCCTTTGTTGAACTCCACACGCTGATCTTCATCCAGGCCGTGTTTTTTTAACAGGTGTGAAAGTTCTACCTGCGATACTACTTTGCAGCCGCTTTTCTCTGCAATCTCAAGCGAATCACCGACATGGTCTTCGTGTCCGTGCGTGAGCAGAATATAGTCCGCATCATCAGCTTTTTTAAATGAATCGGGAGTCTTGGGGTTTTGCTGAAGAAACGGATCAATATAGATGGTTTTTCCGGCCGGGCTTACGAGTTTAAATGCTGAATGTCCCAGCCAAAATATTTTTACATCGGTATCTAACATATTTCTGATCTTTAATTAGGTTGTGATTTCTACTGATTGAAAAGAAATAATTGACAAATGGTTCCTTTAATGTTATCAATAAAGTCGATGAAGAAAAAATCTAAGCAGACTTGTTTGAATCGGCTTCAGCCAGATCGTATTTTCAAAAAGCAATTAACCCCAAAAAAATCAGCGAGGAACTGAATGGCAGAACGAATTAAGCTTCATCCGGAAACGCCACATCAGAAAAGAGTTTTTGAAATAGTGGATGCATTGAAATCGGGAGCTGTACTTTTGATGCCAACAGATTCTCAATACGCACTCGCCTGTGATTACCAAAACAAGAAAGGGATCGATCGCATACGTAATATCCGAAACTTTGAGAAAAACGATCATTTAACGGTTATGTGCCATAGTTTGCAACATGCGGCAGTATTTGCCAAAATGGATGATCAAAATTTTAAACTTGTTAAACGAATCATCCCCGGGCCATTTACATTTATCCTGCCTGCTACCAGGGAAGTACCCAAATTACTGGTCAATCCGAAGAAAAAAACGGTTGGAATCCGGGTACCCGATTATCCGATTAATATGAGTTTGATAAAGACGTTAGACCGTCCCCTGTTAGCTATAACAGCCAAATTGCAGGATACCGAATACGGAGACCCATCCAGTGGAAACAGAGAAATGTTTCTTAGTCGCTTTGAGCATTTTGTCGATATTATCATCGATAATCAGCAGCCGCTTGCCGATACGGAGTCGACAATCGTTGACTTGACGAATGATGAGCCGGAACTGCTCAGGGAAGGGCCCGGTATGCTAAAACTTGCAGAAGCCATTGCAATTGAAGGTAGAGAGCTGGTAAACGGGATTCAGCTTTAATAAACATTTTCACTGCACGGAAGTTTTTATAATCATCAGAGTACAATTTTTATGAAAATAGCTATAAATACAGGAGGCGGAGATGCACCGGGCCTGAATGCAGCAATCAAAGCAGCAACGATTGCAGCATTGAGAAAAGGCTGGGAAGTTGTTGGTATTCAAAATGGTTATGGATCCATATATACGGATACCCCTTTTCTTCCTCTGACCGAAGAGTCGGTTTATGGTATTGCCATGAAGGGAGGCACCATTTTGGGAGCTGCCAACCGAAGCAATCCGTTTGAAATGGCGTATCAAATAAAGGACGGTACCTGGGATACCGAAGACCGGTCGGATGTGATCGTAAATACCTTTCGTGAACATAATATCGATGCCCTGGTAGCTATTGGTGGCGATGGGTCGATGTTTATAGCAAATAAACTTGTCAAGAAAGGTATCGATGTTGTTGGGGTTCCAAAGACCATTGACAACGATATCGTCGGTTGTGACGTTACGCTCGGTTTTGACACTGCAGTTTCCATAGCTACGGAGGCGATTGACCGCATACGGACTACGGCCAAATCCCATCAGAGGATAATGGTTGTTGAGGTAATGGGGCGTTATGCCGGATGGATTGCCCTTCATGCCGGGTTATCAACTTCTTCGGATGTGGTTTTAATACCCGAAATTCCGTTTTCACTGGATGCGATCACCCGGAAAATCAATGAAATTGAAGATACAGGTAAAAAGTATGCCATTGTCGTAGTGGCAGAAGGTGCAAAAGAAAAGGGAGGTGAACTTTTTGTAAGGTCTAAAAAACCGGGGCAGGCTGAAGTTTTGGGTGGCATCGGGGAACATCTTGAAAAAGCACTTGCCAGGAAAACCGGGAAAGAGGCCAGGTCTCTGGTTTTGGGACATCTTCAGCGGGGTGGGACTCCGTCAACCTACGACAGGCTTATCTCACTTCGGTTTGGGGCTGCAGCTATCCGGGCTATCGATCAGGGCGATATGAATAAGCTTGTGGTGTTACGCGAAAATTCAATCAGACGGATTCCGATTTCGGAAGTTGCTGGCAAGGTAAAGAATGTGCCGCTGGAATCGGATACAATCCTGACAGCAACTGATATAGGGATCAACCTCGGGAAGTAACGTTGTTCAGTTCATTGAAAACTATACAGTTAGCCGAGCCGATCAAGTATGTCCGAGCCTTTGTTGAAACTGAAATTGGTGAGAATTTCCACAGCTTCAATCATTGAATTCGGATCTGCAAAACCGTTTTCCGGGTCAACGTGGATAAAATGATCCCACTGTTCAGGAAGTAGGTCATCATCTTTATCCAGTATCAGATATGTTTGGTTGCCGGCGGCGTTATCATCAAGCCAGGCCTTGATTTTATTACCTTTTTCAGCAAAACTGTTTTCCTGAGCAGCCAGCTCTTCACCGGCAAAACCGGCAACAAATCCCCCGGGAACTCCGTTTTTTTCAAATAGTGTTTTGAGCTGGTTTATCGTAATCTCCTTGTCGAACCGGGTCGTAACAACAATTTTGGCAAGATATTTTTTACAAAGCCGATAGATATTGTTGGTAGCGACCGGGCACCAACGATCCGGTGAAGAATCTCCATGCTCCCTGGTTTGATAGAGTTTGTGCATATCAGTACTCAATACACCATCCAGATCGATAAATATGTAGATTTCTTTTTTAAGCACGGTCCTTGTTTGACCTGAGAGTATTTATTCAAATAGATAAATTAATCACCAAAATGTTACAGATCACAGGCACCCAGGTAATACAAAAAGAATGAAAACATGGATAACACGGTTTATATAGTGGAAAGTGTGTGTTTATTATCAACAGAATATTCATTTCTTTAAGCTGTATTCTGCAGAATCACACAATTTTTAAGTATTTTTAAAAAAACGCTTCCAAATATCATGGTTCAATAATGTCTCAAGAAGCTGAAACAACCCAAAAGGATCCGGGGAAATCTCCGGAGCATTCATCGGGTAACGGTCAATCCAGTCCGAATATTTATACCCCCAAACACAACGTCCGGTTTGTCACTGCAGCCAGCCTGTTCGATGGCCACGATGCAAGTATAAATATCATGCGCAGGATTCTTCAGAGCAGCGGCGCCGAGGTGATCCACCTGGGGCACAACCGATCAGTGCATGAAATTGTCAATTGTGCAATCCAGGAAGATGTCCAGGGAATTGCAATCAGTTCATACCAGGGCGGCCATATGGAGTATTTCAAATACATGGTTGATTTATTGAAAGAAAAGGGAACTTCTCATATCAGGGTATTCGGAGGAGGTGGCGGGGTCATTGCGGGTGAGGAGATCAGGAAGCTTCATGATTACGGAGTTTCACGAATTTTTTCTGTTGAAGACGGCAGCCACATGGGCTTGCAGGGAATGATCAATTATATGATGAAACAATGCGACTTCGATCCTGCTCTAAAGTCGCCGCCAGAAGTTCTAAAAATTACTCAAAAAGAAAGAAATACTCTTTCAAGGGTCATTACAGCGCTCGAAAACGGTCATCATGACCTTGTCCGGGTAAACAACGGTGTGCTGCTCGATGGAGAGGGGACGATGATCCGAGAGAAGAAGGGTGTGATGACGCCTCTGATCGGTATCACCGGTACCGGGGGAGCGGGCAAAAGTTCACTGACTGATGAGATTGTAAGGAGGTTTCTGAGTGAATTTGAAGATGTTACGATTGGAATTATCTCCATCGATCCGTCGAAAGTGAGAACCGGAGGAGCCCTTTTGGGTGACCGTATCCGGATGAACAGTATTGATACGGACAGGGTATTTATGCGAAGTATGGCTACCCGGTCTGCCAATAAATCGGTAAGTCTTGCTGTAGAGCAAGTCATTGCTGCCTATAAAGCGTACGGTTTCGATCTGGTTATCGTTGAGACGAGCGGGATCGGACAAAGTGGTACAGAAATCGTGGATATTACAGATATCCCTATCTATGTAATGACCCATGAGTATGGAGCTGCAACACAGCTTGAAAAGATTAATATGCTGGAGCTGGCAGAACTGGTTGTATTGAACAAGTTTGACAAAAAGGGTTCGCTGGATGCATTACGGGATATCCGTAAACAGATACAGCGCAACAGGGGGGATTGGCACTTGAAACCTGAAGAGATGCCTGTTTACCCGACAGTGGCAGCCCAGTTTAATGATGAAGGTGTAAACCGTCTCTTTAGTGCGTTGGTTAACCGAATCAACAGCCGGTATAACCTCAACTGGGTGACGTCTATATATACAAATACAGAGCCTGCTGACGGGTTGCAGTCGCAGGCCATAATTCCGGGCAAGCGGCAGCGTTACCTGTCGGAAATTGCAGAGGCGCTGCAGGATTATCACGAATGGGCGGAAGAACAGGTGCAAATTGCATCCAGGCTCGAACAGGTACTGGGTACGATCGACCAGGTTAAAAACTGGGATCCTGAGAACCAGGAGCTGATGCTGGAACGGCTTGAAACGATGCGGGATCACTGGAGAAGTAATCTTGACAAAATTTCACTGAGTATTCTCGACGGCTGGGATGAATTGTACCAGAAGTATAACGAAGAACTTTTCCGGGTGAAAATTCGAGATAAGGTGATCGAAAGCAAACTGTTCAGCAAGTCGTTAAGTGGTACAAAAATACCCCGGGTGGCTTTGCCAAAAACGAAACATCTCGGCGAAAGGCTGAAGTTTGCACTTAAAGAAAACCTGCCTGGTTATTTTCCTTACACAGCCGGTGTATACCCGTTTAAACGGAAAGCTGAAGACCCGACACGGATGTTTGCAGGTGAAGGTACACCCGAGAGAACAAACAAACGGTTTCACTATCTCAGTGAAGGGATGCCGGCTGCCCGCCTCTCAACGGCATTTGATTCGGTAACGCTTTACGGTGAGGATCCCGATCACCGCCCGGATATTTATGGAAAAATCGGCAATTCGGGTGTGAGTATTTGTACCCTGGATGATATGAAAAAACTATATTCCGGGTTCAGGTTGGCTGCTCCTGAAACATCTGTATCGATGACAATCAATGGCCCGGCGCCGATGATCCTGGCGATGTTTATGAATACGGCCATCGATCAGGAGGTAGAGCATTATCTGAAGCAGCAAGGGGAGTGGGAAAAGGTATTGGAGAAGGCCCGTGATGACATTGAAAAGGACAATCTGCCAGCTCCTGTTTATAGCCTGGACCTGCCGAAATCACACGATGGGTTTGGCCTCGGCATGCTGGGATTAACCGGTGATCAGCTTGTTGACGGGCCAACATACGAACGGATTCGGGAGAAGTCTCTGAATGTTGTGCGCGGAACAGTTCAGGCCGATATTCTGAAAGAAGACCAGGCACAGAATACTTGTATATTTTCGACAGAATTTGCACTGAAGATGATGGGTGATGTTCAGGCTTACTTCACACAGAAAAATGTTCGCAACTACTACTCAGTGTCGATTTCAGGCTACCATATTGCAGAGGCGGGCGCCAATCCGATTACACAAGCTGCATTTACCCTGGCAAACGGGTTTACATATGTAGAGTATTATCTCTCAAGAGGACTCAAGATTGATGATTTTGCACATAACCTGTCGTTCTTTTTCAGCAACGGGCTGGACCCCGAATATGCCGTAATCGGTCGTGTTGCCAGGAGGATCTGGTCAGTGGCCATGAAACACAAATACGGTGCCAATAAACGTTCGCAAAAGTTGAAATACCACATTCAGACAAGTGGCCGTTCGCTTCATGCCCGGGAGATACAATTTAACGATATTCGTACGACGCTCCAGGCACTATTGGCCATTTATGACAACTGTAATTCGCTGCATACCAATGCCTACGATGAAGCGATAACAACTCCCACCGAAGAATCGGTGCGTAGAGCACTGGCGATACAACTGATTATCAACAAAGAGCTTGGAACTGCCAAAAATGAAAATATCAATCAGGGATCCTATTTTATCGAGGAAATGACCGATCTGGTAGAGGAAGCAATACTGACCGAATTTGATCGTCTGACTCAGCGGGGAGGAGTTCTGGGAGCCATGGAGCATATGTACCAGCGCGGAAAAATTCAGGATGAAAGCCTGAATTATGAATCGATGAAGCATTCCGGTGAATTGCCGATCATCGGGGTGAATACGTTTACAAGCGATTCTGAAGAGAAAGAACAGGAGAAGGAACAGGAGTTAATCCGGTCGACCCGGAATGAAAAAAAACAGCAAATAGAGAATTTGGGGCATTTTCAGAAAAGAAATGAAAAAGCGTGTCAATTAGCCCTTCAGGATCTCAAAAAGACAGCCCGTGAAAACGAGAACCTGTTCGAAACTTTGATGGAAACTGTCAAAGTGGCTTCTCTTGGACAGATTTCAAAGGCACTTTACGAGGTAGGTGGCCAGTACCGGAGGAATATGTAATGTAAAAACTTGGTTCAGGGGATGAGCCCGTTTTCCTGTATGTACATGAGATAGCGATCAGGCAGGTCGAAAGGCCTTTCCGGGTCGATATCCGGAAGTCGTGGTTTTTGAACGGGTGGTTTTAGTGGTTTCATGTCAGGATCCCAGCGAAATCCGGATAACTGCCGATTGACGATATCAGGACTTTCGGACAGGTACGATCCTTCCGCATTGCGTTTGGCTATAAAGTCGTAGAGTTCTCCGTTTTCAAACTTGATCGTGCTTGCCCCGGCCGCAATCAGTTCGATCAGGCCGTCAGGATTGTCGTCATCATCTTTCAGATGAAAAATGAGTTCACTATTGTCAAAAACAATGATCCGGTCGATATCCCCATTTTCAAAATAAGCCTGAAGGGTATCGCCTGTCATCTGGTTCAGCCGACCGGTCAGGCTGTCTTCCTGAACAGCGATAGGGGTGGGATAGGAAGTCAGGAACCTGATCTCATCATCTTCCAGAAGTGCTTCGATATACGGGCCGGTCAATTGTATTCGTTTCTGCCAGGCAACCGGGTTTGAAATCAGCCTGAATTGTTCGATATCACTCCGGTAATGGGCGGTATCGGCAAGTGCAGTGAACGACTCCGACCATATTTCGACATTGCCGTATGAATCGATAAAATCGGATGTGTCGGTTTCAGTTACCATGATTATATCAGAAGTCAGGTGTGATGTATCGGTTTCCGCTTCATTTACTTGCATCATCCAGGCATTGCCGGAGAGAAGCCGGTGACCGAGAGAGTCTGCTTCGAGGTAATCTCCGGTAAATGTAACACGGTCTTCATAATCTTCTGCATAGATATTGTTATACAGCCTGTAGAACCTGGATTCTCGATTCATAAACAGGGAATCAGCTTCAAGATATTGAGTGGAATCGGCCAATCGGACATCACCGCGAAAAAAAGCGATATCGGTATTCTGAAAATAATATCCGCCTTCCGCAACCAATACTCCGTCCTCGTCCTCAAAACGTACAGGTGTGTTGAACAGGGCAACGTCAAAAATACGATCGTAGTCGATCTCTTCACTGAAGAGAATATTATTTTCAGATAACATGATTACACGCCCGCGGAACTCACTGTATTCCCTAAACGTATTGTGATACAGAGTATCGGCCCAAACGATATCATTTTCCGATTCAATCTGTATATTAAAGGCGTGAATCATATTGAGATTTTCAAACTGGTAGGCACTATCGGCGTCCATCACCAGGTTATCGGTAGCCAGTCGCACATCGCCGAGCAGTTTACGGACCGGTTCCCCGTCTACCATTCCCCCTTCAGCCCGCTGGGCATTGAGAATGTTAATCTGCTCCTGGGCATAGCTTTCCTGAAAGGTACCTGATACCCACAACAGCAGAATTAAAAAAGGAATAGATTTTGTATAAAGGGACATAGGTTCAGGATAAGAAAATCAATCCACAATCACCCGGCCTCTGGGGTCGGTAATGATATAGCTTGAAAGATCGGTTTTTCCGTCGAATCCGCTGCCGGAGATGCTGTCGGTCGGGGTAATAATCGTGACAATGTAGTCGGATGTAATACGGTCGGTTCTCTCGCGCCACAACAGGTAATCGCTGTACAATTGACGATCGTGAACGGTATGAACACGGACAGAATCGTAGAGCTCAAATTCACGTTCTTCCGCATGATAGACGGCTCGTTTACTCCAGGCTTCGGACTCAAGTGTGCCGGTGGAGTCATAGATTTGGACATATACAGGCCCCCGAATCAAGGTTTCATTGCGATCCGGATCCTGGTAGTTGATTGCATAGGATCCATCCAGAGTGATACGCCGCTGTCCATTTTTAAGAAGTGTCAGATTCACATCCCAGCTTTCGGTTGTAGAGATCAGGGAGTCATGCATGGCTGTACGGACCTGTTGGGTATCGTACTCGGTCAGGTCTCCGCAACCGGTTATAAACAAAAGAAAACCGATGAGCGTACCCATACCAAGATAACTTCCCGGATCACGTGCCAAAGTATCTGTCTCCCGCATCTCCGAGCCCTGGTACAATAAAAGCATCATCATTCAATTTTTCATCTAATGAAGCGGTAATAATCGGAACATCCGGATGGTTCCTGCTAACTTTTTCCAGTCCTTCAGGTGCAGAAATCAGGCATGTAAACCGAATATTTCCGGCTCCTTTCTGTTTCAAAAAGTTAATTGCATCATCGGCACTGCCGCCGGTAGCCAGCATGGGATCCACGACCAGAACCAATGCCGAGTCCACTCCAGGAGGTAGCTTGGAGTAATAGTCAACGGGTTCATGTGTGTTTTCGTCTCTGTACATGCCAATATGTCCCACTTTGGCTTCAGGTACATAGTTGATGATGGCATCTACCAGGCTCAGTCCGGCGCGTAATATAGGGACCACAATAACGTCTGTATCCAGTTTGTGACCTTTGGCTTGCTGGATGGGTGTTTTCAGCCTGATCTCTTTCAGAGGAAGCTCGGCAAGGGAATGATAGGCAAGGATCATGGCGATGCGAGCCAATGCAGACCTGAATCCGGCTGTATCGGTATTCACATCACGTACGATGCTCATATCCCGCAAGATGAGCGGATGTTTGATGACAGTTACATTATCTGGAATCCGATTCATTAATTGGAGTTTTTAAACTTCCGTATTTTCAAAATATTTCTGGGTGAGATTATAGGCTACACCCGAGAGAGCAAACAGGGCGATGATATTAAAGAATGCCATGAGTCCGAGCATCACATCGCCAAAGGCCCAAATGGTTGTCAATGCAACCACTGCACCGAAAAAATGCATGAGGACAAAGGTGACCCGGTACCAGAAGATCGCTTTAAACCCGAACAGGTACTGGGCTGCCCTGTCACCATAGTAACTCCAGCTTATAGATGTGGAAATAGCAAAAAGAAGTACAGCAAATGTCACAATGAGTCCGCCGTTGGGCAGTATAGGCCCCAGGCCAATTTCAAAAGCCCTGGATGTTAAGGGCGCCCCGTTTTCTACAACACCGCCGTAAATGCGGTTCAGGACATTCCCGTCCAGTGAGACTGCGATCGGAGCGATCCCGATACCGGAGATAGTGCCTTCAAAAAGCACACTATGTTGGCTGTCGGCATACATTGTATCCACCGCGGCGTTGTATCTGAGCATTTCTCCGTTGACCGGTACACCGTTTTCAAACTCCAGGGCGGTCAGGTCTTCCGAGTCCGGGTCAACCATGTAGGATATATTGCCCTCCGAGGGATTGACCGAGGCAGGATGATGCATATCCCAGGCTCCAGTTGAAACGATAACAAGGCCTGTGATCGAGCAAACGATTAGTGTGTCGATAAAAGGTTCGAGCAGTGCAACGACGCCTTCTCTTACGGGTTGATCAGTTTTGGCGGCAGAGTGTGCGATGGGAGCAGATCCCTGGCCGGCTTCATTTGAGAAAAGGCCTCTCTGAACACCGTAGCTTAGCGTGAATATAAACGCACCGGAACCGACACCGAGCACCCCGGCCTGAGGGTCAAATGCGTAGGTTAAGATCATCCAGAGTGAGGGGAGTACCTGGTCATAATGAATCAAAAGGATCACCAGGCCGGCAAGTACGTAGATGGTTGCCATGAACGGTACCAGCCGGGCTGTGACGTAACCGATTCGTTTGATACCGCCAAGAATAACAGCTGCTACCAGGCTGGCTGTGATGAATCCGGTAACTGCAACGGGGATTTCGAAATCGCTGCTCATCACATCTGCAACTGTATTGGCCTGTACAGCATTGCCGGTAAGAAATGCACAAATAGCGGCAGCAATGGAGAAAGCGACAGCAAGCCATTTCCAATTTGGGCCAAGGCCTTCTTCGATATAATACATCGGACCGCCGGATACAGTGCCGTCCGGGTTGGTCTTGCGAAAGTTCTGGGCCAGGGTTACCTCAGTATATTTGATCGCCATTCCGAGGATCGCCGTGATCCACATCCAGAATAGCGCACCCGGGCCGCCAAAGTGGATTGCAAGTGCGACACCAGCAATATTTCCGATACCAACGGTGGCTGACAAAGCCGTAGTCAGTGCCTGAAAATGGTTAATATCGCCTTCATCATCCGGGTCATCATAATACCCGGTAACAACTTTTAGCCCGTGTTTAAATTTGGTAATTTGAATGAATCCTAATCGAATGGTGATGAAGATTCCGTATGCAAGTAGTATAACGACCATTACCGGCAGGGCTTCCGGTGTATTCCAAATGAGGTTTTCAAGCCAAGATATTACCAGGTCGAATGTATCCATGTAGCAGGGTTAATCAGATTTTATACAATTCAGGTTCGAATGTATAAAAGATTTTTGAATATTTTAGCGAGATTCCGGTTTATTCAGATAACTCATACTAAAAATTATTTTACCGGAAACTGAATGGAGACTTAGTTTGTTAATGTAGCGCAACTGCTTGTAAGAATTAAAACAGGAAACATCCTTAAACTAACCTACCAAACTATGACAAAAGCAGATATCGTTGATATAATTTCTTCATCCACCGGACTTACAAAAGTTGAAACTGAAGCTGTTGTTAAAGGCTTTATGGAGACAGTTATTGAGGCAATGAAAAGGGGGGAAACCATCGAGCTTCGCGGGTTCGGCAGTTTTAAAGTTGTAAAACGTGCCCAGCGTGTTGCCCGGAACCCTAAAACAAATGAAGAAGTCATTGTTCCGGAACAGTACGTACCTACACTTAAAATCTCCAGGGATTTTAAAGAGGCTGTAAACAAGTCAATTATGGAGAAAGCCGGATAATCGTTCGATCTCCGGCTTGCACCTCAGAAGTCGATGCCGATGGTAAAGTAATGAATCGGGCTGCTGCGGAATCCATCTCTTTCGTAAGCCCACCCGATGTCGTATCTGAAAGGAAGTCCGAGCATTATAGCCCTCAGGCCGAATCCCGCACCGATCAGGATATCGCCATCCAGGTAGTTGGCCGGTTCTCCCTGAATACCTGCTCCCGGTTCAAGTTCCAGTCCGGTCCTTGGATCCAGTAAAACTTCTTTTTCCTGTGCGATTTTAAAATCTAAAGATCCACCTTTTTGCCGGAAAACGATCGGTTCTCCGGTACGTGAATCTACATATCTTGAATAATTGATATCCATACCCCAGGCAGCACCGGCATCAACGAATGCGACTCCTGTAATATTCCAGAGTGGTAATATAGGAACGGCTCCGGGTATGACAGCGGCAAACAGAGGAAATCTGAATTCAGCATTGAAAAGGGCAAAACGGTCGCCAAATGATTCGTTAAATCTGTGTCCTCTGAGCGGTGTTGCGGGCTGGGCGAAGAACGTATCGGTTAGACGGTCGAAGGGGATTTCAACATCGGACCATCGCTGATTGATCCAGCCGAGCATGCCGCCCATGAAAAAGGTCTGTGAATCCGGGCCGAATGAACCTGCTCCGGCTCCACGGATCGCAAAGGCATAATCAGTTCCAAGGTCAAAATACCGCCTGTAATCACCGTGGAGTGTAAAGAACTGCGGTGAATCCAGGAGGAAACTGGGAGGACTTCCGGAAGCACGAAGTGAATATCGGCTGCCCGACCTGGGGGTAATAAACCCTGGAAGGGTGTAGTCTGCCGTATAGGTCACCTGTGGCAGCAGGAACCGGCTTGCTTCCTGCTGGAGGTTTAAATCACCAACTCCCTGGATTGAACTGAAATCCCGGTTAACGCCGATCAGTGAAATCCCGTAATCGACCCGTTCAAAGCGGTTGAACGGGTACTGGAAGTCTGCACCGATGCCAAAAGTACGGAATCGCAGGAGCTGTCCCTGGAAAGTCTGAAAATTCCGTGACTGGTGAAAAAAGCTGCCAACGAAATTGGTGCGTTGCCTGAAATAGCCATATTGTATGATATAATCGCTGTCACGCAGGTCAAAGACGAGATTTGTACCGAGGGCAAGCCGGTGATCGCCAAAAAGATCACTCAGTGTAAACATGGCAAACGCCTGTCCGCCGTGGAATGTGTTGATCTGCCCGGCAGCCATTGTAATTTCAGGTGCAAATGTCAGGCGGTATCGTTTTGGTTGGTAGCGTCCGTCTTCAGTAAGGTTGTCCACAGGCTGAAATTTACGTGGGTCATCGCGCAATTGCAGCGTAGTGTCTCTGACGACCGATTCGCCAAAAACATAATTTCGAAAATCGATAGCCTCGTCTGTGGCATCCTCTTCGGCTTCTGCAGGTTCTTCGGTAATATCGTCCACATGGACAAGTGCATCCGGGTCGGGGCTTGTCACCGGTTCACGAATCACGACCTGGTTACCCTGTTGCCTGCGGTTGATCATCTCCATAGCATAACCGATCGCCGGTACCCGGTCGGAAAGGGATTCACTGGCCCGCCTTTCTGCCCAATAATTGGGTGTAAGAGTCCGGTCCATGCTACTCTCGAAAGGATTTCTCATCAGGTAGAGATGGCGTGCGCCTTCAAACTGTGCATTAAACGCCAGCCTGCTGCCATCGTTGGATACTGAGATCTGGTAAATACCGGTTCGTACATCGGTGAGCGGGCGGGCGGAACGATCGTCAAAATTGTACTCATAAATATTGGGAATACCATTCCGGTCTGATACAAACAACATTCTTCCGTCATTGGTCAAAGTGGGCTGGTAATCATCCCAGGCACCATTGGTAAGCCGTTCTATTCGGTTGGAACCGATACGGATGGAATAGATATCCTGTTGATAGGATTCTTCATGCCTGAGGATGGAGTAGCCTGATCTGTGCTGGCCGGCAGTCAGACGGTTTCCGCGGTTGGATACAAAGTAAACCGTTTCGGAATCCGGACCCCAGGCAGGTTCCACATCGGTAAATACATCTTTGGTCAGATTCATAAGTTCTTCCCGTTCCAGGTTATAGACAAAGATACTCTGATATCCGCCGATATTACCGTCAAAAGCAATTTTTTGTCCATCGGGCGACCATGCTACCGAATTGATCGCATCAACTTGCGGAAAACGATACATTTGCAGGTCACCGGATTCGTAGTCGATAACACCGAGGTTGTATCTTCCATCCGACTTGGTGGAAAGGGCGATTTGCTGCCCATCGGGCGACCATGCCAGGTTGGGATTCAGGATATTCAACTCTTCAAACATCGGGCTGTCTTCGCCGCGGATGACCGTTCTGAGGTGCTCACCGGTAACCGCACTGACAACCACAACATCAAAAACACCGCGTCGTGCCGATATATAGGCAATCCTGTCGCCCTGGGGAGATATGGCCGGGCTCGTATTGAACATAAACCGGCTGCGTTCGGAGATCCGGGTGGCAACCTGTGTCAGAGCCTGACGTTCGGCCACCTCGGGGAAATACCGTCTCTGAAGGCTGTCTTTCCAGCGATCACTCAGTTCCTGAACACTTAACCCGGTTGACTGTACCAGTGCCTGTTGGACGCTACGGGTTTGGCGCAGCCTTTGAAGTATCTCGGTTATTTTTGAACGCCCATATTCTTCTTCAATAAAATTCCAGAAAGATTGCCCACCCCTGTATGATAAAATTCCGGAAATTTGATACAAAGGCGGGAGCAGATTGTTAATTACGACATCCCTCATGACCATATCTGTTTCGGTATCCCATCCCTGAGCAAGGTATTCAGCCAGGCCCTCTTCAAACCAGAGTGGAATCCGCAACTGTATATTATGTCTCATCATAGATTGAATACCACCACCATAATAGAAATCATTGACAACAGCATGCAGTAATTCGTGCTGAAGAACTCTGCGAAAATCCCTGTAATCACTCATGAAAGGTTGAGTCATACGGTTTTGCATCTTGTCCGTAACCCCTCCGATGCCCTGGGCATCCACCGGCAGGGCAACCACATTGGTCATGGAAAAATCGCTGTGCGAATCATAAATAATCACATCAATGCGGTCGGTGAGGGTGTGATTAAAATCCTCCATAAGCTGCTGAAGGCTTGATTCCACAGATTCGGCAGTAAACTGGGCAAGGTGGTAGTTTTTCTGGTCGTAGTAATAGATGTTAAAATGCTCGGTTTCGATAAACCGCCAGTCAAACGCTTCGTACTGTACCCGGTTTTTCCCAAATACAAAATCCTGTTGTGCCAGGGCGTATTCTGCAAATGTGAGTCCGGAAAAAACAGAAATCAGGAAAAGAACTGAAAATTTATGTAAGTACCGCATGCCACGTACCTGTTTTTTATAGAGGGTTGGTTTAGATTGAAAATCAAATTTGTTACAAAAAACCCATGTCTCAACCGCAGAAATGATCGGTAATTTTTTGCAGACACCGGGGTATTCCCGGGTTCATCATATAAATCATCTCGATGCTTCTAATCAGCTACAGACAGATCGATCTGCCTTCGATCGATATTTGTTTTTACGACTTTAACGCTTATGACGTCACCCAATCGAAATTGCTTACCTTTGGATCGTCCCAGGAGACAATGGCGTTGAGCATTGTAAACGTAATAATCGTCTTTAAGATCACTAACGTGAACCATTCCTTCACAGTATATATCATTTAAAACTACATACAAACCGTTTTCTGTTACACCGCTGATTACCCCGTCAAATTTCTCGCCCAGACGTTCCGAAAGGAATTCAACCTGTTTCAGTTTCACCGAGTCTCTTTCTGCGGCTACGGCATAACGTTCTCTTTCGCTGCAGTGTTCCCCCATTTCTTCCAACTCGGTATGCGTGTATTCAATGGCTCCGGAGTAGTATTTTTTAAGCAGGCGGTGAACAATCACATCCGGATAGCGTCGTATCGGGCTGGTAAAATGTGCATATTGAGAAAACCCGAGGCCAAAATGGCCGATGTTCTTCGGGCTATATTCTGCTTTGGCCATAGCACGTAGTGTAAGGTCATTGATAATCGCTTCCATATTGGTGCCCTGCACTTTGTTCAACAGGCTATTGATATAGTTGGGGGTTACCTGGTTTTTCAGATCAAATTCGATTCCGAGCGGTTTTACATTTTCACGGATATTGGAGAGTTTTTCCAGGTCAGGCTGATCGTGAATTCTGTATAAAAAAGGGTGGTTTGATTTTGATTTTTTTTTGCCCGATTGCTGTCTCAGGTTTTCAACATGGTGAGCAACTGTTTTATTCGCCATCAACATACACTCTTCAATCAGCTTATGGGCAAATATACGTTCCTTGATGACCACTTCAACCGGTTTGCCGTTATCATCCAAAACAAACTCGGGTTCGGGGGTTTCAAAATTAATAGAACCGGTTCCGAATCTTTTGTCTCGCAATGTTTTGGCCAGTTTTTCAAGAGTCGTTAACTCATTTTTGAAACGGTGTT